>NZ_CP123620.1:3666949-3972528 GCF_029873215.1 Nocardioides sp. BP30 | reverse complement strand
CGGGTCCCGAGGTGGTGTAGGAGACACCCGAGACGGTGCCGGACTGGGTCTTGCCGTTGGCGTCGACCCAGCTGACGTTCTTCCCGATCATCGCCGCGGAGCCGAACGCGAGCTGGCTGGAGAGCACCATGCCCATCTCGCTCTGCATCTCCTGGATCGCCTGGACCTCGGTGAAGGTGGCGTTCTGGGTGAGCATGGTGGAGGTGTCCGTCGGGTTCATCGGGTCCTGGTACTTCATCTGCGCCACCATCAGCTGGAGGAACATGTCCGAGTCCTCGCTGGTGGAGCTGCTGCCGCTCGCCGACGAGGCGGCGTTGGCAGCGAAGATGCCGTTGTCGCTGCTGATCGGGGTCACGCTCACGGGATGTCTCCTCTGGTCAGATCAGCTGGTCCACGCCGGAGCTGGCGCGACGAGCGGTCGGGACGGACGGGTCGGACGGGTCGGACTCGAGTGCGGCGGGGGCGTCGCGCACGACGGGCTGGTCGGAGGAGCCGTACGACGCCGCGCGGCCGCGGCCGCCGCCGCTCGTGTCGGCCTGGGCCTGGGCCTGGGCCTGCGCTTGGGCCTGGGCGAAGGACTGCTGCCGGCCGCCGTCGGTGGCACTGCCGGTACCACCGTTGCCGGTGTTGGTGAGCGTCGCGCTGGTGCCGAGGTCGCGGAACCGCACGTCGGCGTCGGTGCCCACCGCCTCCAGCAGCCGGCGCAGCTCGGGTGCGCCGTGCTCCAGGGCGGTGCGGGCAGCGCCGTTGATGGGGTCGGTGGCGACGTCGACCTGGACAGAGCCCGCCCGGACGACGACGGTGACCCGCACCTCGCCGAGCTCCTCGGGGTGCAGGGTGATGGCGAGTCGGTGGGTGCCCGGGCTGCCGCCGGCGACCCGGGTCACCTCGGGGAAGACCTGGCGAAGCACGGCAGCGGTCTGCTCGGGCTGGGGGTCCGCCACCGAGCCGGCGGTTCCGGCGGCGGCGAGAGCGTCGGCGCCGGCCGCGGTCGCCGCGATGGAGGCGAGGGCATCGGCGGACACCGCCGTGGCCGCCGGACCGACGGTGAGCGACGCCGGGTCGGTCGCCGAGGTCGCCGAGGTCGTCGTTGCGTCGGCCGACCCCGACGACGCGGTCGACCCGCTCGACAGCGCGTCGGCGGCGTCGCCGGTCTTCGCCGAGCCGGTCGCCGTCACCGCCTGAGCGCCGTGGCGATGCGATGTCGTCTGTGGGGCAGTGGTGGTCAGCTCGCCGGTCAGCTGGGCGGCCAGCTGGGCGGTCAGGGTGCCGGCATCGCTCGCGGGGGTCTGAGTGGGCGTCGCCGAGGTGGTCGTCGCGGCACCGTTGGCAGGGGCGGCCGCGTCGTCGGAGCCTGATCCTGTCGCACCGGACTGCGCGGGAAGGCCGCCGGTCAGCCGGGTCAGCATCGACGCACCGGCCTGCTGAAGCGCCCCGGTGGTCATGCCGGTGGTGATGCCGGTGGTGATGCCTGGCGTGCCGCCGGCCTGGGCCGACGTCGGGTCGCCGGACGCGGGCGGCGCGGCCTGCGGGCTGCCGGTCGGGGTCTGCGCGACGGCGAGGGCCGCCGCGCTCGCCGTACCCGCTCCAGTACCGGTCGCGCCGGGGACGCCCGTGGGCATGCCGGGGACGGCGAGGTTCTGTCCCAGCGGGCCGACGCTGCCGACGGCGGCGGCGAGCTGCGCCAGGAAGCCGAGCGCGCTGTCGGCGCCGGCGGGGGAGCCCTGGCCGTTCTGGCCGCCCTGGCCGTGCTTGCCGAGGGCACCGGCGGCCTTGTGACCCGTCGAACCCGTCGAACCCGTCGACCCCGTCGACGTGGTCAGGAAGGGGGTGATGCTCACGTGGCCTCCGTCAGGGCGAGGACGTTGCGGACGTAGCTCTGCGTCTCGGCGTACGGCGGGACGCCGCCGTACTTGAGCACGGCGCCGGGACCGGCGTTGTAGGCCGCCACCGCCAGCGTGGTGCTGCCGCCGAAACGCTTCAGCAGGCTGGCCAGGTAGTCGGCGCCGCCGTTGATCGACTGGGTGGCGTCGAGCGGGTCGGTGACACCGAGCCCCTTCGCGGTGGCCGGCATCAGCTGCATGATGCCCTCGGCTCCGGCCCGGCTGACAGCGCTGGCGTTGAAGCCCGACTCCTGCTTGGCGACGGCGGCGATGAGGTCGGCCGGCACGCCGGTGCGCGCCGCGGCGGCGTTGATCACCGACGCGTACGGCGTCGCGCTGCCGACGCCGCTCGAGCCACCGGCCGTAGCCGTTGCGCCGAGCGCCGGGACCCGGGCTGAGGTGTCGGCGGAGGTGCCGAGCACGCGCTGGATCTTCGAGACCGGCTCGCCGAAGTCGGCGACCTTGATCTCCTTGACGCTCTGGCCGGTGTGCGGGGCCTCGATCATCATCCCGTCACCCTCGTAGATGGCGACGTGGTAGATCGGGGAGCCGAAGAAGAGCAGGTCGCCGGGCTGGGCGTCGGCGAGGCTGCCGACCGACGTACCGACTCCTGCCTGGTCGCGCGAGACGCGGGGGAGGTCGATGCCGAGGTCGCCGTAGACCTGCTGGACCAGGCCGCTGCAGTCGAGCCCCTTGCTCGGGTCCGTCCCGCCCCACAGGTAGGGCACACCGAGGTAGCGGCGGGCGTCGGTGACGACGTCGCTGCCGGTGGCACCGCTGGAGGTGCCGTAGCCCGGGGGCGGGGCGATGCTGGTGCCGTCGTTGGTCGCGACCAGACCGGTGCTGGCGGTGCCGGTGCTCGTGGTCGCCGCACGCAGCGCGGTGGAGAAGTCGGAGGAGGTCGTATCGGTGGTGGCGGCGGTCGTGGTCGTGCCGCTCAGGGCCGCGAGCTGGCTCTGGATCTGCTCGATCCGGCTGCTGATCTCGCTCAGGCCGCTGGCTTCGACGGTCATGCTGCTCATCGCCGTGCCTCCCGGGCCCAGCGCACCGACGCGAGGTCGTCGAGCTCCTTGGCCTCCGCCTTGGCCCGCTCGGCGCGGCGGCGGGCGGCCCGGCGCTCCAACAGGTTCTCCACCGCCGAGAGCTGGGCCTTGTCGGCGTGCCAGCGGTCGCGGGCACCCTCGACCACCGCGTGGTGGGAGGTGGCCTCGTCGCGGGCATCGCGCAGGTGGGCACCGAGCGCGGAGGCGCCGGACCGGAGGACCAGCAGCTCGGCCGGCGTGCGTGCGCCGTCGCCCGGAAGTGCGGCCAGTCGGTCGTGCAGCGTGCTCACGCGCTCCTCGAGCGCCTGCTGCTCGGCCAGCGCCAGCTGCAGACCCAGCCGGCTGTCGTGCTCCCGCACGCCGCGCACCCGCGCGACGGCGCGCAGGCCGCGATCGGCCGCGGAACGGGTAGCACTCAAGGCACGGGACTTTCTGGTGATGACACTGTGCCGATCCGTCGGCTCCGGTCTTGAGCGTTCCTTGCTCACCGGCTCCATCGGCGGACCGCCGGGGGACCTGAGCCGGTGTGCGAAGGAACGGAGAAATCCCCCTCAGCCGGAGCGGCACGGTGACGGTGCCGGCAGCTGCACAGCAGCCCAGAGGCCCCCGATCTCCGTGAGATCGAGGGCCCCTGGGGTCGTCTTCGCCGCTCAGGCCTCCAGCGCGGAGGCCGGCGTCGGCCGCTGCAGGTTGGCCAGCACCTCCGGCCGCAGCACCTCGGCCAGCTGTCCGGCATCCATCAGGCCGCGCTCGACGACCAGCTCGGCGACACCGCGGCCGGTGACGAGCGCCTCCTGGGCGATCTCGGTCGCGGCGCGGTAGCCGATGTAGGGGTTGAGCGCGGTCACCAGGCCGATCGAGTTCTCCACCGCCAGGCGGAGCACCTCCCGGTTGGCGGTGATGCCGTCCACGCACTTCTCCGCCAGCACGATCATCGCCTGCCGCATCCGCCACAACCCGGCGGAGAGCGAGTAGCCGATCACCGGCTCGAAGGCGTTGAGCTGGAGCTGGCCGGCCTCGGCCGCCATCGAGACGGTGACGTCGAAGCCGATCACCTCGAAGGCCACCTGGTTGACCACCTCGGGGATCACCGGGTTGACCTTGCCCGGCATGATGCTGGACCCGGCCTGGCGGGCCGGCAGGTTGATCTCGCCCAGACCGGCGCGCGGACCGGAGGAGAGCAGCCGCAGGTCGTTGCAGACCTTGCTGATCTTCACCGCGACCCGCTTGAGCACGCCGGAGAGGTGGACGAAGGCACCGCAGTCCTGGGTGGCCTCCACCAGGTCGGCGGCCGTCACGAGCGGAAGCTCGGTGATGCGGGCGAGGTGGGCGCGGGCCGCCTCGACGTACCCGGCGGGGGCGTTGAGCTGGGTGCCGATCGCCGTCGCGCCGAGGTTGATCTCGTAGAGCATCGCGACGGCCTCGGCCAACCGGGCGCGGTCCTCGCCGAGCATGACGGCATAGGCGTTGAACTCCTGGCCGAGCGTCATCGGTACGGCGTCCTGCAGCTGGGTGCGACCCATCTTCAAGACGTCGTGGAACTCCTCGGCCTTGCGGGCGAAGCTGGCCTCGAGCTGTGCCATCGCCTCGAGCAGCGCGTAGGTCGCCTTGACGATCGCGATCTTGACGGCGGTCGGGTAGACGTCGTTCGTCGACTGGCTGAGGTTGACGTGCTCGTTGGGGTGCAGCACGTCGTAGCTGCCCTTGGGGTGACCCAGCAGTTCGAGCGCCCGGTTGGCGATGACCTCGTTGGCGTTCATGTTGGTCGAGGTGCCGGCTCCGCCCTGGATGACGTCCACGACGAACTGGGAGGCCAGCGCCCCGCCGCGGATCTCCGCGCACGCCGTCTGGATCGCCGCGAACCGCTCGTCGTCGAGCAGGCCGAGGTCGTGGTTGGCGCACGCGGCCGCCTCCTTCACCGAGGCGAGTGCCTCGGTCAGGTAGGGGCTGGAGCCGATCGCGATGCCGGTGATGGGGAAGTTCTCCAGGGCCCGCAGGGTGTGCACGCCCCAGTAGACCTCCGCGGGAACTTCCCGATCGCCGAGCAGGTCGTGCTCGATGCGGGCTGCCTGCGTCTCCGTGTCGGTCATCGGCTCAGCTCCAGTCCACGCTGAGGTACTGCGTCTCGGTGAAGGCGAGCAGGCCCTCGCGGGCACCCTCGCGACCCAGGCCGCTCTGCTTCACGCCGCCGAACGGCGCGGCCGGGTCGGAGACCAGGCCGCGATTGACGCCGACCATGCCCGCGTCGAAGCGCTCGGCGAGGCTGATCGCCCGCTTGAGGTCGCCGGAGAAGACGTACGCCGCCAGGCCGTACTCGCTGCCGTTGACGTAGGCCAGCAGCTGCTCGTCGTCCTCCCAGGTCACCACCGGGGCGATCGGGGCGAAGAGCTCGTCGTTGACCACCGCGGCAGCGGGGTCGACCTCGGTGAGCAGCGTCGGTGCGAGGAAGTGGCCGGGCAGGTCCGGCAGCTGGGCCTGGGCGGCGATCCGGGCGCCGGCGTCGACGGCGGCGTCCAGGGTCGCGGTGGTCCGCTGCAGCGCCCGGGCCGTGATCAGCGGGCCGATCTCGGCGCCGTCCATCGCGCTGCCGACGGCGAGCTTCTCGATCGCGGCGCCGAGCCGGGCGGAGAACTCCTCGGCGACGGCGCTGTGCACGTAGAGCCGGTTGGCGGCGGTGCAGGCCTGCCCGCCGTTGCGGAACTTGGCGATCATCGCGCCCGCCACCGCAGCATCGAGGTCGGCGTCCTCGGCGACCACGAACGGGGCGTTACCGCCGAGCTCCATCGAGGCGTTGACGACGCGCTCGGCGGCCTGCTTGAGCAGCTGCCGGCCGACCCCGGTCGAGCCGGTGAAGGAGATCTTGCGCACCCGGGCGTCGTTCAGCCAGGCGCCCACGACGTCGGGGGCGTTGGTGGTCGGGACGATCTGCAGCGCGCCCTCGGGCAGACCCGCCTCGATCAGCAGCTCGCCGATGGCGAGCGCCGTCAACGGGGTCTCCTCGGCCGGCTTGAGCACGGCGGTGCAGCCGGCGGCGAGCGCCGGACCGATCTTGCGGGTCGCCATGGCGGCCGGGAAGTTCCACGGGGTCACCAGCGCCGCCACCCCGACGGGACGGTGGGTGACGATGGTGCGGGTGCCGCCGGCGGGGGACTCGCCGTAGTCGCCGCCAGGACGGACCGCCTCCTCGCTGAACCAGCGGAAGAACTCGGCGGCGTAGGTGACCTCGGCGCCTGCGTCGGCGAGCGACTTGCCGTTCTCCCGCGAGATCAGGGTCGCGAGCCGGTCCCGATCGCGCAGCATGAGCTCGAACGTCTTGCGCAGCACGTCGCTGCGCCGGCGGGGTGCCGTGGCGGCCCACTCGCCGAAGGCGGCGTGGGCGACGTCGACGGCTCTGACGGCGTCCTCGACGCCCAGGTCGGGGACCTCCTCGATCGGCTCGAGCGTTGCCGGGTCCTCGACGGTGAAACGCTTGCTCACGCGAGGTCACCCACGATCTGCTCGAGGATGTCGAACGCCTCGTGGAGCAGGGCGTCACTGATGCTCAGCGGCGGCAGGAACCGGAAGACGTTGCCGTAGGTGCCGCAGGTCAGCACGATGACGCCGGCCTGGTGGGCGGCCGAGGCGATCGCCTTGGTGAGCTCGGCGTCGGGCTCGGTGGTGCCGGGCTTGCACAGCTCGACGGCGACCATGGCGCCGCGCCCGCGGATGTCGGCGAGGGCGGGGTGCTCGGACTGCAGCTTGGCGAGGCGGCTGGTGAGGATCTCCTCGATCTCGCGCGCCCGGGCGTTGAGGTCGTGCTCCTTCATCTCGGCGATGGCGCCGAGGGCCGCCGCCGCCGCGACGGGGTTCCCGCCGTACGTGCCGCCCAGGCCGCCGCCGTGGACGGAGTCCATGATCTCGGCGCGGCCGGTGACCGCCGCCAGCGGCAGGCCGCCGGCGATGCCCTTGGCGGTGGTGATCAGGTCGGGGACGACGCCCTCGTGCTGCACGGCGAACCACTCGCCGGTGCGGCAGAAGCCGGCCTGGATCTCGTCGGCGACGAAGACGACGCCGTTCGCGGTGCACCAGGCGGCGATGGCCGTCAGGAAGCCGTCGGCGGGGACGATGAAGCCGCCCTCGCCCTGGATCGGCTCGATCACGACGCAGGCGACCTGGTCGCCGCCGACCTGCTTCTCGATCACGTCGATGGCGCGGGCCGCGGCCTCGGCGCCGGACAGGCCGCCGTCGCGCAGCGGGTAGGACATCGGGGCGCGGTAGACCTCGCCGGCGAAGGGACCGAAGCCGTGCTTGTAGGGCATCTGCTTGGCCGTCATCGCCATCGTGAGGTTGGTCCGGCCGTGGTAGGCGTGGTCGAAGACGACGACCGCGTCGCGCTTGGTGTAGGCGCGGGCGATCTTGACGGCGTTCTCGACGGCCTCGGCGCCGGAGTTGAACAGCGCCGACTTCTTCGCGTGGGTGCCGGGCGTCAGCTCGGACAGTGCCTCGCAGACCTCCACGTAGGCGTCGTACGGCGTCACCATGAAGCAGGTGTGGGTGAAGGCGTCGAGCTGCGCCTTCGCGCGCTCCACGACGGCGGGCGCCGAGCTGCCCACGGTCGTGACGGCGATGCCCGAGCCCAGGTCGATGAGGTGGTTGCCGTCGACGTCGACGACGATGCCGCCGGCCGCACGCTCGGCGAAGACCGGCATGGTGGTGCCGACGCCGGCGGCCACGGCCGCCTGCTTGCGGGCCATCAGCTCGGTCGAGCGCGGACCCGGGAGGTCGGTGACGAGGCGGCGCTCCTGGGCCACCCCGTTGAGGGTGCTGGTGTCGGTGGAGGTGGTCATACCGCCAGTCTGCGCCGGGCCTCCTATGCTGTCCAATACTTCTTCCGACTCCTTCCCATGCCCAGGAGGCATGATGCAGCTGCGCCACCTGCACTACCTGGTCGCCGTCGCCGACGCGGGCAGCGTCAGCGCGGCGGCGGAGCGGGTGCACGTGACCCAACCGGCGCTGTCCCGCCAGCTTCGCCAGCTGGAGGACGAGCTCGGCGTCGAGCTCTTCGAGCGGGGCGCGGGGCGGCTGCGGCTGAGCAGGACCGGTCGCGAGCTGCTGCCCGCCGTACGCCGTCTGCTCGCCGACGCCGCGGCGCTCGAGGCGACGGCGGCCTACCACGCGCAGGGTCGGATCTCGCGGCTCCGGGTGGCGGCGCCGATGGTGACGATGACCGACGTGGTCTCGCCCTTCGTGGCGACGATGGCGCCCGACGAGCCGGTCGTCGACGTGGTCGCGGGCGACGGGCTCTCCACCACCTCGATGCTGGAGGCGGGCGCCGACCTGGCGATCGGCACCGATCGGCCGGGCCGGCCCTACCGCTGGCTGCCGCTGGCGGTCCTGCCGGTGCTGGCCTACGTCCGCGCCGAGGACCCCTGGGCGACCCGCGTCCGGGTCCCGCTCGAGGAACTCGTCCAGCGCCCGCTGATCGGATTGCCTTCGACGTTCACCGCGCGGGAGTCGCTCGACGCGGCCTTGGTCTCCTCAGGTCTCTCGGCGCCGGACTTCGCCGAGGTCGCCAACGGCACCGTCGCCCAGGCGCTCGCCGCCTCGGGGCGCGGGGTGGCAGTGGTCTCCGACGACGCCCGGTTCGGGCTGGTGCCTCTCGCCATCGGGCTGCGCGGGCAGCAGGCGGCGGACCTCAGCGTGCGGCTGGTGGCGGCCTGGGACGGGCGCAGCGTGGCGACGTACTCGCTGCAGGCCATCGCCGTACGGCTGAGCGGCTGGGCGACCGCGCACTACGGCGTGCCGCGCGAATAGCTCGAGACGTCAGGAACGGCGGGTCGAGACGTCAGGAATGGCGGGTCGAGACGTCAGGAACGGCGGGTCGAGTGCCCACTCGACCCGCCATTCCTGACGTTTGAACCCGCCGAAAGTGACCTCTCGCGGGATCAGCTGACCAAGTCGGCCATCGCGTCGGCGTTCTCGGTGCTCCGGCGCAGGGCGCCGACGACCAGGCCGACGACCAGGCTGATCGCGGGCAGCAGGACCAGGAACCAGCCGAGCGTGCTCAGACCGAAGGACTGGGTGGTCGGGTCGACGCCCTTGGCGACGGTGCCGGCGAGCAGGCCGAATCGGGCCATCACGAGGTAGAACGCCATGCCCAGCCCGATGATCGAGAGGACCGGCGCGAGGATCGTCTTCCACCAGTGCGGCGCGTTGCGGAAATAGACGATCACCGAGAGCGAGACCAGGGCCTCGACCAGCAGGATCGCCAGGACCGTCATCGAGCTGAACCAGCTGAACATGTTCAGGAACGGGTCCTTGTGGGCCGCGGCGAAGATCACGATCACCGCGCCCGCGACGACCGAGGTGGCGACGGCGCCGTAGACCGGGGCACCGTGCCGGTTGACCCGGTCGAGCGCGCGCGGGAGGACCCGGGCGCGGCCGAGGGCGAAGAAGTAGCGTGCGGCGCTGTTCTGGAACGCGAGCAGCCCGGCGAAGAGCGAGCTGAGCACCAGCCAGCTCATCAAGGTGGCCATCCAGCCGCCGACGAACTCGCGGGCCACGGAGTAGACCACCTCGGCCGGGTTGGCCAGGCCGTCGGAGATCTTCATGACGTTGTCGACCGGGTGGTCGCTGCCGATGCCGCTGACGATCGCCCACGAGGTCAGGGCGAAGAGCGCGGCGATGAGCACGATCGCGGTGTAGGTGGCGATCGGGACCGCCCGCTTGGGATCCTTCGTCTCCTCGGCGTAGATGGCTGTCGCCTCGAACCCGATGAAGGAGGCGAAGGCGAAGGCCAGCGCGATCCCGGCGCCGCCGTTGAGCCCGCCGGCGAAGACGTGGCTCGGGGCGAACGAGGCGGCGAGGTCGAGGCCGTCGGGGCCGCCGCCCTGGAAGATCACGGCAAGCGCCGTGACGAAGAGGGAGAGCACCTCCAGGCCCATCAGCAGCCCCAGCACCTTGGCGCCGATGTCGACCTGCAGGATCGAGAGGGCCGTGACGACGGCCCAGGCGATGAGGCACCACACCCACCAGTGGAAGTTGGTGCCGAGCTTGTCGTTGAGCTGCGTGGCGGCGACGGAGCCGAAGAACCCGTAGATGGCCAGTTGCACGGCGAGATAGGCGACCAGCGAGACGAAGGCCGAGCCGACGCCTGCGACGCTGCCGAGTCCGCGGCCGACGTAGGCGTAGAACGCGCCGGCGTTGCTGACCTCGTGGCTCATCGTCGAGTAGCCGACGCTGAAGAGGAGGAGCACGATGCCGGCCACCAGGTAGGCGCCCGGAGCGCCGGCGCCGTTGCCGAGGCCGATGGCCACCGGTACCGCGCCGGTCATGCCGACGAGCGGTGCTGCGGCGGCGACCACGAAGAAGACGATGCCGGCGATGCCGAGGCGGTTGGCGGCCAGGCTCTCGCCGGTGTCGGAGCCGGGAGCGGCAGGCTCAGTGGGTGCGGTCATCGGGAACCTCCTGGGGCGGTGACGCACGGGTTTGTGATGTAGCGCACGCACAGTAGTTTGCTTCCAAACGACCTGTCGAGAGGTTCTGGGAAAAATGTTTGTTGCCAAACGATTGCCTTGACCACCGCGGTCCCGAGCAATACGTTTGGATCCAAACGATCGTGGGGGCGCAGTGCCGCGCCGCTGATGGAGGAGCCATGGACCTGCCCAGGAATGAGCACATCGCCACCGTCGAGGGTGTCGATGTCGATGTCCGCCACTGGATCGGCGGCGAGCGCGTCGCCTCGGACCGGACCTTCGACGACATCTCCCCGATCGACGAGACGGTCATCGCGCGGGTGCACGCCGCCGGCGCCGACGAGGTGGACCGGGCCGTGGCGGCCGCTCGGGCTGCCTTCCCGACCTGGGCCGCGCTCGGCGTCGCGGGGCGCGCGGCGATCCTGCGACGCGTCGCCGAGGGCATCGAGGCGCGGATCGAGGATCTCGCCCGGGTGGAGACGCGTGACAACGGCTCGCTCATCCGCAGCCACCGCCGCGGCGTCATGCCGCGGGTGGCGATGAACTTCCGCGCCTTCGCCGACTTCGCCGAGCACAAGCTCTCCCACCCGGACATGGAGGTGCCGGGTCGCGGCCACCGCCAGCGGATCAGCTACGACCCCGCCGGGGTGGTAGCGATCATCACGCCGTGGAACGCACCGCTGATGCTCGCCACCTGGCGGATCGGCCCGGCGCTCGCTGCGGGCAACACCGTCGTCGTCAAGCCGCCGGAGTGGGCGCCGCTGACCGCCAGCCTGCTGGCCGACATCATGCACGAGGCGGGCGTCCCCGACGGTGTGTTCAACGTCGTGCAGGGCACCGGCGCCGAGGCTGGTGCACCGCTCACCGCGCACCCCGGCATCAACCGGCTCGCGTTCACCGGCTCGGTGCCGACCGCCGGCGTGATCGCCAAGGCTGCGGCGGAGAACATCGTGCCCCTCTCCTACGAGCTCGGCGGCAAGTCGCCGCTGGTCGTGCTCGAGGACGCCGACCTCGACCTCGCCGTCGAGATCGCCGTGGAGCAGTTCGACAACGCCGGCCAGGTCTGCCTCAAGGCGGCTCGGATGCTGGTGCACTCCTCGCTGGTCGAGGAGTTCACCGCCCGGGTCGTGGCCGGTGCCGAGAAGCTGGTCCAGGGTGATCCCCGCGAGGAGGGCACCGACGTCTCCGCGCTCATCTCGCGCCGGCACTTCGACCAGATCAGCGGCTTCGTGGACCGGGCCCTGGCCGACGGTGCCACGGCGCTGCTGGGCGGCGGCCCGAACGAGGATCTCGGCGGCCTGTACTTCCGGCCCACGATCCTGGTCGGCGCGCCCGAGGACGCCGAGATCATGACCGAGGAGGTCTTCGGGCCGGTCGTCACGATCCAGTCCTTCGAGACCGAGGAGGAGGCAGTGGCCAAGGCGAACGACACCCGCTTCGGGCTGGCCGCCACGCTCGTCACCGGGAGCAAGGAGGCGGCGGAGCGGGTCTCGGCCCAGCTCGACGCCGGGACGGTCTGGGTCAACTGCTTCTTCGTCCGCGACCTGGAGGCCCCCTTCGGCGGCAACGGCAAGTCCGGCATCGGTCGGGAGGGCGGCCTGTGGTCCTTCGACTTCTACACCGACATCAAGAACAGCGTGTTCAGCCCCGGCGGCTGGAAGGAGTGAGTCATGGGTGAGGTGGTGGGCGCCGGTCTGCTGGCGCACGTCCCGACGATCGTCCTGCCCGAGGAGATCCGTCGCGAGCTCAACAACGGTGAGGACAGCACCCTGGTCTCGGGCCTGCACGAGCTGCGCCGCGAGGTGTTCGACACGCTCGACTACGACACCGTCGTCGTCCTCGACTCGCACTGGGCCACGACCGTGGAGTTCGTGGTGACAGCACAGGACCGGCGCAGCGGCCTGTTCACCTCCGAGGAGCTGCCGCGGGGGATGGAGCGGCGGCACTACGACTTCGCGGGCGACCCGGAGCTGGCCAAGGCGATCGCTGCCAAGGCGCCGGAGAACTCGACGTGGATCACGGCGATCGAGGACCACTCGCTGCCGATCTTCTACGCCACCACCAACCTGTGGGAGTTCCTGGGCCGAGGCCTGCCGGAGAAGCGGTGGATCTCGATCGGCGTGTGCCAGACCGCCGACGCCGAGGACTGCTACCGGCTGGGCCGCGCCCTCGGCCAGGCCATCGCGGAATCGGACCGCAAGGTCCTGCTGATCGCCTCCGGTGCGCTCTCACACACGTTCTGGCCGCTGCGCAAGCTGCGCGACCACGAGGCTGCCGGGCACGAGCACATCTTCAGTCCCGAGGCGCTGGCGGCCGACCTCGAACGGATCGAGTGGTTCAAGGCCGGCGACCACGAGCGTGTGCTCGACACGATGGACGAGTTCTACCGCTACAGGCCCGAGGCGAAGTTCATGCACTACCTGATGATGGCTGGGGCGTTGGGCGAGGAGGCCTGCACCGCCCCCGCGCGCCAGTACGGCGAGTACGAGAACTCGGTCGGCACCGGCCAGGTGCACCTGTGGTTCGACCGGCCCGAGGGTGGCTTCCCTGCACCCAAGCGGACCCCGCCGGACCCCGAGTTCGCTCGTCAGACCGGCCTTGCGGGCGCCGACGTGCCCGCCGCGGGCTGACCTCCTCACGACCACCCGAGAAGAAAGAGACCTCCCGATGACCCTGCGCGAGACCCGCCGCATCCTGCTCGACGGCAACGCCGTCGACGTCGTCCGTGACGGCGAGGACCTGGTCGCGGGCGACGGCCGCGTCGTCGCCATCGCCGACGCGATCCACCTGCCGCCGGTCACCCCGCAGAAGATCATCTGCGTGCACCTGAACTACTCCAGTCGGGTCGAGGAGTTCGGCACCACGCTGCCGCCGGCGCCGACGTACTTCCACAAGCCGGTGACAGCGCTCAACGCTCACGACGCCGCCGTGGTGCGCCCCGAGGGCTGCCAGTGGCTCAACTACGAGGGCGAGATCGCGATCGTGATCGGCAGGACCGCTCGCAACATCTCTCCGGCAGAGGCGGGGGACTACATCCGCGGCTACACCGTCGCCAACGACTACGGCCTGCACGACTTCCGCGACACCGACTCCGGGTCGATGCTGCGGGTCAAGGGCGCCGACACGCTGTGCCCGGTCGGGCCCGGCGTGATCGAGGGCTGGGACTTCCGCGGCAAGCGGATCCGCACGCTGGTCAACGGCGAGGTCAAGCAGGACGGCACCACCGACGAGATGGAGTGGGACATGCACTACCTCGTCGCCGACATCGCGCGCACGATCACCCTGCACCCCGGTGACCTGCTGCTGTCGGGCACGCCGGCGATCTCTCGCACCGTCTACCCCGGCGACGTCGTCGAGGTCGAGGTCGAGGGTCTGGGCACGCTGCGCAACCACATCGTGTCCGGACCCACCCCGATCCGCACCGACGTGGGCGCCCAGCCGACCGAGTCCGAGGAGGTCCTCTCCACGGCCAAGGGCGGCGACTGGGAGTTCCGCGGGATCCGCAAGCCGCAGCCGCCGACGCATTGAGCAGGGGCAGCGATGAGCACCGCTGAGACGATCGGCCGCCGGCCGAGGATCGTGATCCCGGCTCGGTTCTCGCAGAGCGCCTCGGCGCTGCGGTACGGCGCCGAGGTGACCTCGCGCAACCTCCTCGAGGGGGTCTGGGCCGCGGGAGGTGAGCCGCTGGTGCTGCACCCGCACGCGCCCGGCGGCGTCGCCGACCTCGACGAGGTGGCGGCGCGACTCGAGCTGGCCGACGGCGTACTGCTGCCCGGTGGCGGGGACCTCGCCGCCCACTGGACGGGCCAGCAGCCGCACCCGACCCTCTACGACGTCGACGAGGAGCAGGACGCCTTCGACCTCGCGCTCGCGCGCGTCGCGCTCGAGCGGGGGATCCCGCTGCTCGCGATCTGCCGGGGGCTGCAGGTGGTCAACGCCGCCCTCGGCGGCACCGTCGTGCAGGACATGGACGGCGCGTACGGCGAGGGTCGCCACCACCGTCATCGCGTGCACGCGACGGCCGTCGACCCCGACTCCGCCCTCGCCGGCGCGCTGGGGGAGAAGCTGGACGTCAGCTGCTACCACCACCAGTGCCTGGCCACCCTCGGCGCCGGCCTGCGGGTGGTGGCGCGGGCCGCCGACGAGGTGATCGAGGCGGTCGAGCTGGACGGTGCCCGGGGCTGGTTCCTGGGGGTGCAGTGGCATCCCGAGGACACCTGGGCGCAGAACGACGCCCAGCTGGGGGTGCTGCGGGCGCTGGTCGACGCCGCGCGCTGATCGTGGAGGGTGGAGCGCACCAGGTGCGCACAACCCTCCACGCTAGGGGACGCCGACCGCGCAAGCCGGTCCGCACGCCAGCGGCGTGCCGCGCCAGCCGCGCTGTTGCAGCACCGTAGCGACACGCTGAGCAGTCGCACATGGGGTGCCGAAGACCTGGCGCCAGCGCAGCCTCAGGGTGACGATCGCCGCTGCCGCGTCGGCCAGATCACGGTCGGCGTCGCGGTTCTGTGCCTCCCACGAGGAGTGCCCCAGGACCCCGTCGAGCTCCACCACGACGGCGTAGTCGAGGTACTCGACATCGCGGTACTGGTTGCCTCCGGGCGTTCGTCGCTGCACCTGTCGCGTCGAGGATGGCAGACCATGCGCACGTTCGACGCGGGTGAGGTAGCCGTGCTCGAGGACCGAGTGCACACCCGAGGCGACATCCTCCAGGAGCGCCGCGACGAAGGCGCGCCGCCGCAGCCGCCGACGTCTGCCCAGGGCTGACACGAGCCGGTCGACACCGATCTCCCGCGAGCGGGCGGCATCGGTGAGGAGACGGACGACGTCCAGCTCGGTGGCCGCGACGTCGACGAGCATCAGCACAGCATCTTCGCGGCGCATCCGCGGCGGTTCAGCCTTCCACTGCGCCACCGCGTCCAACCCGCGCACCCGATGCACTCGCACTCCATCGGGGGCGGCGACCCGGCGCGATGCGTCGATTGCGACGTCGACGAGCTCGGCCGCTGGATCCGGCGCGATCAGGGTCCGTCCGCACACGACCGCAGGCGCGATGGCGAGCACCGCCGCCCAGACTCGTTGGTCGAAGGTCAGCTCACCGGTGTGATCGACGTACACCGTGCGGTGGATCTGTCGCAGGCTGCGGCGACGCACCAGGCGGTCGATGTCGGAGCGGTCCAGCCCCGCCGCGCGCAACTCTCCTCGGGTGACCACGCCGTGGCGGTGGAGCATCGTGAGCCCGATCCGGGTGGCGGCGAAGTCCGCGGCGCGACGCTCGGCGGCGTCAGTGAGACGGGACGCCTTGGTGCGAGCGAGCTCCTCGGGAGTCATGCCGGGAGGATCCCCGCGCGACGACCTCGCGAACCCGCCGTTCAGGCGCCTGTGGAAATCATCGTGGAGGGATGCGCGCACCAGGTGCGCACAACGCTCCACGATGAGCCGAGCGATGGCGTCAGTACCGCTCCGAGGACTCCACCAGCGTCCGCAGCGCGTCGGTCATCGTGTCGAGCTGTGCCTGGTCCAGGTCGGCGACCACCGTCGACTCGGTCTTGTTGAACTCCGGATAGATCTGCTCCATCAGCCGCACCCCCTCGGGGCTCAGCTTGAGGGTGACCAGCCGCCTGTCCACCGTGCTCGGGATGCGCTCGAGCAGGCCGCGGGAGATCAGCGTCTTGGAGACGCCGGTCAGGGTGCCCTTGCTGATGCCGACCGACTCGGCGACCTCGCGGGTCTCCATCGAGTCCCAGATCCACAGCGTCCACAGCACCAGGAACCCGGTCCAGGTCAGGTCGTTGGGCCGCAGCACGGCGTTGGTCAGCCGGCCCCGTACGGCGTTGGCGGCGCGATAGAGACTCAGCAGGGCGTGCGACGCGGTGAAGTCCAGCGGCAGGTGCTGGACTCGTTCGCGCGTCGCGCGCTCGACCTCGGCGAGCGAGTGCTGATCAGGCATGCACGCACCTTAGTTCGCTGGCACCCAGGAGCCGTCGGCGGTCTGCCGTGCCAGCGTGTTGCCGCCGTCCCAGATGACGCCGACCTGCCGGTAGTAGCCGCCGATGATCTCCTCGACGTGCAGGTCGGCGAGCTCCTCGGTCGGTGACTCGAACAGCTTGAGATCGACGTCGCCCGACCAGGCCGGGCCGGCCTCGAAGGAGGAGGCGCCCGAGGAGATGAGCTCGGCGTACGCGTCGCCGCCTCCGGCGATCGCCGGCAGGACCCGGTGGTGCGCCATCGGGTGCCCGTTGACGAAGCCGTTGGTCTCGGACTCCTCGCGCAGGGTCAGCACGACCTCCGCGAGCCGCCGGTCACCGGCGGCCAGCGAGGCGCCGAAGACCCCGCCGGGGCCGATCTGCGGGGCCGCCTGGCTGAAGGGGTGCGGGCGGGTCTGCCACATCGAGCCGAGCTTCTTGGGGTAGCCCTGGTGCAGGCCGCGGCCGATGGCGAAGTCCTTGTCGACCCAGATGTAGACGCAGCGCGAGTAGGTCACGCCGCCGAACGAGCACCGTACGACGACGAAGGCCTCCTTGTACTGCGAGCGGATCGGGTCGAGGAGCTCCTCGCGGCTGCTGGAGCAGGACTGCCAGTCGGCCCAGATCAGTGCGACGGCGCCCGGGTCCTCGGGGGCCAGTTCGAGCGGCTCGGGAAGCAGCGCCCTCACCTTGGCCGGATCGGTGCGGTACTCGACCGTGAGGAGGTCGCCGGAGTACTGCCACGGGGGCCGGGGGATCAGGGTCGCGCGGCCGGTCTCGGTGCGCGGGAAGAGGAAGCCGTTGAGCTCGGGCACAGTGCACTCCTGAGGATCGTTTGGATCCGTACGATACGAGAAGGCCGCTTCCCCCACAAGGGCGGAAGAGGGGGTTGTGTGGGCCGGGCCACACGATTATTGTTCGGACCCAAACGATTGGAAGGACATCTCGTGAGCCACTTCGACACGTCCGGTCTCCCGGGTACGCAGGACAAGCTGGCGACGGACGGCATCGACGTCGTACGTCTCGGCTACTCCGACATCATCGGCGTCGACCGTGGCCGCGACGTCCTGGCCAGTCACTTCGCCCGGACCGTCGGCGGCGGGGTGGCGTTCTGCAAGTCGGTCTACGCCACCACCCCACTCGGTGGCGTCGTCGACTTCGACGGTGGCATCTCGGCCGGCCTGCCCGACATCATCGCCTTCCCGGATCTGGCCACGCTCCAGCCGGTGCCGTGGGAGCCGGGCGTGGCGCACTGCATCGCCGACCTCTACAACGCCGACGGGACCCCGTCGCAGGAGAGCCCGCGCACCGTCCTGCGCCAGGTGGTGGCCCGGTTCGGCGAGCTCGGCCTGACGCCGATCGTGGGGCCGGAGCTGGAGTTCTACGTCCTGGAGCGCGACGCGGCGGCGGCCTCGGGATGGAAGCGGTACGGCGAGAGCTTCGGCCACGTCTACACCACCGGCCGCAAGGGCGACCCGGAGAACACCCTGCTGGAGTCGCTGCGCCACCTGGGCAACTACGGGCTGGACGTGGTGGCGGCCAACCACGAGTTCAGCTCGGGCCAGTACGAGATCAACATGTGGCACTCCGAGGCGCTCGATGCCGGCGACCGCGCGCATCGGTTCAAGGACGCGGTCAAGGAGCTGGCGCGACGTCGCGGCCAGCTGGCCACCTTCATGCCCAAGCCGTTCGACGACGAGGGCGGCTCGGGCTTCCACCTGCACTTCTCCGCCGTCGACGCGGACGGCGCATCGCTGTTCCACGACCCGAGCGCGCCCGACGGCCTCTCCGAGCTGTGCCGCCACGCCATCGGCGGCATCCTCGCGCATGCGCCGGCGATCGCCGCCGTGGCCAACCCGACGATCAACTCCTACAAGCGGTTCGGCCCCGACACCCTCGCGCCGTGGCTGATCGACTGGGGGCTGGACAACCGCAGCGCGATGCTGCGCATCCCGCCGGAGCGCGGCGCGGCCACCCGCCTCGAGCTGCGCCTGGGGGATGCCAGCGCGAACTCCTACCTCGCCATCGCGGGGATGCTCGCCGGCGCCCTGCTCGGCATCCGCAACAAGATCGAGCCGCCGGAGGCCCTGGTGGGCTACGGCTACGACCCGGAGCGCTCGCAGATGCTGCCGCAGAGCCTGGGCGAGGCCCTGGACGCCCTGGAGAAGGACGAGGAGGTCGGCGAGCTGCTGGGTGCGCCGTTCGTGAGCACCTTCCTGGCCTACAAGCGCGACGAGCTGCAGCGCTTCGGGGCGGCCGTGACCGACTGGGAGTTCCGCGAGTACGCCACCCACCTCTGACCTCCGACCCTCCGACCAGCTCCGTCGAAAAGGAACACGCTCATGCCCCGTCACGCCCCGGTCCCGCTCTCCGAGGTCGACCTCGCCGACATCGACGGCTTCGCCGACGAGCGCGGCTACGCCCAGTTCGACACCCTCCGGGCCGAGGCTCCGGTGCACTGGAACCCCGAGCCCGACGGCCAGGGCTTCTGGAACGTCACCCGCTACGAGGACGTGTGGACCGTCGACCGGGACCCGGAGACCTTCACCTCGACCAGGTTCGTCAACCTCGAGGACATCGACGACGACCTGGCCGACGCCCGCCGGTCGCTGCTGGAGACCGACGGTCAGCGCCACCAGGCGCTGCGCCACCTCATCCACCGCGAGTTCAGCCCGCGCAACCTGATGAAGAACTACGAGGCGTTCCTGCGCGAGCTGACCAAGCAGACCGTCGACCGGGCCTTCGCCGCCGCACGGGAGAACGACGGTGAGATCGACTTCGTCAAGCTGATCAGCGCCGACTTCCCGATCCAGGTGCTCGCGCGACTCCTCGACGTACCCTCCGAGCAGACCCCGCAGCTCATCGCCTGGGGCAACGAGATGGTGGCCAACACCGACCCCGACTACGCCAAGGTCCGGCTCGACGACCCGGAGTCGGAGAAGTACAAGCACCTGCCGTTCCGTTCGCCGACCGTGCTCGACGTGTGGGCCTACGGCAACGAGCTGCGCGAATCGCGCGTAGGCGGGGACGGCGGCGATCTGATCTCCATCCTGGCCAACAAGATGCCGCAGGACGGCGTACCGCTCTCGCAGCTGGACTTCAACAACTACTTCTCGCTGCTGGTCATCGCCGGCAACGAGACCACCCGGCACGCGATCAGCCAGTCGATGCTCGCCCTGCTCGAGCAGCGCGACCAGCTCGAGCTGCTGGCCGCCGACCCGGCCCTGATGGAGACCGGCGTGGAGGAGCTGCTGCGCTGGGCCTCGCCCGTCTACCACTTCCGGCGGACGGCCACGCGCGACGTCGAGCTCAACGGCACCGAGATCAAGGAGGGCGACAAGGTGGTGATGTGGTTCGCCTCGGGCAACCGCGACGAGCGCGTCTTCGCCGACCCCTACAAGCTCGACGTCACCCGCACCAACGTCGACCACATGACCTTCGGCAAGGGCAGCCCGCACCTGTGCCTGGGCAACAACCTGGCGCGGTTGGAGATCAAGCTGATGTTCCAGGAGCTGCTGCCGCGTCTCGCCGAGATCGAGCTGGTCGGCGACGTACGGCGGGTTCGCAGCAACTTCGTCAACGGGATCAAGGGCTTTCCGGTGCGGATCAGGGAGAACTGACCCCGCGGCGCCGCTTCGAGGCGCTGCATCCGACGTCGGTCACCACCCGACCCCGGTCCCTCTGTGGGCCGGGGTCGGGTGTTGATGCGGCTGTGCGGCTGGGACGGGGGCGTCGGGGGTACGGTGCGACACATCGTCGGCGTACGGACCGCCCGTCCGCTCTGCGCAAGGAACAGGGGTGGCCGCGTTGCCGAGCCTGCACGACCTGGTCGGGGCCATCGTCGTGGTCGGGGTGTTCGTCCTCGGGCTGCTCACCGCCGTCCGTGCGATCACCCGGCCCAACCGGGAGCCGGCGTCACGGATCGCCTGGGTGGCGGTGATCATGTGCCTGCCGGTGGTCGGGATCGTCGCCTACCTGTTCCTCGGCGAGACCAGCATCGGTCGCGAGCGCCTGGAGCGGCTGCGCCGGGCCGAGGAGCGGCTGGCCCACCCCGCCGGCTCCCCGGCGACGGTGTCCGACCGGGTGGACGCATCGGTCGCGGACCTGTGCTCCTCGATCAACGACTACCCGCCGGTGGCGGGGAACCGGGTGGTGCTGCTCGGTGACCCGGACGCGCCACCGGCATCGCCCGGCATCGACTCGAACCTCGCCGTCGACGCGCTGGTCGAGGCGATCGGCGGCGCGCGCGAGCACGTCCACATCAGCTTCTACATCTGGCTCGAGGACCACAACGGCGTCCGGGTCGCCGAGGCCGTGGCGGCGGCCGCTCGTCGCGGGGTGGTCTGCCGGGTGATGGCCGACGCGATGGGCTCGCGGGACTTCATCGGCGGCCGGCGCTGGGACGAGCTGCGCGAGGCAGGGGTCCAGCTGGTCTCGACACTGCAGGACATCCCGCGGCTGGGTCACTTCGCCCTGGGCCGGGTCGATCTGCGCAACCACCGCAAGATCGTGGTGATCGACAACCGGGTGGCGTTCTGCGGCAGCCAGAACTGCGCGGATCCCGAGTTCCGGGTCAAGCCGAAGTTCGCGCCCTGGGTCGACGTACTCCTGCGCTGCGAGGGACCGGTGGTCCGGCAGGCACAGCACCTGTTCCTCACCAGCTGGATCGCCGAGACCGGCGACGGCGAGGGCGCCGAGGAGCTCTACCCCCTGCCCGGTGCCGGGCCCGCGCCGGAGACCTTCGAGCCGGGCGTCGTCGCGCAGATGTTCGGCACCGGCCCCACGACGCACGGCAACGCGATGTCGGACGCGTTCGTCGCGACCCTGTACGCCGCCCAGCACGAGCTGATCATCACCACGCCGTACCTCGTCCCGGACGAGGCGATGCTGCGCGCGCTGTGCGCGGCGCCGCGGCGCGGCGTGGAGACGACCCTGATCGTCCCGGCCCGCAACGACTCGCCTCTGGTCGCCTCCGCCTCGCGCAGCACCTATCCGGACCTGCTCGCCTCCGGTGTGCGGGTCCACGAGTACCCGCTCGGTCTGCTGCACACCAAGTCGATCACCGTCGACCGCCGACTGGCGCTGGTCGGCTCGGCGAACATGGACCGGCGCAGCCTCGAGCTCAACTTCGAGAACAACCTGCTCCTCCTCGACCCCGCGCTCACCGAGGTGATCCGGCAGCGGCAGCTGGGCTACCTGTCCCAGTCGATCCCCGTCGAGGCCGGCGCCGCCGAACGCTCGTTCCGCCGCCGGCTGGTGGACAACGTCGTCGGGATGCTCTCCCCGCTCCTGTGAGCCCGTCGGGGTGGGCACGACGGCCGCCGACGCCTACCGTCGTGACCATGCGCCCCACGCCCCGGACCGGCCTGACGGTCCTGACCGGCCTGGTCCTGCTCCTGACCGGGGTTCTTGCACCCCCGGGCGCCGCCGCACCCCCGGGCGCCGCCGCGACCCCGGGCGCCGCCGCGACGCCGGACGGCTCGCGGGGTGCCGCGCCGGTGCCGGTGCCGAAGCAGGCGCACGCCGTCACCGGCAGGGCCACCCGGTACGTCGGCCACGGCACCGCTGCCAGCTGCACCTCCGCGGCGGTGGTGCGCGCCGTGGCGCGGGGCGGGCTGATCCGCTTCCGCTGTGCCGCCGCTCCGGTGACGATCCACATGACCGCGACCGCCAAGGTCGTCAACACCAGCCGCCGGGTGGTCCTCGACGGCGGCGGCAAGGTCACCCTCGACGGTGGCGGAAGACAGCGGATCCTCTACCTGAACACCTGCGATCCACAGCAGACGTGGACGACCTCGCACTGCCAGGACCAGGCGTCCCCGCATCTCGTGGTGCAGCACCTCACGCTCGCCCACGGGTTCAACGGGGATGACCTCGGTGCCGACGGCCAGGGTGGGGGCGGCGCCATCTATGCTCGCGGGGGTCGGCTGAAGATCGTCGACTCCACCTTCGTCGGCAACCGGTGCAGGACCTCGGGCCCCGATGTCGGTGGCGGCGCCGTCCGCGCCCTGAGCCAGTTCCGGGGGCGGCCGGTCTACGTCGTCGGCAGCACCTTCCGCAGGGGGCGGTGCAGCAACGGCGGGGCGCTGAGCAGCATCGGCGTCTCGTGGGCGATCTACAACAGCGTCTTCCGCAACGACAGCGCCGTCGGTCACGGCGCGAACCCGGCCCGGGCCGGCACGCCGGGGGGCGGCAGCGGCGGGGCGATCTACCTCGACGGCAACCACTTCACGCTCACCCTGGCCGGCACCCGGCTGGAGCACGACAGCGCGAACGAGGGCGGCGGCGCGGTGTTCTTCGTCAGCAACGACCGCACCGGCACCATGACCGTACGCCGCTCGACGCTGCGGTCGAACCCGAGCAGGGGCTTCGAGAACTATCCCGGCATCTTCTTCCTCGGGCACGGCCGGCCGCGCTTCACCCGCTCCATCGTCCGCTGAGAGCCGCGGGACCCGTCACGGGGCCGCCCGGTGCCGCCGTGCCTGGACGGCGACGAGCAGCACGGCGATCGCGATGGCCAGGTACGTCGAGTAGTGGTCGATGCGGTCGATCACGTCGACCGCCGGCCTGCCCACGGCGTACCCCAGCCCGACGATCGGTCCGACCCACAGCACGGTGCCGAGCAGGTCGAGGACCAGGAAGGTGCGCAGTCGCATCCCCGACAGGCCGGCGCCGACGTAGACCAGCACCGAGGGGACGGGCAGGTAGTAGGCGAGCACGACTGCCACCGGCCCGAACCGTTCGGCCAGCCGCTCGAACCGGGCGACGCGCGCGTCGCGTCGGGCGGCTCCCCGCGGGGACCGGTCGCCGCCCAGCACCAGGTGCAGGGCGCGGTCGCCCCACCGCCGGCCCGCCCACCAGAAGACCCAGTCGAACATCATCGTGCTGGGCACGCCGGCGAGCACTGCCCACCACAGCGGCAGCTCGCCCAGCCGGCTGTGCGCCCCGACCGTCACCTCGGCCAGCGTCGACCCGCCGACGATCTCGAGCAGCAACGGGTGCGACCCGATCAGCGCCGGGACGAGCGGCCACAGCGCCAGCGAGTAGACGACGCACAGGCCGATCAGCAGCGCGATCGCGACGTCGGTCCTCCCGGCGCCGTCGCCCCACGGCAGGGGCCCGCGGTGGGGCGCCTGCGGCTCCGGGTCGTCCGAGGCGAGCGTCATCGCCGTCGAGTCTTCCACCCGTGAGGTGACGACCCACCCGTCGAGCGCGTGCGCGGCGGCGGCGGATCAGGCGTCGAGCACCAGGCGGGGGCCCTTGCACCGGGAGACGCACACCATCATGCAGTCGTTGGCAGCCTTCTCCTCGGCGTCCAGCACGCTGTCGCGGTGGTCGACCTCACCCTCGACGACCATCTGCTCGCAGGTGCCGCAGGTGCCCTCCTGGCACGAGCTCAGCACGTGCAGGCCTGCCTCGCGCATCACCTCGAGCACGGTCTGGTCAGCGCCGACGGTCAGGGTCTTGCCGGAGCGCTCGAGCACGAGCTCGAAGGCCGTGTCGCCGGAGGTGTCGATGTCCAGGGCGTCGAAGCGCTCGAGGTGCAGCGCACCGACGGGCCAGCGCTCGCACTGCGCCTCCACCGCCTCGAGCAGCGGCTCGGGTCCGCAGCAGTAGACCAGGGTCCCGGCGGCAGGGGTGCTGAGGATGTGCGGCAGGTCCAGCAGGCCCTGCTCGTCCTGCGGCACCAGGTGGACGCGATCGCCGTACGCCGCCAGCAGATCGGTGAAGGCCATCGAGGAGGCCGTGCGGCCGCCGTAGTGCAGCGTCCAGTCGGCGCCGCGCGCCTCGGCCTGCGCGATCATCGGGATGATCGGGGTGATCCCGATGCCGCCGGCCAGGAAGACGTAGCGGGTGCTGGGCTTGAGTGCGAAGTGGTTGCGCGGTCCCCGGATGGCCACCTCGTGGCCGACGTCGAGCGCGTGGACGGCGAGGGAGCCGCCCCGGCTGTCGGGAGCGAGCAGCACGCCGACCTGGTAGGTGCTCAGGTCGGCCGGGTCCCCGCACAGGGAGTACTGCCGGACCAGGTCGTCCCCGAGGAGGAGGTCGATGTGCGCCCCGGGGGCCCACGCAGGGAGGTCCGAGCCGTCGCGCGCCCCGAGGGTGAGCAGGACGACGCCGTCAGCCGCCGGCTCGGCGGCGAGGACGACAGCGTCGATGTCCACCTCGGTCGGGGTGGGGGATTCGGCGAGTGCCTGACTCATGTGATGCCTCCAACACAAATCGTTTGTATCCGAACGATATGCCGAAAACCGGCCCAGGTCCAGAGCTGGTCAGGCGGTGGCGACCCGGTCGAGGAACGCGTCGACCAGCGCGGCGGCTCGCTGCTCGTTGCGCGCGGCCAGCAGCTCCGTCTCCTGCACGAGGCGCTCGGGATCGAAGCCTGCCGCGCGCGCACCCGCGTCGCCGCCGTTGTCGAGCCAGCCTGCCAGCGAGGAGGGTGTCAGCTCCGGATGGAACTGCACCGCCAGGTTGCGCCGCAGCACGAACGACTGCGGCGCGGCGGCGTTGCTCGCGACCGGCCGGGCCTCCGGCGGCGTCGTCCAGCGGTCGAAGTGCCACTGGAACCAGGGCCCGGACGCCACCAGCTCCTCGTCGGTGCTGGCCACGTCGGCCCAGCCGATCTCGGGCCGCTGGGCCCGCTGCACCGACCCGCCGTGGGCCTGGGCGAGCAGCTGGCCACCGAAGCAGATCCCCAGCACGGGTACGCCGGCGGCGTCGGCCGCCTGCACCTGCTTGATCTCGTCGTGCACCCAGGTGCCGATCGTCGCGTCGTCGTAGACCGACCAGGGAGCGCCGAGCACGACGACGGCGTCGTACGACGCGAAGTCCGGGAAGGCGGTCGTGACGGCCGGGGTCGCGTACTGCTCCGCACCGACGACGACGAAGTGCTCGAGCCGGTAGCCCCGGCGCTCGAGCTGGTCGCCGATCGGGCCGACGGGGGAGACGTGGTCGTGGGCAACGACGAGGGCGCGCATGGGCGTCATGCTAGCCGTTCATTTGGATCCAAACGAGAGGTCGCGACGAGAAACCTCCGGCGTACCTCACCGGGCGATCGAGGCCAGCTCCGCCCACGTCCGCTCGGTGGGCGACACCTCGTCCATCCGCTGCTGCAGGAAGCGCTCGATGTGCACCATCCGGGCGATGGCGGCGTCGGCCACCGGGTCCGAGCCGGTCACGTAGGCGCCGATCTCCACGAGCTCCTTCACGCCGCGGTACGCCGCGAGCATCCGGCGTGCCGACCTCGCGTCCTGCTGCTGCTCGGGCGTGCAGACGGCGGAGGTCAGTCGGGAGATCGACTCCAGCACGTCGATCGAGGGGAAGTGGCCCGAGGTGGCCAGCTCGCGGGAGAGCACCACGTGCCCGTCCAGGATCGAGCGCGCCGTGTCGCCGATCGGGTCCTGCAGGTCGTCGCCCTCGACGAGCACGGTGTAGAGCCCCGTGATCGAGCCCGACGGCGAGGTGCCGGCCCGCTCCAGCAGGCGGGGCATCAGGCCGAAGACCGACGGCGGATAGCCGCGCGTCGCCGGCGGCTCGCCTGCGGAGAGGCCGATCTCGCGCTGCGCCATCGCCACACGGGTCAGCGAGTCCATCATCAGCACGACGTGCTTGCCGGCGTCGCGGAACCACTCCGCGATGCGGGTGGCGACGAACGCCGAGCGCAACCGCTCCACCGCCGGTGCGTCCGAGGTGGCGACCACGACGACCGAGCGCGCCAGGCCCTCCGGGCCGAGGTCGTTCTCCAGGAACTCGCGCAGCTCGCGGCCGCGCTCGCCGACCAGCGCGATCACCGACACCTCCGCCTCGGTGCCGCGGGCGATCATCGAGAGCAGCGAGGACTTGCCGACGCCGGAGCCGGCCATGATGCCGATGCGCTGGCCGCGTCCGCAGGGCACGAGCGCGTCCAGGGCCCTGACGCCGAGACCCAGCGCCTCGGTGATCAGCGGCCGCTGCAGGGCGTTGGGGGTCTCGGCGTCCACGCTCACCGACTCCAGCCCGAGAGCCTCCAGCGGCGGGCCGCCGTCGATCGGCCGGCCGAGGCCGTCGAGCACCCGCCCGCGCAGGGCCTCGCCGACGAGCACCCTCAGCGGCCCACCGGTGTGCCGGACGTGATCGCCGATCCGGACGCCGTGCAGGGTGCCCAGGGGCAGGCAGACGGCGCCGTCGGTGCGCAGCGCGACGACCTCGGCGAGCAGGTGCCGCGCCGCGGACGGGACGGTGGGCGACCCACCGGCCACAGTTCTCGGCCGGTCCGGTGAGCGGTGCACCTCGACCAGGTCGCCGACCGCCACGGGCAACCCGGTCACGATCAGGTGCAGGCCGGCGAGCTCGACCACGGTGCCGAGCGTTCGGTGCCCGGCGGCCGCCAGGGCCCGCTCGCGCAGCTCGGGGGAGAGAGCCGTCACGCCAGCACCCGGCGGACCCGTTCGATCGCCTCGGCGATGCGCAGGTCGGCGACGGAGCCGTCGCACTCGACCAGCGCGTCGGCCCGGCCGAGCGACGGATCGGGGATCACGCTCAGGCCGGTGCCGCGCAGGGCGGCCACCGCGTCGGCGTCGGCGGTGGCCGGATGCAGCCGCACCGTGGCCACGCCGGTCTCGGGCAGCACCTGGAGCACGCGGCGGACCACGTCGGCGTCGTCGGCCACGGCGAGCTCACGCTCGACCAGCGTCGAGGTGAGCTCCCAGGCCAGGGTCGTCGCCTGCTCCTCGACCCGCGCCGAGAGCGCCACCAGCAGGTCGCGTACGTCGTCGGCGGCCTTGCCCAGCGCCGCGATCGCGGCGGCGTGCTCCTCGGCCCGGCGCTGCTCGGCCTCGGCGTTGCGGGCCGCCACCTCGCGGGCGACCGCCGCTGCCTCCTCGGCCACGGCGGCCTGGGCGGCACGGCTGCCCTGCGACCATCCCACCGAGTAGCCCTGGGCCTGCGCGGTCGACCGCACCTCGGCCGCGACCTGGCCCAGCAGGGACTCGGTCACGTGATCGCCGTGGCTGGTCCACGCTCCCGAGCGCAGCTCCGGCGTCGGCAGCGGGTCGAGCTCGCCCACCTCGTGGCGGGGGAGCACGGCCCCCTGGTGGGTCGCCCCGAGGGCGGGGCCGGCGTGCGCGAGCTGGCGCAGGGGGCCGGCCGCCTCAGACGACGAACTCATCTTCGTTCCCGCGCCGGACCATGATCTGGCCCTGCTCCTCCAGCTGGCGGATCGTGCGGATGACCGACTGCTGGGCCTCCTCGACCTGGGCCAGGCGCACGGCACCGAGCAGCTCGACCTCCTCGATGAGGTTCTCCGCCGCCCGCTCGGACAGGTTCGAGGTGATCTTGTTGCGCACGGCCTCGGAGACGCCCTTGAGGGCCAGCGCGAGGTCGCCGGCATCGACCTGGCGCAGCACCTGCTGCACCGAGCGGTCGTCGAGGCCGATGATGTCCTCGAACATGAACATCCGGCTCTTGACCTCGTCGGCCAGCTCGGGATCGAGCCCCTCGAGGCCCTCCACGATCTGGCGCTCGGTCGGACGGTCGGAGCGGTTGATCACGTTGACCAGCGAGTCCACGCCGCCGACGCGCGACATCTCGGCCGGCTGCAGCATCGAGGAGAGCTTGCGCTCCAGGATCGACTCGACCGTGCGGATGATGTCCGGGTTGGTGCGGTCCATCACCGCGATCCGGTGGGCGACGATCGCCTGCTGGTAGGACGGGAGCCCGGAGAGCAGCAGCGAGGCCTTGTCGGGCGTCATGTGCGCGAGTACCAGGGCGATCACCTGCGGGTGCTCGTCCGCGATGAACCCGCGCAGCTGTGCGGGGTCGGCGCGGTGCAGGAACTGGAAGGGCATCTGGACGGCGGCCGCATGCAGCCGCTCCATGATCTCCTTGGCCCGCTCGGCCCCCAGCGACTTCTCCAGCAGCGACTCGGCGAAGGCGAAGCCGCCCTGGCTGATGTGCGCGTGAGCGGTGGCCAGGTCGCGGAACTCGGTGAGCACCGACTCGGTCTCGGAGGAGGAGATCCGGTCGAGCCGTGCGATCTCGGCCGAGATCATCTCCACCTCGCCGTCGGTGAGGTGTTCCATCACCTGCGCGGCGCGCTCCTTGCCGAGCTGGATCAGCACGATCGCCGCCTTGCGCACGCCGATCTGCCCGAGTGCGCTCGGGGTGGGCATCAGTGTCATCGCGGTCGCTCCACAAGCCAGCCGCGCAGCAGCGTGGCGACGTCCTCAGGCTGGGAGTCCACCAGCTGGTTGAGCTCCTGGCGCAGGTTCTCCGCCTCGGTCTCCTCGGCAGCCTCCAGGGCGGCGACGGCCGGGTGGGAGACGGCCTCGATCGCGGCGGCGCGCGCCTCGGCATCGGCCCGGAGCTGCTCGACGACGTACGACGTGGCGTCCTCGCGGGCCTTGGCCCGGCGCCGGGAGCGGAGCCAGGCGAGCAGGATGATCAGCGCCACGACGGCGCCGATCCCGAGGTCGCGGTACAGCTTCATCCGCTTCGCGTGGTCGGCGGCCGCCTGGGCGGCGGCCAGCTCCTTGGCGGCGGCCGCGGCGGCCGTCTTGTTGAACGGCATCGTGGTGACGTCGATGGTGTCACCCCGAGCGGCGTTGATGCCGATGGAGCTGGAGATCAGCTGCTGCACCTGCGCCGGCGGGATGGTGCCGACGGCGGCTGAGTCCATCACGACGCCGACGTGGATGTTCTGCACGGCCCCGGGCGCTGTCACGATGTGCTGCCGGATCTGGTCGACGCCGTTGTCGGAGGTGGTGGACTCCTTCTTGTACGTCGAGTTGCCACCACTGGTCGTCGTGCTCGAGTCCATCTGGCCATCGGGGCCGACCACGCCGGAGGCGGCGGCGCTCGCGCCGCTGGCCGGACCGGAGTAGGTCTCGGTCGCCTTGCTGTCCGACAGCGAGGGCACTGTGGTGGCCTTGCCGTAGGTCAGGGTGTCGGTCGTCTTCTGGTCGTAGTTGAGGTTCGCCGTGACGTTGGCGGTGGCGTTGCCGACGCCGACGACCTTGTCGAGCACCTGCTGGACCTCGGACTGGATGTCGTTCTCGAAGTCCTCGGTCTGCTGGGACTGGGTGCTGGCGGCGCTGGTGCCATCGGCGTTGGCCGGCGCACTGAGCACGTTCCCGTTCTGGTCGGTGACGGTGACGTCGCCCGGGTCCAGGCCGTCGATGCTGGAGGCGACCAGGTGCACGACCGCCTGGACCTGCTGAGCGCTCAGCGTCGTCCCGGTCTCCAGCTGCAGCAGCACCGAGGCGGTGGTCGGGTCCTGCTGGTCGGAGAAGACCTGCTTCTGCGGGATCGCCAGGTGCACGACGGCTGTCTGGATGCCGGTCATCGCCTCGAGGGTCTTGTCGAGCTCACCCTCCATCGCACGCTTGAAGTCGGTCTGCTCCTGGAAGTCGCTGGTCGACAGGCTCTGGCTGTCGAGCAGGCCATAGCCGTCGGCGTCGCTGTTGCCGGCCGGCAGGTTCTTGCCCGAGAGCGAGATGCGGGTGGAGTAGACGGCGTTCTGCGGCACCTCGATGGTGGAGCCGTTGGCGGCCAGCTTGTACTTGACGCCCTCCTTGTTCAGCTCGTCGATCACCGAGGAGGCGTCCGAGCTCTGGAGGTTGGTGTACAGCGGCGCGTACGTGGGGGCCGACACCCACCGGAACACGAGGAAGGCGGCCAGCAGCAGTGCGCCGGAGCCGACGATCGCCACGGCCTTCTGGCCGTTGCTGAACTCGCCGAACGCGCGCCGGTAGCGCGTCAGGAGCTGGGTCAGGTTCTCTCTCACGGCTCAGCCTCAGAGCTGCATGTTCATGATCGAGTTGAACGCCTGGAGGCCGGTGTTGCGCAGGGAGACGGCGAGCTGGGTCGCGGTCGAGGCCTCGGCGGCTGCGATCGTGTAGTCGTGGATGGCGGTCGAGTCGCCGGTCGCCGCCTGCACCGACAGGTTGTCGCTGGTGTTCTGCAGGCCCTGGAGACGGTCGATGCCGTCGGAGAGCAGGTTGCCGAACTCGACGCCGTTGGCGCTCTGGGCGCCGGTGGCGGCGGTGGTGTCGGTCGCGCCGGAGACGGCGCCGGCCGCGGCGCTGCTCGCCGTACCGGTGAGGCCGCCGGTGATGCCCGCGGCGTCGGTCGTGCCGGTGGTGGGCATGGCGGGCATCGCCGGCAGGGCAGCGCCGATCGCTTCGATTCCGGAGACGGTCATGAGATCACTTCTGTCCGATCGAGAGGGCAGCGGTGTAGATGTCCTGGGCCGACTTGGTGACCTGCACCGAGGCCTCGTAGCCGCGCTGGGCCATGATCAACTGGCCCATCTCGCTGGACATGTCGATGTCGGGGGCGCGCACGTAGCCGTTGGCATCCGCGAGCGGGCTGTCGGGCATCGAGACCTCGCGGCCCTGCGGGTCGCCCTCGGCGACACCGGCGATGCGGACGCCGCCCGAAGGGTCCGCCTGGAAGATCGGGTACTGCGCCTGGAACGCGTTGCCGCTGGTCGGCTCGTAGGTGTTCACGTTGGCGATGTTGTTGCCGACGGCGTCCATCCAGGTCTGGTGCGCACCCATCGACTCGTCGGCCACCCGCAGGAGGTTGAAGGCGCCGCTCACGTCACATCACCGCCGCGCTCTGCATGAGCTGGTAGTGGTTGCTGATCGCCTGGCCGAGCACCTGGTACTGGTACTGGGTCTGGATCATCGCCACCTCCTCCTTGCGGAGGTCGACGTTGTTGTTGTTGGCACCCACGGGCGTGTCGGTCGGCGTCGTCGTGACGTCGATCGAGGGCGTCGCGTTGTCCGTCACCTGGCCGGAGTCGATGGCCTCACGCAGCGAGGTCTCGAAGTCGATGCTCGACGCCCGGAAGTTAGGGGTGTCGATGTTCGCGATGTTGTTGGCCGTGACGTTCTGGCGCATCGTGAGGCCGTTGAGCGCGGTGTGGAGCACCTCGCTGACAGCGTCGGATACGGCGAAGGACACTGGAGCCTCCAGTCGGGGGAGTACTGCAGGAAACGATGCCGATCCGTCGGCGGGGGCTGAGCTGTCCTTGCTCGCCTAGTCCTTCGGCCGCCCCACAGAGGACCTGAGTGCGCCGTGGGTGAAATGCCAGAAACTGGCAGCGGAGCGCCCGCCCGAGGGCGGAGGTGCGCTTCGCTGCCAGTTCCCGGGCAGGGTGAGGGGCGCTCAGGCCACGAGCACCACCGAGACGTGCCCGGCGCCGTACCCGGCGATGTCGATGTGGAAGTCCTCGCGTCGGCCGAGGGTGAGCGCCATCGACCACACCTGCGGCGGCAGCGGCTGACCGGCGGCGTGCACCTCGTGCAGCCGCAGGTGCTCGGCGCCGGGAGCGTTGAACATCGAGGCGGCGATGTTGAGCACCTCGTAGAGGTTCTCCTTGAGCACCTCGCTGAGCGCGCCCTCCTCGATCGCCGTCTCCGCACCGGCCACCGGGACGAGACCGAGCGCGGCGCCGGCGTAGGCCGACAGCTCGAGGTCGCAGATCATCAGCGCGCTGATCCGCAGATAGTCGTCGACGTAGGTGGCGATCGTCGTCGGCGTCTTCGGGCCCGGAGCCTGCGGCGCGGACGGCGTGAGGGTGATCTCACGGTCGAGCAGGTCACCGAACAGGTCCCGGATCTGCTTGGGGACGGGCAGGTGGGTGGGCATCAGAGGATGCCGCCCAGGTGCTCCTGGAAGGTCTCGGCGGTGAACGGCTTCGCGATCAGGAACAGCGCCCCGGCCGAGGCGGCACGGGTGCGCATCTCCTCGGAGCCCTCGGAGGTGACGAAGCCGAACGGCGTCTGGTTGCCGCCGCTGCGCAGGGCGCTGAGGCAGTCGATGCCGTTCATCTCCGGCATGTTCCAGTCCGACAGGATGAGGTCCGGTGACTCGGCCAGCGCCTTCTCCAGGCACACGCGGCCGTTCTCGGCCTCGATGACGTCGTGCCCGGAGTAGCCCGCCTGGCGGAGGGTGCGCACCACGATCTGGCGCATGACCTTGCTGTCGTCGGCGACGAGGATCTTCGACATGGGGAATGACCTTCTAGCTGAGATTGGTCAGGACTGAGGTGCGTGGACGCTGACGCGGACGGGCTCGCCGTGCCACGACGCGTCGAAGCGCGCCACCTCCGTCAGCTCACTGCTGTGAGCGGCACGGCCGGCCGCGACGACCGGAAGGGTGAGCGCCGAGGGGCCCGGCATGAGGCTCTTGACGTTGCCGCCGACCATGTTCACCAGCTCGCCGACCGCGTCGGCGACATCGGCGTCGTCCAGGGGCTCGTCCTCCATCGCCAGCATCAGTCGGGTCAGGGACTGCGCCACGCCCGAGGAGAGCTCGACGGTGACGGTGCCGGTCCAGCCGCCGTGCACGCTGACCGCCGCCGACCACACCGTCTCGGCCGGGAAGAAGGGCTCGGCGTCGAAACGCGGCAGCAGCGGCTCCTCGTCTCCGAGGAAGCTGCTCCACACCTGCTCGGTGATCGCGTGTACGTCGGCCAGCTCGGGGCCGCTGGGCTGGGTGATGGTCATGCGGGGACTCCCTTGCTGACGAGACCGAGCAGTTCGAGCTTCTCGACGATCGCGTCGGGTGTGAACGGCTTGATCACGTACTCGTGTGCTCCGGCGGCGAGCGCCTTGACGATCTGGCCCTGCTCGGACTCGGTGGTCACCATCATCAGCGTGATGTTGCGCCACTCGGGTCGCTTGCGGACTTCGGTGATGAACGTGTAGCCGTCCATCACGGGCATGTTCCAGTCGATGAGGCACAGGTCCGGCGCGAACCCGCCCTCCATCTGGTCGAGCGCCTCCTGGCCGTGCCCGGCCTCGGCGGTCTCGAAGTCGAGGCTCTGGATGATGCGACGCAGGATGCTGCGCATCGCCCTGGAGTCGTCGATGATCATGGCGCGCTGCGTCACCGGGCTCTGGGTCATGGTCGAACTCCTGTCAGGGCGGCCGAGATGGCGGGTGAGAACGGTCGCGGAACGCTCACGGCCCCGGCCGGGCGGTGGGCCTGGACACGGCCGATCTGCTCGCGGTCCCACATCGCGTGGAGGTCGGCGGGCAGGTCGAGGGTGGTCTCCGAGGAGCCGAGCAGCAGGTAGCCGTCCGGAGCCACGTGCTGGTGCATGCGGCGCAGGATGCCGTGCTTGGTGGGCTGGTCGAAGTAGATGAGGACGTTGCGCAGCAGCACGAGGTCGAAGGTGCCGATCGCACCGAACGGCTCGGCCAGGTTGAGGTGACGCGTGCGCACCATCTTGCGCAGCGCGGGCACGATCTCCCACTCGCTGCCGGCCCGGGTGAAGTACTTCACCAGGCTGGTGGCCGGGAGGCCGCGGTTCATCTCGACCTGGCTGTAGCGGCCGTTCTCCACGCGGGTGAGCATCGCCGTGGACACGTCGGTGGCGAGGATGTCGGCGCTCCAGCCGGCCGGCAGGTGCTGGTCGAGCAGCATCGCGATCGAGTAGGCCTCCTGGCCGCTGGAGCAGGCCGCCGACCAGATCGACAGCCGACGCCGCTCGGTGCGGGCCGCGATCAGCGCCGGCAGCATGGTCTCGGTGAAGGCCTGGTACGGCGCGTTGTCCCGGAACCAGCTGGTCTCGTTGATCGTCAGTGCGTCGATCGCCTTGCGTCGCTCGACCGGGTTGACCGAGAGCATCTGCACATAGGCGTCGACGTTGGCACATCCGGCCTGCGCGGCGAGGGGGTGCAGCCGCGCCTCCACCAGGTACTCCTTGCGGGGCTCGTAGATGATCGAGGTCTCGCGGAGCACCAGGGCGGCGATCAGCTGGAAGCTCGCGGGTGCCATGGTCACGGGGATCCGGATCGGCAGGCCGTGCAGGTGCCTGAGCAATTGGTCGGTCAGTGGACACCGAACTGTTACCGGTTCTACCCCTAACCAAAGTCGTGTCGAGTCGTTGCGCTCAGTACCCCCGCGCTCTTGCCGCGCATCACTTGCTTGGGAAGGACCCCTCCGTGCAGACGACTCGTCTCGGACTTCGTGCCGGTGCCGTGATCGGTGCAGCGTCGCTCGCCGCGCTCGCCTCCGCCCCCGCGTTCGCTGCAGACCCGGCCTCGCAGGCCACCGCCCAGTCGCTGCACCTGACGGTCGCAGGCCAGTCCGGCGTCTCCCAGGTCGTCACCGCCACGAACGACGGCACCACCCAGTCGAAGAACGACGCGAGCACCATCCCGACCATCGCCGGGCTCCTCCCCGGCAACAACGCCCTCGGTGCCGGTGTGGCCCCGCAGGACGCCGGCGCCAACGCGGACGGCACGTCGTACGCCTGCGCCGGCATCGCCGGCACCGGTGGCGGGATCGTGCACACCGGCTCCACCGCCTGCGACATCGACGGGGCGCCGCTGACCCTCACCCTCGGCAGCCTGAACCTGGGCTCGGTCGCGCTGGACCCGAACAGCGCCCTGGGTGCGGCCCTGGCGCAGTACGGCAGCCCGCTGCTCTCCGGTCTCAACACGCTGATCTCCAGCGTGCAGTCGGCGCTGGTCGCGCCGGTGACCGGCGCGGTCTCCAGCACCCCGCTCAACATCTCCCTCGGCGGCACCGTGAGTGCGATCGAGGCCACCTGCACAGCCACGCCGGCCAGCGCGCAGGGCACCGCCCACCTGGTCGACAGCCAGGGCGGAAGCGCCAACACGCCCATCAAGGCGACCGTCGCGGGCCAGACGGTCACCGTGCTGGACCTGCCGGCCAACCCGCCGCCGAACACCCACCTGCTGACCAACCTGGACACGGTCAGCGCGACCCTGGTCAGCGCCCTCAAGACCGAGTTGAACAACTCCGCCCTCGGATCGGCCCTGCAGCCGCTCGTCGGCCCGCTCGGCACCACCCTCGACACGCTGCAGAGTGCCGTGGTGGACCAGCTCGTCAAGCAGCTCCAGCCGCTGCTCCAGCCGCTGCAGCAGAACGTCCTCGACGTGACGCTGAACAAGCAGGTCAGCTCGGAGGCCGGCCGCAAGATCGACGTCACGGCGCTCGACCTGCAGGTGCTCCCGGCCGCCTCGGCGTTCACCGGCAGCTCCCTGGTCTCCGGCCAGGTGGGCGAGGTGACCTGCGGTCCGGGCGCCGATCGAGCCGTGAGCATCCCGCAGGCCTCGACCCACCCGGCGGGCAGCGCCGACGGCGACAGCGACACCGGTCGCAACGGCTCCGCCGTACCGACCGCCGTCGACGCGGGCCTCTCCGGCGACGGCGGCCAGCACGGCCACACCGCGCTCGTCGCCGGCCTCGGCGGCCTGATCGCCGCGGGCGCTGCCGGTACCGCCTTCGTCCACCGTCGGCGCCTGTTCACGAAGTGACGCCTCGATGACCGAGGTCGAGCCCACGCCCGCCGGGCCCGGGTCCCCGCCGCCGGCGCGGACCCGGGTGCGGTGGGGGAGCGTCGCCGTCGCGACGGTGCTCGCCCTCCTGGCGGCAGCGTTCCTCTTCCTCCTCATCTCGCCCGATCGAGACGAGGCAGCCCCCGCCGACCGCGGTACGACGACGGCCTTCAAGCCGACGACCTACCACGTCGTGGTCCACTCCCTGGGCATCGATGCGCCGATCGTCTCGATCGCGATGTCCAGCCGGCGGGTGCTGACGCCGCCGTCGAACCCGCGCGACGTCGGCTGGTGGGACGCGAGCGCCAAGCCCGGGTCGGCGACGGGGCAGACGATCATCGCCGGACACACCGTCCACACCGGCGGCGGCGAGTTCGACCACCTCGGCACCATGAAGAAGGGTGCCCGGATCGAGATCGTGCGCAAGCGGCGCACGGACCACTACGTGGCGACGAAGGTCTTCACCCTCTCCAAGCAGCAGGTCTCCGCCCGTGCGCGGCAGCTCTTCGGCCAGGACCGCGCGAAGAACAGGCTCGTGCTGATCACCTGCGGCGACTGGACCGGCCACGAGTACCTCACGAACGTCTTCGTCTACGCCAAGCCGGTCAGGTCCGCGCACACCGTCCCGCAGCCTGGCTGAGGGCCGCCGCGCGTCCGCCGTCCGCAGGCCTCAGACACCTGGTCGGAGGGCCGATGGTCTCCGCGTGATTCGAGTGCTCGTGGTGGACGACTCGGCGCTCGTGCGTCGCCTCATCGTGACGGCGTTGGCCGAGGCCGACGACATCGAGGTGGTCGGCATGGCCCGCGACGGCGTCGACGCGATCGAGAAGGTCGACGAGCTCATCCCCGACGTGGTGACGCTGGATGTGGAGATGCCGCGGCTCGACGGCCTCGGCGCGCTCGCGGAGATCCGGGCCCGGCACCCCCGGCTGCCGGTCATCATGTTCTCCACGCTCACCGAGCGGGGTGCGGCGGCGACCCTGGAGGCGCTGTCGCGCGGCGCCTCCGACTACGTCACCAAGCCGTCGAACACCGGCTCGGTCGCGGAGGGCCTCGCCTCGGTCCGTGACCAGCTCGTGCCCCGGATCCGCGCTCTGGCGGGGATGCGCCGACTGGCACCGACCCCGCGGGTCGAGCGGCAGCGCGAGGTCGCCCCCGTCCGGCCTGCGCCGCGCCAGGCCGGTCCCGCCGAGATGCTGCTCGTCGGCTGCTCGACCGGTGGACCCGACGCGCTGGCAACGGTGCTGGCCCAGCTGCCAGCGAACCTCGCCGTACCCGTCCTGGTGGTGCAGCACATGCCGCCGGTCTTCACCGCGATGCTGGCGCAGCGGCTCGACAAGCTCTCGCCGCTGAGCGTGCGCGAGGCGGCGGTGGGCGACGTACCGACCGCCGGTGAGGTGCTGATCGCGCCGGGTGACTGGCACATGCGGGTCGAGACCCGAGCCGGACACGTGCAGGTCTCCCTCGACCAGGGGCCGCAGGAGAACTTCTGCCGTCCGGCCGTCGACGTCCTCTTCCGCTCCGCGGCGGCGGTGTACGGCGGGCGCTGCGTCGCGGCGATCCTCACCGGCATGGGCCAGGACGGCCTCGAGGGCGTGCGCCTGCTCGCCGAGGCGGGCGCGCCGGTGTACGTGCAGGACGAGGCCACCTCCGTGGTCTGGGGCATGCCCGGCGCGGTCGCCCATGCCGGACTGGCCACCCAGATCCTGCCGCTGGCGCAGATGCCCGCGAAGCTGGTCGCCGCCGTCCGCCGGTGAGGCCGGACCCGCTCAGATCTCGCCGCGCAGCACCTTGAGGTTGTGCGCGGCCAGGTGCGATCCGCGTCCGGCGACGGCACCGGGCAGGTCCGGGGTGTCGCCGAGCTCGAGGCACCTGCTCCACGCGTCCTCCGCCAGCGGCAGCAGCCGAGCCGCGTGTGCCGGATTCTCTGCGGCGTGGGTGAGCAGGACGTCGCCGACCACGAAGAAGAAGTCTGCCGAGTGGGTCCAGCGCGGCAGCTCGGCGTCGGCGACGTCGAGGGCGTCGCCGCTGCGGCCGGCCTGGCTGAGGGTGAAGAGGTGGCGCACGATCAGGTCGTGCCGCCACGGCGCGTCGAGCGGCGTCGCGGCGTAGGCGAGGTCGTAGTGCTGCGCGGCCTCGACATAGCGGCGGTGGACCTCGTGGTCCTTGCCGAGCTGGTAGCGCAGGTAGACGTCCGCCGGGTCGGCGGCGAGCGCGGCCTCCAGCAGCGCCCGGTTGCGCTCGGCCTTGACCGCCAGCTGCTCGCGCAGGTAGCCGTCGTGGCCCAGCACGATCCCGGTGCGGACCGCCGGCGAGCTCAGAACCGGCTGCTCATGGATCCGACCCTCGTAGCGCACGCCGCGGGGCAGGAGCCGCGGCAGCCACGCGGTGCTCTGCTGGCCGTTGGTCTGGTCGTTGCGCTGGACGACCGCACCGGCGGCGCTCGGCAGCCGTCCGGCGCGGAGGGCGGACAGCTCCTCGGCACCCTCGGCCAGCCACTCGTCGGCGTCGACGACCAGGCGCCAGTCGCCGGTGGCGGCGGCGAGAGCGGCGTTGCGCGCCGCAGCGAAGTCGTCGACCCAGGTGAAGTGCTCCACCCGCGCCCCGTGTGCGCTGGCGAGCGCGACGGTGCCGTCGGTCGACCCGGTGTCGAGCAGCAGGACCTCGTCGACGTGGTCGCGCAGCGAGTCCAGGCAGCGGACGATCGAGCGGGACTCGTCGCGGGCGATGATCACGGCAGACAGGGTGGCCACCGCTGTCCATCGGCGCGCCTGCTGCGCACCTGAGCGGCCCCCGGCCGGGCCGGCGGCTCCCGCTTCGTCAAGGTCTTGACCCTGATAGGACTCAAGCCCTGGGCCGTCCCTGCCGATGGGAGAGTCGTGACCTCCGCGACGACGCCCCGACAGGCCCCGGCCCCCTCGGCCGGGGTGGACTACATCGTCGTCCAGGCGGGCGGCAAGGGCACGCGCCTGGAGCACCTCACCGCGAACAAGCCCAAGGCGCTGGTCCCGGTGGAGAACCTGCCGATGCTCTTCCACCTGTTCCGGCAGTTCCCGGACAAGAAGTTCGTCATCATCGCCGACTACCACCGCGACGTGCTTCGGGAGTATCTCGCCAGCTTCGCGGAGGTCGACTACCAGGTCGTCGACGCGGAGGGCAGCGGCACGTGCGGTGGCGTGGGGCAGGCACTCGACCTCATTCCGGCCGACGTGCCCTTCATGCTGGTCTGGTCCGACCTGATCCTGCCGGCCACCTTCCAGCTCCCGGCCGAGCCCGGCGACTACATCGGCATCTCCCAGACGTTCGAGTGTCGCTGGAGCCACCGTGCGGGCGAGCTCGTCGAGGAGCGCTCGCGCGAGCACGGCGTCGCCGGCCTCTTCGTCTTCCGCGACGCATCGTCGCTCAAGGAGGTCCCGGCCAGCGGCGAGCTGGTCCGCTGGATGCAGCAGGAGGGGTTCTCCTTCACCGAGCTGGGTCTGGCCGGGACCCGCGAGTTCGGGCTGCTCTCGGAGTACCGGGCACTGCCGCAGCAGAAGGTCCGCCCCTTCAACCGGATGACCCTCACCGTCGACCGCGTGATCAAGGAGGCGATCGACGAGCAGGGCCGCGCGCTCGCCGCCGACGAGCGGGCCTGGTACCAGTACGCCGCCGGGCACGGCGTGACCGGCATCCCCGCGGTCCACGGCACCGATCCGCTGGTGCTGGAGCGGATCGACGGCGGCAACGTCTACGAGTACGGCGATCTCTCCCTCGACGCCAAGCGCGGGATCCTCGCCGACCTCACCGGAGCGCTCACCCGCCTGCACGAGGTCGGGTCGATGCCGGCCGACTCCTTCAGCGTCAAGGACGCCTACTTCGCCAAGACGATGAACCGCCTCAGCCGGATCCGTGACCTGGTGCCGCACGCCGACCGGCGCACGATCACCGTCAACGGCCGCGAGTGCCGCAACGTCTACTACTACCGGCGCGATCTCGAGCGGGCTCTGGACGCCCTGCGGTGCGAGCGCTTCTCCTTCATCCACGGCGACTGCACGTTCTCCAACCTGATGCTGCGCGGCGGTACGGAGCCGGTGCTGATCGACCCGCGGGGCTACTTCGGGCACACCAAGCTCTTCGGCGACCCGAACTACGACTGGGCCAAGCTCTACTACTCAGTCGTCGGCAACTACGACCGATTCAACCTGGGCGAGTTCCGCCTCGGCATCGGCGAGAGCGCTGTCGACCTCGACATCGTCTCGAACCGCTGGGAGGAGCTCGAGGACGAGCTCTTCGCGCTCAGCGGCGCCGATCCGCGCACGATCAAGCTGCTGCACGCGGTGATCTGGCTCTCGCTGACCACCTACGCGTGGCAGGACTACGACTCGGTCTGCGGAGCCTTCTACAACGGCCTGTACCACCTGGAAGGGGCGCTGGCATGAACCACTTCGACGAGACCATCCGGCTGCTGGGCGACGCGCTGCGCTCGGTCCGCGACGACGAGTACGAGGGCATGAAGGCGGACGCGCTGGCGACCGTCGCCGCCGGCGGCAAGCTGGTCTTCTCCGGGCTGGGCAAGAACGTCCCGATCTGCGAGAAGGTGGTCGGCACACTCAACTCCGTCGGGATCCCGGCCGCGTTCATGCACACCAATTCCGCCGTGCACGGCGACCTGGGCATCGTCCGCGACGGCGACCTCGTCGTGGTGCTGAGCAAGAGCGGCGAGACCTCCGAGTCGGTGCACCTCGTCGACCTGCTCAAGGCGCAGGGCCGGCGCTGCTCGACCTGGCTGCTCTCCTTCAGCCGCACGAGCACCCTCTACCGCGAGGTGCCGCAGCGGCTGATCCTCGAGCTGGAGCACGAGGGCGACGCGTGGGACATCCTGCCCAACAACTCGACGGTGCTGAACCTGCTGGTGCTCCAGCAGCTGGCGATGGACCTGGTCTCCACCCTGTGCGTGAACGTCGAGACGCTGCACCTGAACCACCCGGGCGGTGCCATCGGGGTGCGGTTGGACAACGCGCGCATCCCCGGACCGCGCTGATGGATCGCTCGTCCAGCGAGCTGGTGCTCTCGCCGCTGGGGCACACCTGGTTCATCGACCTCGACGGCACCCTCGTCCGGCACAACGGCCACCTCCTCGACGGCACCGACACCCTGCTCGACGGCGCCACGGAGTTCCTCGCCCAGATCCCCGCCGGTGACCTGGTCGTGATCGTCACCGCCCGGACCGAGGAGCACCGGGAGAAGACCGAGGCGTTCCTCGCCGAGCACGGCGTGCGCTACGACCACCTCATCCTGGCGGCGCCGTACGGCGAGCGGATCGTCGTCAACGACGCCAAGCCGTCCGGTCTGGTCACGGCGCTGGCGGTGAGCACCCCGCGCGACGTCGCGCCCGCGCTGACCATCGCCGTGGACGAGGGCCGGTGACCCGGGACCGGATCGGTGCGCGTCTGCTCAGTGCCTGGCGCGGCCGCGCCCTGTGGCGCCGGCTGTCCCGCTCCCACCAGCTGGACGCCGGCGCCTACGCGTTGCTGATGATCGAGGACGACGCCGAGCTCAACGAGCTGGCGCTGCGCCACGTCGAGGACCTCGTCCACGATCGCAGGGCGGCCGGGGTGGTCGTGCTCACCGACCGTGCCGAGGTGGCCCGATCGGCCCGAGACGGTGGCCCCCACGACTCCCACGTCCTCGGCGTCGTCGAGCTCTCGGCGCGGCAGGTCGACGACCTGCTCGCCCTGGCCGAGCTCTACACCTTCAGCGTCCGGCTGCTGGTGGTCTCCTGGCGACGCCCGTACGGCGCCGACCTGCGCACGGCCGTCGGGGTCCACGGCGTCACGGTCGAGGACGTGCTGTGCCTGTGCATGCTGATGATCCGCAGCTGGCCCGCGCAGGCGGCCCTCGATGGCTAGTCACGTCGAGGACGCTCGGCGACGTACCCGCCGGCTGGTGGCCGGCGGCGCGCTCGAGGGCCGCAAGGTGGTCCTCTTCGGCGCCTCCCTCCTCTCCGAGCACGTCAAGGACGAGCTCGACCGTGCCGGCATCACGCTCCACGCTGTGATCGACAACAGCCCGGACAAGGTCGGCCGGCCGTGGGCGGGGGTGAGCGTCGAGCGCCCGGACGCGGTGCTGCTGCCCCCCGACCCGCACCTCGTCGTGCTCGTCGTCTCGGCGGTCTTCGCCGAGGAGATGCTGGCCCAGCTCGCGGGTCTGGGCTACACCGGCGAGCCGCAGGTCCAGGTCGTGACACCCCCGGCGGGGCTCTCGGCGCGAGCGTTCGGCAGCCGGGTGTGGCGGCTGTGGCGCGGCCGCCGTGCCTACCGTCGGCTGATGGGTCGCCGGCCGGGGCCGCTCTTCGTCGCCCCTTACGAGGGCACCGGCGACCTTCACCTGATCGGCCTGTTCTTCGCCGAGTACGTGCGGCGCAACGGCATCGGCGACCACGTCGTCGCCGTCCCCAACCGTGCGTGCGCACGCATCGCCGCGATGGCGGGCATCGCGAGCGTCGTGGTGGCTCCGGCCGTGCTCAACGACATCGTCGGCTACGCGCGGTTCGTCAACGGTCGCGGCACCGACGTGGTGGTGCTCAACGACGGGTGCTGGCCGAGCGACGGCTGGCCCTCCGAGCGCACGCAGTGGTTGCGGGGCTATCGGGGCCTGGACTTCGAGAAGATGTTCAGGCACTTCGTCTTCGGCCTCGACGCGAGCGTGCCGCATGCCTCCCCGGCGAGCGCCGCCGACCCCGACGCGGTGACGGAGCTGATGGGCCGGCACGGCCTGGAGCCGGGCCGGACGGTGGTGCTGGCGCCGTACGCGAACACGCTGTTCGAGCGGCCGGACCCGGCCTTCTGGGAGCAGGCCGCGCAGGCGCTGACCGAGCGCGGCTTCACCGTGTGCACCAACTGCGCGGGTGACGAGCAGCCGGTCCGGGGCACCGTGGCCGTCGCCGTGCCCTTCGAGTCGATGGTCGCGTTCATGGACCGGGCCGGCTTCTTCGTCGGCGTGCGCAGCGGCCTGTGCGACGTGATCAGCGGATCGAGCTGTCGCAAGATCGTGCTCTACGACGCCGACGGACGCTTCTACAAGGCGTCGTTCCGCGAGTACTTCAGTCTGCGCTCGATGGGGCTGAGTCCCGACGCGGTCGAGCTTGAGTATCGTCGCGGTGACCAGGCGTCGCTGGTCGCCACGATCACGAGGGAGCTGGCATGAGCGCGGTGTACGCGGTGGTGTTCGCCGACGGTGCGGCCTTCGAGGACGCCGGGGGAGGGCTGCCGGTGGTGTTCCGGGACCTCGGCGGCGTGCCGGTCGTCGTACGGACCGTGCGGCAGCTGCTCGCGCACCCCGAGGTGGTGAGGGTCGTGGTCACCTGCCCGCCGGCGGCTGCCGACCGGCTCGCCGCGGTGCTGCGGGACGGCGACCTCGACGGCCCGGTGACCACGGTGGTCGCGCCGGTCGCCTCGGACGAGGCGATCCACGACGGTCTCGCCGCGCTGCAGGACATCGCCGCCGAGGACGACGTCGTGCTGATCCACGACGCCGCTCGGCCGCTGATCGACCAGGCGCTCATCACCGCCAACATCGCCGCCGCCCGCGAGCACGCCGCCGCCGTCACCGTGGGGCCCGCGACCGAGGGCGTGGCCCGGGTCGTCGGCGATGCGGTGGTCCAGGTGCACCCCACCGACGGCGAGATGCTCGTGCTGAAGGCACCGCAGACCTTCCGGTACGGCGTCGTCTGGGACCTCTACACCTGGGCCCACGACTCCGTCGGCGTGCACTCGACCAGTCCCGCTCACCTGTGCCGGTACTCCGGAGTGAAGCCGCGTGCGGTCCGGGGCAGCACGGCCAACATCAGGATCACCGACGACGTGGATCTCGAGGTGGGCGCCGTCCTGCTCGCCGCGGCCGGTGCCGACGTCGCAGGGGGACGGGCATGAGCCGCTTCGCTCCGATCTACCTGAAGGTCAACCGCAGGTCGAGAATGTCGCAGCGCTGCATGCGCTGGTGGGCAGCGTTCGCGGACGCCGTCGGGGCCGAGGTCCATCTCCTCTGCGACTGGGGACCCGAGGACCTCGCCACCTGGCTGCCCGAGAGTCTCGCCGGGGCGTCGGTGGTGCCCACCGACGCCGGATCCAGGGAGCGGGTGCACCACAAGGTCTCGCCGTTCTGGCGTCCCGCCGGTGCCGCCCAGATGGCCACCTTCGCGGACGCGGCCGAGCGCGGCTACCAGACCTTCTGGGCCATCGACGGGGACGACACCCTCTTCCTCGCCGAGCCCGAGGTCGTCGGGGAACGGCTGCTCGCCGTCCAGGACTGGGTCGAGGAGACCGGAGCCGACAGCGCCTCGCTCGACTTCTACCAGACCTACCAGAACCACTGGTCGTTCGGTGTCGCGTGCTTCCGCATGGAGGCCGACTACGTCGGGCTCCTCGAGGGCGTCGACCCCCGCCACGTCGCGGAGACGTACCCCTCCCAGGGGGCGGACCTGCAGACGTGGGGCACCCGCGATGCGACCGGCCGGTTCTACCCGGTCGCAGCGGTCCCGCTGCTCAACCTCGACGTGATCTTCCAGTACCTGCGCGACCAGGGCTCGCTGACGGCACGGTCGTTCTACCTCGAGGACGTGTACTTCCTGCACGCCGGCATGCCGCAGACGAACGCGACGGACCTCTCGGGCTTCACCCTGCGCGGGGTCTACCACTGGAAGAACGGGTTCTTGTGGGACGACCCGATCGATCCGGTGTGCCTGCGGTTCTAGCGGTCCCGCCGGGTCCGGAGAGCCGTCACTGCTTGCGGGCCCGCAGGACCAGGGTGTCGGTCTGGTCCCGGGCGGCGAGGAAGGCCGCGTAGGCGTCGTGGAGCGCCAGCTCGGTGGCGTCGTGCAGGTGGGCGCGCATGCCGGTCGGCCTGCCCTGGCCGAGCCAGGCGAGGTGGTTGCCCAGCGGGTAGCGCTGGACGCCGACGACCTCGGTGACCTGCCATCCCGCTGACTCGACCAGCGCGCGCAGCGAGGCACGGGTGTGCAGCACCAGGTGCTCGGCGGTGAAGGTGAAGCGCAGGAACGACTCGGGAGCGTTGGTCAGCAGCCAGTCGTTGGCGTGCACGCCCTCGATGACGAGCTCGCCACCCGGCGCCGCCGCGCGGTGGAGGTCGGCCAGCACGGCCGGCGCCTCGTCGATCTGGTCGATGGCGTGGAAGATGCTGATCACGTCGGGGCGGAAGTCCTCGACGTCCTTCAGCTCGGGAGTGACGGCGAAGCCATCGGCACTCAGCAGCGCCAGGTCGGCCTGGTTGAGCTCCACACCGAGGTGGGCGGCGGCGGTCCGGGCATCGGCGCGCAGCTGGTAGCCCGGGCCGCAGGCGAAGTCGACCCAGCGCCTCCCACTGATCAGGGGCGTGAGCAGCGCCGAGCGACGGGTGGCGTCGAGGACGTCGGTCTCGGTGCGCGGGTGCGCGACAGCTCCGGAGTCGCGCTTCGCGTAGTAGAGCTCGTCGAGCCCGGCCTTCGCGGGGTCGAGGAAGATCACTCCGCTGATCGGGTCGCGGTAGACCGGCACCTCGGCGTCGCGGCAGCGCTCGCTGACCAGGGCAGCTCGCTCGCGGTCGATGAAGCCGCTGTCGGCGAGGAACTCGAAGAGGGTCGGCACCGCGCTATTCAAGCATGGTCCGAAGGCCTGTCCGGGCGTCAGATCGGCACTAGGATCCTCTGCCATGAGCGAGATGCGCATCGGCGAGCGCCTAGTCGGCGACGACCATCCTCCGCTGGTGATCGCCGAGCTCGGGATCAACCACGGCGGCGACCTCGACGTCGCCAAGGAGATGGTCGACGCGGCCGCCCGGGCGGGCGTCGAGGTGCTCAAGCACCAGACCCACATCCCCAGCGACGAGATGTCCGGGGCCGCGCGCAAGGTCGTCCCGGGCAACGCGGACCGGTCCATCTACGAGATCATCGAGAGCTGCGCGCTCGACGAGGACGACGAGTTCGAGCTCATGCAGTACGTGCGGGACCGCGGGATCGAGTTCATCTCGACGCCGTTCTCGCGGGCGGCGGCCGACCGGCTCCGGCGCTTCGACGTACCTGCGTTCAAGATCGGCTCGGGCGAGCTGAACAACCACCCGCTGCTGGCGCACGTCGCCTCGTTCGGCAAGCCGATGGTGATCTCCACCGGGATGAACGACCTGGCCGCGGTGCACAAGGCGGTCGCGATCGTCCGCGCCGCGGGGGTCCCGTTCGCGCTGATGCATACGACCAACCTCTACCCGACCCCGCCCCGGCTGGTCAGGCTCGGGGCCTTCGCCCAGCTCCGGGACGCCTTCCCCGGCGTCCCCGTCGGCCTGTCCGACCACACCACGAACAACAACGCCTGCATCGCGGCGGTCGCACTCGGCGCCGCTGTCCTCGAGCGGCACTTCACCGACCGGATGGACCGGATCGGACCGGACATCGTGAACTCGATGGACGAGCGCGCCACCGCCGAGCTGATCACCGGTGCCCGCGAGGTCTTCGAGATGCGCGGAGGCACCAAGGAGGCGGCCCCCGAGGAGCAGGTCACCATCGACTTCGCGTTCGCCACCGTCGTCACGATCAGACCGGTCCGAGCCGGCGAGCCCTTCACCGCGGAGAACCTGTGGGTGAAGCGGCCCGGCACCGGCGCCTTCCGGGCCGAGGAGTACGACAGCCTCCTGGGTCGCGTCGCCGCCGTCGACATCGACGACGACACGCAGCTCACCGAGGAGATGGTCGGTGCCTGACCGCACGGTCAAGCGAGTCACGTTCCTGACCGGGACCCGGGCCGACTACGGCAAGCTGAAGCCGATCATGCTGGCCCTGGAGCACTCGCCGCTCTTCGAGGCGCAGGTCTTCATCACCGGCATGCACATGCATCGCCAGTACGGCGACACCTACGGCGAGATCCTCAAGGACGGCTACCGCAACACCCACCTGTACATCAACCAGCGCGGTGAGTCGCCGCCGATGGACATCATCCTCGCCAACACGATCCAGGGCTTCAGCGACTACCTGCAGGAGACCCGGACGGACCTGATCGTCGTCCACGGCGACCGGGTCGAGGCGATGGCCGGTGCCATCGTCGCGGTGATGAACAACATCACCCTCGCGCACGTCGAGGGCGGCGAGGTGTCCGGCACCATCGACGAGTCGATCCGGCACGCGGTCACCAAGCTCGCCCACATCCACCTGGTGGCCAACGACGACGCCCGCCGCCGGATCATCCAGCTGGGCGAGCGCCCCGACAGCATCCATGTCATCGGCTCGCCCGACATCGACGTGATGCTCGGTCCGGGGCTGCCGAGCCTGGAGACGGTGCGGACGCACTACGAGATCGGGTTCGACTCCTACGCCATCGCCGCCTTCCATCCGGTCACCACCGCCTTCACCGAGATGCCGTGGCGAGCGCGGGAGTTCGTCGACGCGCTGCTCGCCAGCGAGGAGAACTACGTGGTGATCTCGCCGAACAACGACAAGGGCCGTGAGTTCATCATGCTCGAGTTCGAGCGGCTCCGGGACCACCCCCGTTTCCGGGTGATCCCGTCGATGCGGTTCGAGTACTACCTCACCCTGCTCAAGAACGCCCGGTTCGTGGTGGGCAACTCCAGCGCCGGGGTCCGCGAGGCCGGGGCGTACGGCGTGCGTGCCGTCGACGTCGGGGATCGTCAGCAGGGCAGGTACGTGCCCGAGCCAGGCCTCGGACACGCCGACCACGACGCCGCGAGCATCCTCGCGACGATCGGCGAGGTGCTCGCCTCCGACCGCCGGCCGGACTCGCCCTTCGGCGCCGGGAACAGCACCGAGCTGTTCTTGCAGGTGCTCGAGGATCCCGCCTTCTGGGCGGTCTCGGAGCAGAAGGTCTTCCACGACCTGCCCGGCGGTCGCTGATGTTCGCCGGCCGGACCTTCGTCGCCGTGGTGCCCGCCCGCGGCGGCAGCAAGGGCATCCCGCGCAAGAACCTCGCGCCGCTGCTGGGCCGGCCCCTCATCGGCCACACCCTGGATGCGGCTGCCGCGTCGGCGTACCTCGATGCGGTGGTGGTCTCCACCGACGACGATGCCATCGCCGAGGTGTCGGCGGGCTACGGCGCGCACGTCGTACGGCGGCCGGCGGAGCTCGCCTCCGACACCGCCCGGACGATCGACGCGGTGCTCCATGCGGTGGCTTCGCTGGAGGTGGCGCCGGACAACGTGGTGCTGCTGCAGCCGACCTCGCCGCTGCGCACGGCGCGTGACATCGACGGCGCGATCGAGCAGTTCGCAGCGCACGGCGGGGAGTCCCTCGCCTCGGTCAGCCCGGTGCGTCAGCACCCGCTCTTCATGCGGACGATGTCGCCCGACGGTGCGCTGGCGCGGCTGCTGGACGAGGACTCCACCCGACGCCGGCAGGACCTGCCGGAGGTCCTGATCGTCAACGGGGCGATCTACATCGCCGCCGTGACCGGACTGACCAGGGAGACCAGCCTCAACGACAGCCGCCAGGGCTTCGTGATGTCGCCGCTCGCCGGCCTGGACGTCGACGAGCCCGACGACCTCCTCGTCGTCGAGGCGCTGGCACGCTCGCGACAGGAGGAGACGCGGTGAGCCTGACCATCGTCATGTACCACTACGTGCGCGACCTGCGCCGCTCGCGCTACCCGGAGATCAAGGGGCGCGACACCGAGGAGTTCCGCCGGCAGCTCGGGTGGCTCGCGGCGCACCACAGCGTGGTCTCGACGGCCGAGGTCATCGCCGCGTCGCGGGGCGAGGCGGAGCTTCCCCCCGACGCCGCCTGGCTCACCTTCGACGACGGCTACCTCGACCACTGGACGACGGTGTTCCCCCTGCTCCACGAACGTGGGTGGCACGGCGCCTTCTTCCCGCCCGCCCGACCGGTGCGCGACGGGGCCCTGCTGGACGTGAACCGGATCCAGTTCATCCTCGCCGCGTGCGCGGACCAGTCGGTCCTGGTGGACCGACTGCGATCGGCTGTCGCCGAGCACAGCGGCGAGGACGGGGTGCTGGCCTTCGACGACTACTGGCACCAGCTCGCCCGACCGTCGCGGTGGGACCCGGCGGAGACGATCTTCGTCAAGCGGATGCTGCAGCGGGCGCTTCCGGAGCGGCTGCGCCGCGAGGTGGCCCGCTCCCTGTTCGCGGAGTTCGTCAGCGTCGACGAGCGGGCCTTCTGCGCCGAGCTCTACGTGAGCGAGGACCAGCTGCGGACCATGATCCGCAGCGGCATGTACGTCGGGAACCACACCTCCTCCCATCCCTGGCTCGACTCCCTGTCCACCGAGGAGCAGGCAGCCGAGATCGACGACGCACTCGGCTTCCTCGGCGGCCTCGGCGCTCCGACCAGCGACTGGGTGATGGCCTACCCCTACGGCGGGTACGACGCGAGCCTGCTCGGCGTCGTCGCCGAGCGCGGAGCCGCGCTGGGGGTCACGGTGGAGGCCTCGGTCGCCGACGTCTCGACCGACCACCCGCTGACGCTGCCCCGCCTGGACACCAACGACCTCAGCGCCTGACCCGGCGCCGCCTACCCGGCGCCGCCTACCCGGCGCCGCCTACCGGGCGCCCGAACGAGGGGGCGGCCGCTACCAGTGCCTGCCCTCGGCGACCAGGCGCTCGTAGTGCTCCTCGTCGCGCCGTGCGAACGGCGTGGCCGGGTTGCCGCCGGCGATGGCCAGCCTCGGGATGTCCCGCACCACGACGCTCCCGGCCTGCACGATGGCGCCGTCGCCGATGGTCACACCGGGCAGGACGGTGACCCGCGTGCCGAGCCAGACGTTGTCGCCGATCGTCACGGTCGTCAGCACGCGCTGCGCGTCGTAGGGCAGGGCCTCGCCCCGGTAGTTGTGCGACTCGGTGAGGACCAGGCACTCCGGGCCGCTGTGGAAGTTGTCGCCGATGACCACCTCGCCGGCACCGTGCACGAACAGGCCGTTGGTGTGGAAGTTCTCCCCGAGGCGGACGTTGCCGTTGAGCAGCGACTCGTCGTTGACGCTGGCCTCACCTGCCGCGACCACCCCCGCCTGGGTCGCTACATCGGTCCAGAACGCCGTACGCCGCTCGTTCCACTCGGCGGTCGATGCGGGCCAGCCGCCCGTCTCGTCCTGGGCGCGCGCCGCGGTCTCCAGCCAGATCCAGCGCAGCCAGCGGGTCGAGGTCATCGCGACGATGCGCTTGAGGATCCGCGCCTCGTCCTGGGCACGCTCCAGGCTCGCCGCGAGGCCGTCCAGCCTGGCCTCCAATGCAGCGATCCGCGCCTCCTGGTCCACCGGGCCATGCTAGTGGGCCGCCGCGTTCGATCAGGCGAATGGCTCGGCAGCGCCTGCCGCGGGCCGATAGGACGGGGCGATGAACGAGGTGGACAAGTGACTCAGCCGCTGCGCGCCGGCGCCACGCGACCCGACAGCGGGCCGAGGGACACGGCGGCGGTCGTCGCGATGATCGCCTCACCCATCCAGGCGCTCAACGTGCTGGAGTACCTCGAGGCCACCGGCACCGAGCTGGACCTGGTGCTCATCGGTGACGGGGTCGCTCCGGAGAAGACCGTTCCCCAGATCCGCGAGGTCCTGGCCCAGCTGCCGCAGGTGCCCGTCCACGTGCGGCGCACCGACGGCTGGAGTGCCGGCCGCCCGCACTGGTGGGGCGAGATGTTCGCCGAACTGCTCCAGCAGGTGCTCGCCCTCGGCCGCCCGGTCCAGCGCTTGATCCTCGGCGACTTCCGGGTGCCGGCCGCCTTCCAGCTGGCCCGCGTCCTCGGACTCGCCCCCGAGCAGATCACCCTCGTCGACGACGGCATGGCGATGCTGTTGCTCGACCGCGGCCCCGGATCGGCGTGGGAGCGATCCCTCGAGCGCGCCTGGACCGGTCCCGTGCCGGACGACCGGATGCCGCGCGGGATCCACGTGTTCACCGCGCTCGGTCCCGCGCTCAGGCTCGCGGCCGAGGATCGGGTGAGTGAGAACCACTACGCCTTCCTCCGCTCCCGGCTGTCCGGTCTGCGGGTGGACCCCGGGCTCGTCGTGGTGGTCGGATCGCCCTTCACCGTCCCGGGCAGCGACATGTCGCCCGCGCGCGACCTCCAGGTCGCCCTCGAGCTCGTCCGCGCCGCTCGGGAGCGGTTCCCCGGCAGCCACGTCGTCTACGCCCCGCACCGACGGGAGACGGAGGCCAAGCTGTCGGTGCTGCGGGCCGAGGTCGAGGTCCGCGAGTTCTCCGTCCCCTTCGAGATGGCACCGATCGAGCTGGGCGCCGTACCCGCTGCCGTGATGGGCTTCCAGTCCTCTCTCCTGGCCAACCTGCCGCCGCTGTACGCGGACTTCCCCGAGGTGCGGATCCTGTCCTTCAGGGCGCCCGAGGAGCTCTTCAACCCCGACCGTGCGCAGCTGCGATCCGACCAGTTCCGCTTCTTCGAGGAGCACACCGGGGGCAGGGTCGCGGTGGAGCCGCTGGTCCTGCAGTCCGACGGCGCCGCGCGCCGGGTGCCACTGCCCTGGCCGTCGGGCTCGGCGTCGCTCTCGCTCCCGCTCGGTGAGCTGGACGCGGCGATGGCCCACCCCCGCCCGGAGTACTTCGCCCGACTGCTCGCCACCACCAGCAGCGACGCCGACGCGTTCCTCCTGGCTGGCGGGGCACGCCGGTGGCGCCCGTGGCTCGGCGAGGTCGTGGCTCCGCAGGTGCGGGTCCTGACGGACTCCTCGGCCGACGTCGCCGACGACCTCCTGGCCGTCGACAAGGTCGTCGTCTACGGAGGCGGCACCCTCGACGTCGATCTCACCGCGTTCGACGGATGCCCCGACGTCAGGATCTTCTGGGAGGAGGCCGACGCGGCGGTCCAGGAGGAGCTCCTGCGTCGGCACTTCCGGCTCTACGCCGTCGACAGCGACTCCTACCGCTGGGAGCAGGTCGCGTCGCCGGAGCGTGCCGTCGGCCTGCTCTACGGCGTGCGGAAGGCCGAGGCGTGCACGATCTCGATCGTCACGCACTGGGGCGGCGTGATGGGCGGCCAGCGCTCCCACGTCGAGATGGTGGAGAGCCTGGTCCGTCAGGGACACATGGTGGACTCCCTCTTCCCCTCCGACGAGGGGCTCGGTGCACTGGTGAACAGCGCTGGCGGCTCGGTGACCCTCGTCGGTCCGCTGCCCTGGTGGTACCACCGTCCCGAGGAGGGAGAGATCCCGCCGCACGCGCCGCGTCTGGACGACCTCGGCGCACCGCAGGCCGTCCTCGTCCAGGAGCTGCGCAGGCGGCGCCCCGACGTCGTGCTCACCCAGTGCGCCCTCACCCCGCAAGGGGCCCTGGCGGCCGCTGCGGTGGGCATCCCGCACGTCTGGTACCTGCGCGAGTTCGGTGACCTCGACCTCGGCTACCGGCTGCCCGGCACACCGGCGGAGGTCGGGGCGAGGGTCGCGGAGCTGTCCGCGCGGGTGGCCGCCAACGCCGAGGGTGTGCGCGACTACTTCTTCCCCGACGACAGCGAGCGGGCCACGGTGGTCTACCCCGCCCCGTCGGTACCCGGCCCGCACGCGGTGCGGACGAGCTGGGCCGAGCGGGTTCCGGGCGTGTTCACCGTCGGCGTCCTGGCGAGTCTGCAGCCGGGCAAGGGCCAGCTGAGCGTGATCGAGGCCGTGGCGCTGCTGCGCGACCGGGGCGCCGCGGCCCGGGTGGTGCTGTACGGCCAGGGCTCGCCCGCCTACCGGCGCACCCTGGAGGAAGCCGCCCGTGCGTACGGCGTGAGCGCCCTGGTGGACTTCGCCGGGCTCGAGCCGAGCAGGCTGCGGATGTTCACCAGCCTGGACGCCGTGGTCGTCGCCTCGCGGGCGGAGGCCTTCGGCCGGGTGGCCTTCGAGGCGGCCGCCTTCGACGTACCGATCATCTATGCCGACGCTGCCGGTCCCGCCGAGTACATGCGTGACGGGGTGACAGGTCTGGCCTTCCCGCCGGGTGACGCCGACGCGCTCGCGGACGCCATCGACCGGCTCGCACAGGACCCGTCGCAGCGTGAGCGGCTGGCCGTCCAGGCACGGCTCGACCTGGTCGGGGCGCACCGCCGGCGCGTCCACGACGCCCAGGTGCACGAGCTGGTGACCTCCGCCGTCCGGTCGCCCGGACCGGCCGCGGGACTCCAGGTCCGGCGTGCGGAGCTGATCGCCCGGCTGGCCGAGAGTCTCGGCCTGTCACCGGACGTCGTCGGTCAGGGTGCGAGGGGAGATAGCGTTCGATGGTGAGGTCCGTGGCGAAGCCGGTGACAGGACGACGGTTCTCCGTCGTCTTCCTGACGTACAGCGCGAGCATGTCGGATGCGCTGGAGACGATCTACCGTGAGATGAAGCGCAACCCGCAGGCGGACGTCTCCTGGGTGCCGATCCCTTACTACGAGCTCCAGCCCGACGGCTCGGTGGGCGAGATGCGGTTCGACGGGCCCGAGACCTACCCGGACTGGATCGAGTGCACCGACTGGCGCGAGCTCGACCTCGCCAAGAGCCGTCCCGACGTGGTCTTCACCTTCGCGCCCTACGACGGCAACAACCGGGTCACCCGGGTGCACGAGGACTTCTACTGCGAGCGGCTGAAGAAGCTGAGCGGCCTGCTCGTCTACGTGCCCTACTTCGTCGCCGTCGACGAGCTGGCCGAGCACTTCTTCCTGCAGGCCGGCTCGGCGTACGCCGACCTCGTCGTGCTGCAGTCCGCCCGGGTCCGCGACCTGTACCGGAACGCCTTCGCCAAGGAGTACGGCAACCGGTTCGGGAACGTGGAGGACAAGTTCGTCGCCCTCGGCTCGCCCAAGTACGACAAGGTCCTGGAGGCCACCCGCGACACCGAGGCGGTGCCGGCGGAGCTGGTCGCCGAGATCGGTGAGCGCAAGGTCATCCTGCTCAACACCACCCTCAGCGGCCTGTACGCCGGGAATCGCGACTGGGTGCGCAAGCTGCTCACCACCATGATCGCGTTCAGCGGACGCGACGACGTCTTCGTCTGGTGGCGTCCGCACCCGCTCACCGAGGCGACCCTGCAGAGCATGCGGCCGGCGTTGCGGGAGATGTACGCCGAGGTCCAGGCGGTCTTCGAGCGCCACGTCCGCGGGCTGTACGACGACACGCCCGACGTGCACCGTGCGATCGCGTGGAGCGACGCCTACTACGGCGACTGGTCGAGCCTGATCGCGATGTACACCGCCACCGGCAAGCCGATGCTGGTGGCCGACGCGGCGACCACTCCCAGCGAGCAGCGGCTGGCCTCCACCGGCAGCGCGGACCGGTCGCGCGCGGCCCGGGCGGCGTTCCTGCCGCCGCCGCACACCCTGCACGGTCCGAAGGACGCCGCGTTCTTCGAGACCGCGGGGGCCGACCTCGTCGACTTCCTCGACTTCGTCACCGATCCCGAGAACGACACCGACGAGCGGGCGCTGGCGGCATCCGAGCGTCGCCGGCAGATCTTCACCGAGAACACCGTGCACGCGGACGGCACGGCCGGCCTGGCGATCGCCAGCTACGTGCGCTGGCTGCTGCTCAAGCAGGGCATCGGACCCTGGCAGGGCTGAGGTCATGACGACCCAGGAAGCCGTCGACCGGCTCATCCGGATCCACCTGCTCGACGCAGCGACCGTCCTGCTCTTCGGCCACTCGAACGCGACAGCGGCCATCCAGCACCGGCTCGGCGAGGCAGGGATCGAGGTCAGCGCCTACCTGGACAACAACCCGATGAAGCAGGGCAGTTCCTTCGACGGCGTGCCGGTCTTCGGGCCGGAGCTGATCACTACCCTGACCGGGGGACGGACGGTCGTGCTCATCTCCTCGCCGCACTTCGGCGTGATGCGCGACCAGCTGCGCGCGCTCGGCTTCGAGGGCGAGATCGTCCGCATCCTCGGCAGGGAGGCGCAGGTCTCGCTGCCCTCGACCGAGGAGGAGCACGTCGTCAAGGCCCGGGCCAGCTACGGCGCCTCGCTCCTGCGCGACATCCGCACCCGGTTCGCCAAGCACCACCTGGTGCTCTGCCCCTTCGACGGGCTCGGCGACGTCTACTGGCTGATGTCCTACCTGCCCGCCTTCTGCGCCGAGAACCGGATCGGTCAGGCTGCGGCGGTGGTCGCGGGCAGGGGCTCGGAGCAGGTGGTGCGCACCGCCGGCGTGGACGTCGCCGCCGTGCTGACCCCGCAGGAGATGGACGACCTCATCCGGGCGGTGCTGCTCGACGGCGACGACCGGTACACGATCGGCTTCACGCCCGACCGCTCCGGCTCGCCGCTCATCTTCCAGGGCGAGTCGCTGACCCTCTTCGACTACTACCGCTCGGTGGTCTACGGGCTCGAAGCCTCGGTCCGGCCCGCGGTGCCGGCCTACCTGGAGGAGTTCGACAACACCGCCGGCCTGCGGCAGGGGCGGTCGGTGATCGTGGCGCCGTACGCCAAGAGCGTGATCGCGCCGCCGAGGAGCTTCTGGGACGGCATCGTCGCGACCCACCAGGCGCAGGGCCGGGAGGTCTACACCAACGTCGCCGGGGCCGAGGAGCCGCTGCCCGGGACCAGGCCGCTGCGGGTGCCGCTGGCGCAGATGGTGGCGGCGGTGGAGCACGCCGGCACGTTCGTCGGCCTGCGCAGCGGCCTGTGCGACCTCGTCCACACGGCCGCGGCCCGCAAGATCGCCGTCTACCCGGACGCCTACTTCAGCACGACCTCACACAAGGTCGCCGACTTCTTCGCCCTGCCCGGGTGGGAGGAGATCATCGTCCCGATCGGCTGAACGCGCGTGCCGTGACAGGCCGCTCCGGGCCCGTCAGGCCGAGGCGAGGGAGCGGTAGCGCTGCGCCTCGTCGGCGCGGCCGAGCGTCTCGTAGTCGTCGGCGGCCAGCAGTGCCGCCGTCACGCTCGCCCGCTGCGCCAGGACGCCGGCGTACTCGGCCCGGTCGCCGAGCTCCACGGCCCGGCGCCACAGGTCGAGCGAGGCCAGCACCAGCTGCTCGGCGACACCGCCGTGCTCCGGCGGCAGGCTGACCGCCAGGGCACGCAGGGCCTGACCGTAGACGACCTGGAAGTCGGCGGAGGCGCTCCAGCGCCCGGCCTCCAGCTCACCCACGGCCGTCGACTCGTCGTGGCGTCCCAGGGCCGTCAGCGCGATCATCAGCCGCAGGGTGAGCCGGTGCCACCAGGGCCGTTGCGGGGGAGCGGCGCCCTCGGACGACTCGGGATGGGTGAGGTTGAACGCCGTCACCAGGTGGGGGAGCGCCTCCTCGTACCGACCGCGGACGGAGTACTCCGAACCCAGCTGGTACCAGAGGTAGGCGTTGGCGGGCTCGGCCGCCACGGCGCTGGTCAGCAGCGCCACGTTGCGCCCCTCCTTGGCGGCGAGCGCATCGGCGCTGTAGCCGGAGTGACCGAGCAGCAGGTGGAGTCGCTGGGCGGCGATCTCGGGGGTCGGCTGCTCGTGGACCCGGCCGGTGTAGGTGACGTGGCGGGGGAGCAGGCGGCCCAGCTCGATCGGCTCGAGCGTGCGGTCGAGCCGGCCGTGCTCGTCGGCCTGGAACATGTCGACGAGGCCGAGGAAGTCGGGCCTGGCAGCGCCGACCCGGTCGAGGAGCTCGCGGGCGGCGTCGGGGTCGACGATCCACTCGTCGGCGTCGAGGACCAGTCGCCAGGGGTGGGTGGTCTGTTCGAGGGAGTAGGCGCGGGCGGCGCCGAAGTCGTCGATCCACTCGAAGTGGCCGACGGTGGCCCCGTAGGAGCGGGCGATCTCGACGGTGCGGTCGGTGGAGCCGGTGTCGATGACGACGATCTCGTCCACGACTCCCTGCAGCGAGGCGAGGCAGCGGTCGAGGACTGCTTCCTCGTCGCGCACGATCATCGCCACCGAGATCGGGAAGCGGCGCCGCCCCATCAGGCGCCGGCAGCCACGAGCTGCTCGCCGCTCGCGATCCTGCGGTAGCGCTCGGCGTCGGCGGGACGCTCGAGACTCTCGTAGTCGGTGACCAGCAGCCGGGCGGCCAGGACGGTGGCGCGTGTGCCGAAGATGCCGGTGTACTCCTGCCGGTCACCCATCTCCACGGCCTGCGTCCACAGGCCCGTCGAGGCCGCGGCCAGCTGCTCGGCGCGCTCCGGTTCCGCCTCGCGCACGCTCAGGGCGAGCTTGCGGACCGCGAGCCCGAAGGCGTAGAAGAAGTCGGCGGAATCGGGCCAGGCGAAGGCCTCGATCTCACCGACCTGGACCGCCTCCTCGAGCCGGCCCAGCTGCGTCAGCGTGAGCACCAGCCGGGTGGAGACCCGGTGCCACCAGCCGGCCTTGATCGGGGCGTCCGGACCGGGGTTCTGCGGGTGCAGCAGGTTGTAGGACTGCACCAGGTAGGTGATCGCCTCATCGGGCATGTTCCGGGTGAAGAACTCCGCCGCCAGCTGGTACCAGAGGTATGCGTTGTCGGGCTCGACCTCCAGCGACGCGATGAGCAGGTCGACGTTGCGACCGGCCTTGCGCTCCTTCGCCTCGTCGCTGTAGCCGTCGTGGCCCACCAGCAGGTTCAGCCGCTTGCCCGGGATCTCGGGGGTCGGCTGCTCGTGGACCCGGCCGGTGTAGGTGACGTGGCGGGGCAGCAGCCGGATGAGGGGCTGCGGGACGACATCGTCGTTGAGGGTGCCGTCCGGTCGCGCCTGGAGCATGTCGATGCTGCCGGCGAAGTTCGGCAGCCGCTGGCCGATGTCGTCGAACAGCTCGCGGGCGGCGTCGGGGTCGACGATCCACTCGTCGGCGTCGAGGACCAGTCGCCAGGGGTGGGTGGTCTGTTCGAGGGAGTAGGCGCGGGCGGCGCCGAAGTCGTCGATCCACTCGAAGTGGCCGACGGTGGCCCCGTAGGAGCGGGCGATCTCGACGGTGCGGTCGGTGGAGCCGGTGTCGATGACGACGATCTCGTCCACGACTCCCTGCAGCGAGGCGAGGCAGCGGTCGAGGACTGCTTCCTCGTCGCGCACGATCATCGCCACCGAGATCGGGAAGCGGCGCTTGGCGCGGGCGCGGGTGGCCATGGCGGGTCCTCTCCTCGAGCCGGGTCAGGCGGTGGTGTCGATGTAGATGGCGGAGCGTGTGCTGCTCGGACCGCGCCCGGTGCCGCTGACCTTGCGCGCCACGTCCAGCTGCCGGCGGGTGCGGGTGATCAGCCCGGGCAGCCGCTCGAGCAGGCGCTGCTGGCGCTCGGCCAGCGCGATGGCACGCTCGCCGAGCTCGGGCGGGAGCGGGTCCAGATGCGGCGCGCTCCAGTCGCTCAACGCGGCACCTGTGCCGGTGTCGGCGAGCTCCTCGGCAGCGGCCAGGTCGGCCTCCAGAGCGTCCAGGGCCGCCTCCCAGGCGGCGGCGCTGCTCATGAGGCGCCCTGGTCGACGAGCTGGGCCGCTCGCTTCCAGGTGTCGCGCAGGTGCCGGGTCAACGCGACGACCTCACGGCCCACCTTGACGTCGTGCCGGACGTTCGCCTGGATCAGGCGGCGCTGCAGGTAGGCGTAGAGCGCCATCAGCTCGCGTCCGCCGCTCCACCCCTCCGGATCCAGCGAGCCCTGCAGGTGCGAGACGATCGACTGGGCGTGGACGTACTGCTTGTTCGCCTCGAGGTTGTCGCGGGCCATGGTGGCGCGCAGCCCGCGCTCGCAGTCCAGCACCAACCGGTCGAAGAGCATCACCAGCAGGGTGCTCGGGCTCGCCGTGCCCACGGCGTTCTGGGTGTAGGCGGAGCGGGCGTTGCTCTGCATGCTCGTCATGGCGTGAATCCGATCAGTTGCCGCTGGTGAGGCTGTCCAGACCGGCGATCTGCGAGGTCAGCCAGTTGGACTGGGAGGTCATGTTGGACATCGCCGTCTCGAGGTTCGTGTACGTCGTCTCGAGGTTCTGCCTCTTCTGCGCGAGCCGCACATCCCATTGCGCGATCTCGTCGTTCTGCTGCTTGATCTGGGCGTTCAGGGAGTCGATGAGCATCGACAGGCTGCCCTCGGCCTTGTAGGTCTTGGTGTCGCCACCGGTGCCCACCACCTGACCGTAGGCAGGTGCGCTGGCGGCCGCCGCCGCATCCATCACCCGTGATACGAAGCCGTTCTTGCCCGTGAAGGCGTCCGCGACGGCCTGGGGATCCTTCTGGTAGGCGGTGGTGAAGGTGTCCTGGTCGAAGGTGATCTGGCCGTCGTTGTCGATCGAGATGCCCATGTTGCCCAGGGCGACGTTGTCGGAGCCGAAGATGGTGTTGGTGAGCGCCGTGGCCACCGAGCGCAGCGTCGAGTCGCCGGCGAGCACACCTCCACCCGAGAAGGACGCGTTGGTGGTGTTGTAGGTGCCGTAGGTGGTGTCGGCGGCGATCTTGGTGAGGATCGTGTTGATCTGGGAGACGAAGGCCGAGATCGCCGTCGCGCGCGAGGAGCCGTTGTCGCTCAGGGCGACCTGGCTCGTCTGCGGCTTGTCGGAGGTCACGCCGGCGGCGACGGTCAGCGTCACCCCGTTGAGCACGTTGGTGAACGTGTTGGTCCGCGAGTTGATGACCGTCGAGCTGCTGCCGAGCTTGATCTGCGCGTTCTTGCCGGCGTACTGCTCGGTGGGACCGCCCAGGAAGTCGGTGCCGGTGGTGCCGTCGGTGATGGCGATGTTGCCCGCGCCGGTCGAGGCCGAGGTCACCATCAGGCTGTAGCTGCCCGAGCCGTCGTTGACGGCGCTGGCGTTGATCAGCCGGTTGCCGTTCGCGTCCTTGAGCGCGTTGAGGTTCGCCACGATGGTGGAGAGCTTGCCGTCGCCGATGCTCACCTGGGCGGCGGTGCCGTCCGGCAGGGTGAGCTTGAGGACGTCCTTGGTCGCATCCCCGGTCGGGGTGACGATGACCGCGCTCGTGGCGGTGGCGACGCTGCCGTAGTCGTTCTCCGCGGCCGTCGCGCTCTGCAGCGCGGTGACCTGGAAGCTCCCGGTGTTGGCGCCGGCGGTCGCCGCGGCGGTGATGGCCGCGTTGGAGGACGTCGCGTTGATCTGGGTCCAGGTGCTGCCCCCGGCGAAGCTCGACGCGCTGGTGATGAGGTTCTGCAGGGAGGTGTTGATGCTGCGCAGCTCGGTGACCTGCGAGGTCTCGGCCGTGACGGTGTTCTTCAGCGTCGTCTGCGGCTGGGACTCGATCGACATCAGCTGGCTGATGATGCTGGCCGTGTCGAGGCCGCTGGCGATGCCGCTGAACTGGATCGAGCTGGTCATGAGGTGATCCTCCGGGTGGGGCTGTCGAAACCGAACGGCGCCGGTGTGGCCGGAGGCCTCACCGGCGCCGTTGCGGGTGTTGCGTTGCTTCTACGCGGCCTGATCGCTCAGGCCCTCGCTCACTGGAGCAGCGAGAGGACGCTCTGCGCGGCCGAGTTGGCCTGCTTGAGCATCGACGTACCAGCCTGCGAGAGGATCTGTGTACGTGTGTAGTTGCTCATCTCGGCCGCCATGTCGGTGTCCTGGATGGAGCTGTTGGACGCCTGCAGGTTGGTCTGGGTGACCGACAGGTTGTTGATGGTGTGCTGGAAGCGGTTCTGCAGAGCACCCAGGTTGGCGCGCAGGGTGGAGACGGACTGCAGAGCGGTGTCCAGGTCGTCCAGGGCGTCCGACCAGGTCTTGGAGGCTGCGCTGCTGGTCAGGGAGCCGGCGGAGCCGAGCAGGTCGGTGCCACCGAGCTTGGTCGAGATGCTGACCTCGATCTGGTTGCCCGCGTTGGCCGACTCCGAGTTGGCGCCGACCTGGAAGTGCAGGTCCGCGTTGCCGTCGAGGAGCTTCTTGCCGTTGAACTCGGTGGTGTTCGAGATCCGGTCGAGCTCGGAGGAGAGCTGCTTGAGCTCGGTGGTGATCGCGGCCTTGGCGACGGAGTCGTTCGAGTCGTTCGCGCCCTGGACGACCAGGGTGCGAGCGCGCTGCAGGATCGACTGGACCTCGGTCAGGGCGCCGTCAGCGGTCTGGACGACGTTGATGCCGTCCTGAGCGTTGCGGACGGCCTGGCCGATGCCGTTGATCTGGGCGGTGAGGCCCTGGCTGATCGCGAGGCCGGCGGCGTCGTCGGCGGCCTTGTTGATCCGCAGGCCCGAGGACAGGCGCTCGATCGACGAGGACATCGAGTTCTGCGTCGAGCTGAGGTTGCGGTACGCGGTCAGCGCGTCAACGTTGGTGTTAATGCGGAGGCTCATGGTGATTCCTTCCTGGATTCAAGCCTTGGGGTCATGGCCCGTCCGTGGGCCTTGCGAGCACTCCCATCGGCGCTCGCAGGGAGCGCCTTAGCCGCGTCAGGGGAATTTTTCGCGACGGCTTGCGCGGCCCGTCGCCGGACCCGCCCGAAGGTACGGCACGACGGCGCGAAGGCTGCTGGGGGACGCCCGGCGACGCGGTCCGCCAACGCGACGAAGCCCGGTGCCCCGACCGAGCGGGAGCACCGGGCCTCGCCCAGGTGGGATCTGTCGAACGCGCCGGGAGGATCAGCCGGCCGCGTCGAGTGCGGGCGTCGCCGGCGCACGCCGGGAGCCGTCGGCGTGGCGAGCGGCCACGGCGGCGAAGTAGGCCTCGCGGCGGCGCGAGGCGCAGCCGTTCGGCTTGCTGGACGGCTTGACGAGCGCGGGGTCGAGCGCACTGTTCAGTGCGTCGCGCAGCAGCACCAACGCCTCGGCGCGCATCTGCGAGATCCGGGAGTCGGTGACGCCCAGGTCGGCCGCGATGTCGGCCATCGGCCGCTCGGCGAAGAAGTAGTCCTGAACCACGGTGCGCAGTCGCTCGGGAAGCTCGGTGATCGCCTCCATGAGGTACGTCAGCCGCTCCTGGTGCTCCAGCAGCTGCTCCGGGCTGGGAGCGCGGGTGGGGACCAGCTCGTCCAGCGACGCGGTCGTCGAACCCTGCAGGGAGAGCACCTGGGCGCGGGAGACGTCCTCGTCGTTGGCGGTCACCTCCTCGACGCTGAGCCCCGAGGCGGTGGCGACCTCGGCCACGGTGGGGGTGCGGCCGAGAGCGCCCGCCAGGCGGGTGCGGGTCTCCTCGAGGTCACGAGCGCGGCGGCGTACCGACCGCGAGGCCCAGTCGACGCTGCGCAGCTCGTCGAGGATCGCACCGCGGATGCGGGTCGCCGCGTAGCGCTCGAAGGGGACGCCGCGCTCAGCGTCGTACGCCTGCGCAGCCTGGACAAGAGCGGTGAGGCCTGCGGAGGTCAGGTCGTCACGGCTCACGTGGGATGGCACCCGGCCCATCGTCTCTCGGACGATGTGTCCCACCAGCGGCATGTGGCTGGTGATGAGTTCGTCGGCGCGGGGGTCGCCTGCTTGCTCGGTCACGAGAACGAAGATTGCCTGTCAACTGACCAACAAAGCGAGGCGAACCGGCGGGTAAGCACTCGTCGCTGTTGAAATCAGGACCTCGGTCCCGGGTGGGCCTAGTCCGTGCCAACTACTCCGTGCTCGTTCGCCGACTACGCAGGGATGGTTTGCGCTCCGATCTGTGAGTTTCCGCCGGTGGCCTCAAACGGCTCAGGAACGCTTCCTTCGGGGCGATGGGATCCACAGTGTGGGCGCAGGATGCTGCGCCCGACCCGAAGCCTGAGAGGTGGACCCGTGGAGAAGCTGTCGCTGATCCTCTGGCGTGAGCGCGAGCTGTTGGAGCGGCTGGCCTACAAGCTGGAGCTGGAGCAGCTCGTGCTGGCCAGCGGGCGGACGCGCTGGCTCGCCCACTCCACCAAGGAGGTGGAGGAGGTGCTCGAGGTCCTGCGCGAGACCGAGGTCCTGCGCGCCATCGCCTCCGACGAGGTGGCCGAGGAGCTCGGCCTCGCCGCCGCTCCCACCCTGGCCGAGCTCGCCGAGGCGGCGCCGGAGCCCTGGCGGGTGATCCTCGACGACCACCGGACGGCGCTCATCACCGCTACCCGCGAGATCACCGAGCTCTCCGAGTCCAACCGCGGCCTCATCACCGCCGGTTACCGATCGGCCCGCGAGACCCTGCTCGCCCTGGGCGGCGGCAGCGCCGACAGCTACTCCTCGACCGGTACCGCGGTGGTGGACACCCCGCGGCGACGCCTCCTGGATCGGAGCCTGTAAGACGATGACCGGGACCTTCAGCAGCCTCAACATCGCCAAGACCGGCCTGCAGTACCAGCAGGTCAACATCGATGTGGCGGACAGCAACATCGCCAACGTCAGCACCGACGGCTACGTCCGCCGGCGCGCCGTCGGGGCAGAGCTCGGCGGCACCGACAGCCCCACGATGTACTCCAGCTACACCGGCCACGGCGATGGCGTCACCACCCAGAGCGTGCAGCGCCTCACCGACCTGCTGCTCGCCAAGCGTGTCCGCAGCGAGAACGCGAACCTGTCCTCGTTGACCGTCCAGCAGAACTCGCTCGAGCGCCTCGAGGCCGCTGTCGACGAGCCCAGTGACCAGGGGGTGGCCAAGGCGCTGTCCGCGTTCGCCTCCGCCTGGCAGGACGCGGTCACCGCACCGGACGGTCCGGCCGCCCGACAGTCGGTGATCGCCGCCGGGCAGACCCTTGCCGCCGCCATCAAGACCCAGGCCACGGCGGTCGACTCCGAGGCCGACGAGCAGGGCGCGGCGGTGGCGCAGAACGTCACCACCATCAACGCCGACCTGCAGCAGATGGCGCAGCTCAACCACAGCATCTACCTCGCCCAGGCCAACGGCGCCGACGTGGGCGCGCTGCAGGACCAGCGCGACCAGCTCGCCCTCGACCTCGCCCAGAAGTTCGGGGCGGTCAGCACCGCCGACCCCGCCACGGGCCAGTACAACGTCACGATCGGTGGTGCCACCCTCGTCTCGGGCGGCAACGCCGGCTCGATCGAGGTCGACCAGACCCAGACCGACAACTCGACCACGCCGCCCACCACCACCACGACCACGCTGCCCAGCAGCGGCACGCTGGTCCGCAACGCCGACGGCACGGCGGCCACGCTGTCGGTGGTCGTGACGCCGGCCGGGAGCACGACCCCGCAGACACTGCAGCCCGGCGATGCCGGAGGCGAGATCGGCGGGTCGCTGACGCTGCTCAACCAGACCCTCAGCAAGTACCGCACCGACCTCAACAAGGTCGCCTCGGACCTGATCTCGGTGGTCAACACGCAGTACGCCGCCGGCTACGACCAGAACGGCAACGCCGCCTCCGGCGAGGTGTTCTTCACCGATGCCGGCAGCGGCGACTTCGCCGGCTCGATCGCCGTCGACACCACACTGGCCGCGGATCCGACCAAGCTCGCCGTGTCCGGCAAGCCGACCACCGATGCCAACGGCAACGCGACGTCGGGCGGCAACAACAACACCGACAACGCGGACGCCATCTACCAGGCCCTGATCGGCAAGGACCCCAGTGGCGGCCCCCTGATCGTCGGCGGCAAGCAGCTGAACGTGCAGAGCGAGTACCAGACCCTGGTCTCCGGCCTCGGGTCCACGGCGGCGGCGATCAACACCCAGACCGCCAACCAGACCCTGCTGACCAACCAGGTCAACGACCAGCTCGAGCAGACGGCTGGCGTCAGTCTCGACGAGGAGACCATCAGCCTCATGCAGGCGCAGCGTGCCTACCAGGCCTCCAGCCGCGTCCTGTCGGTGATGGACTCGATCCTCGACACCCTCATCAACCACACCGGAGCCTGATCATGATCACTCGCGTGACCCAGCGGATGATGACCGGCCGCGAGCTGTCCCAGCTCGGCCAGGCCTCGACGCGGATGGCGTCGGCCCAGGAGCAGATGACCACGGGCAAGAAGCTCAGCCGGCCCTCCGACGGCCCGGCGGACACCACGGTGGCGCTCAAGGCACGCGCCGGCGTCGACCAGCAGGCCCAGTTCACCCGCAACGCCAACGACGGTCAGGCCTGGCTGCAGACGATCGACTCCGCGCTGCAGGGTGCCAACACCCAGATCACCCGGGCGTACACGCTCGCGCTCCAGGGCGCGAACACCGCCACCAACGGCCAGACGGCCGAGAACGCCCTCGCCGACGAGATCGACCAGATCAAGCAGGGGCTGCTGGCGACCGCCAACAGCCAGTACCTCGGTCGACCCGTCTTCGGCGGCACCACCGCCGGCGGCAGCGCGTTCGCACAGGTCGGCGTGACGGACGCGAGCGGCAACCCGGTGCTGGACGCCGACGGCAACCAGGTCCAGCAGGTCCAGTACGTCGGCGACGGTGGCTCGGTCAGCCGGCGCGTCGGCGCCGACACCGTCGTCAGGGTCGACTCCGACGGTCAGTCGGTCTTCGGCTCCACGGCCGACGGCACCAGCATCTTCGACGCCCTGGACAAGCTCTCCGCCGCGCTGCGCAGCTCGGACTCGGACGGCATCCAGGCGGGCATCCAGGCGATGCAGGACGCGCGGACCAGGATCAGCGGTGCCGCCGCCGACGAGGGCGCCCGGATGAACCAGATCACCGCCGCGAGCAACGTCGCCAGCGACAACACGCTGGCGCTCAAGACCGTGCAGTCCAACGTCGAGGACATCGACATCGCCGAGGCGACGATCAACCTGGAGACCCAGACGACCGCCTACAACGCCGCGCTGGCAGCGATCTCGAAGACGAGCCAGCAGAGCCTCCTGGACTACCTGGCATGATGCTGGCCGTGGCGACGTACGACGAGGTGCGGTCCTTCACCGACCTGCCGGTGATCGAGCTGGTCGAGCCGATGCCGGGATTCCCCGAGGACCGGCGCTTCGAGCTGAGTCATGTCGACGAGTCAGGCGTCCTGGGGGCGCTGCGCTCGCTGGACCACGACGGGCTGCAGTTCCTCGTCGTACCCGCGGCACCGTTCTACCCCGACTACGAGCCGGTGGTCTCCGATGAGACCGTCGCCGCGCTCGGCATCGCCGACGTCGCCGACGTCCTGGTGCTGCTCGTCGTTCATGCCGGACCGGATCTGGCCTCCACGACGGTGAACCTGCGGGCGCCGCTGCTGGTCGACACCCGGAGCAACCGGGCCGCTCAGGTCATCCTCGATGACGTCGACCTGGCGGTCGCGGCGCCACTGCTGAGCTGAGCGCCGGTCCGAGCTCGTGGGTCGAGGCGATAGCGTGTCCTCATGCTGGTGCTGAGTCGACGTGTGGGTGAGAGCGTCGTCATCGGCGACGAGGTGACCATCACCGTCCTGGAGGTGCGTGGCGACGTGGTGCGCGTGGGCATCGACGCGCCCCGGTCGGTGAGCGTGCACCGGGCGGAGCTCCTGCAGGAGCTCGCCGACACCAACCAGGAGTCGGCCTCGCCGAGCCAGGACGCTGTCGCGTCGCTGGCCGAGGCCCTGCGCAAGCGGCGCTGATCCTCCTCCGCCTCGGCGGGCGGGCTGTTTTCGAGATCCGGACGGTGTTCTGGTCAGGCGGTGATCCCGGCCGCCGATTCCCCCCTCGCAGGAAGGGGTAGTCGATGGACGACGATGCCGAGATCATTGCCGAGTTCCTCGTGGAGAGCCACGAGAACCTCGACCAACTCGATCGCGACTTGGTGGAGCTGGAGCAGCACCCGGGGAGCCGGGAGCTGCTGTCGAGCATCTTCCGCACGATCCACACCATCAAGGGGACCAGTGGGTTCCTGGCGTTCGGCCGGCTGGAACGGCTGACCCACGTCGGCGAGACGCTGCTCTCGAAGCTGCGTGACGGCGAGTACGCCATGAACGATGCGATCGCCGAGGCGTTGCTGCGGATGGTCGACACCGTCCGTGCGCTCCTCGACGGGATCGAGCGTGTCGGCAACGACAAGGACCCCGCCGTGGACGTGGTGCCGGTCCAGGAGGCGATCGAGCTGCTGCTGGCCAACGGCGGCCAGCAGTCCGCGCCCGCGGAGCCGGTCGAGGCCGAGGAGCCGGCCGCGGTGGCCGAGGAGACCGCCGAGGCCACGGAGACCGTCGAGGCCGAGGAGACCGTGGAGGCCGCGTCGTCGGCCGTGGAGCCGGTCGCCGTGGAGCCGGTCGCCGTGGAGCCGGTCGCCGATGAGCCGGTCGCCGTGGAGCCGGTCGCCCCGCCTGCGCCCGTTGTCGAACCTCAGCCCGTCGCCGAGCAGACCGAACAGCCGGTCGCCGAGCCGGGCGAGCCGTGGGACGGCACCGAGCGCCGCTCGGTCGCCGACTCCAGCGTCCGCGTCGATGTCGAGCTGCTGGACAACCTCGTCCAGCTCGTCGGCGAGCTGGTGCTGACCCGCAACCAGATCCTGCAGCGCACCGAGTCGCAGGACGACCCCGAGCTGATCCGGGCCAGCCAGCGGCTCGATCTGGTCGCCAGCGAGCTGCAGGAGTCGGTCATGAAGACCCGCATGCAGCCGATCGGCCAGGTCTGGTCCAAGATGCCGCGCATCGTCCGTGACCTGGCCCGTCAGCTCGGTCGCGAGGTCGAGCTGTCGATGGACGGCCACGACACCGAGATGGACCGCTCGGTCCTCGAGGCGGTCAAGGACCCGCTGACGCACATGGTGCGCAACTCCATGGACCACGGCATCGAGCGCCCCGAGGAGCGCGTCGCCGCCGGCAAGTCCCGCGCGGGCAAGCTGACCCTGCGCGCCTTCCACGAGTCCGGCCAGGTCGTCGTCGAGATCGCCGATGACGGCAAGGGGATCGACCCCGACCGGATCGCCGCGGTGGCTCTCGACCGCGGGGTGGTCTCCCGCGAGCAGCTCGCCCGGATGGACACCAAGGAGATCGTCAACCTGATCTTCCGGCCCGGCTTCTCCACGGCCGAGACCATCACCAACGTCTCCGGCCGCGGCGTGGGCATGGACGTGGTCCGCTCCAACATCGAGCGCATCGGCGGCTCGGTCGACCTCACCAGCGAGGTCGGCAAGGGTTCGACCTTCCGCATCCGGATCCCGCTGACGCTGGCGATCATCCCGGCCCTGATCGTGGGGGAGGGCACGGAGCGTTACGCGATCCCGCAGGCGAACCTGGTCGAGCTGGTCCGGATCGAGGGCGAGGACCTCGACCGGCAGGTCGAGGACCTGGCCGGATCGCCCGTGCTGCGCCTGCGCGGTCGGCTCTTGCCGCTGGTCAACCTCGCCGAGGCACTGGGCGACACCATCGAGCAGCGCGACCACCTCACCGTCGTCGTGGTGCAGGCCGACGACGTCCGCTTCGGGCTGTGCGTCAACGAGGTGCACGACACCCAGGAGATCGTGGTCAAGCCGATCGGCCGTCAGCTCAAGGGCCTGGCGATGTACGCCGGCGCGACCATCATGGGCGACGGTCGCGTCGCCCTGATCCTCGACGTCCCCGGGATGGCGCAGGAGCAGGGCGTCGGCGCCGTCGAGCAGGAGCTGTTGGCCACCCGTGCCGCAGCCGTGGACGAGGAGGAGCGCACGGCGCTGCTCGTGCTCGAGGTAGCGGACGGCCGCCGTGCCGCCCTCCCGCTGGCCGCCGTCGCCCGGCTCGAGGAGTTCCCCCGCGACCGGGTCGAGCGCACCGGAGGCAACGAGGTCGTGCAGTACCGCGACGGCCTGCTGCCGCTGGTCCGGCTCGCGCCCGCGATCGGGCTGATGGACACCTCGGACCGCACCGAGCAGGTCTCGGTCGTCGTCCACGAGCTGGCCGACCGCTCGGTGGGCATCGTCATCGACCGGGTCCTCGACGTCGTCGAGACGGCGGTCGTCCTCAGCGAGGTCGGGCGCCGGTACGGCGTCACGGGCTCCGCCGTCGTCCAGGAGCACGTCACCGACCTGGTGGACCTCGAGGCCGTGGTGGCCCGGACAGGAGTCAGCGCATGAGCAACGCCGCCGCCACGGCGACAGTCGTGGATCAGTACTGCACGTTCTGGGTCGCCGGGCACTTCTTCGGAGTCTCGGTCAACGAGGTGCAGGAGGTTCTCCGGCACCAGCCGATGACACCGGTGCCGCGTGCCAACGAGGCCGTCCGCGGCCTGATCAACCTGCGCGGTCAGATCGTGACCGCCGTCGACCTCAGGGTCCGGCTGGGGCTCCCGCCCCGGCCGGAGGGCGAACTGCCCATGAACGTCATCGTGCGCAGTCGCGGGGAGGTCGTCAGCCTCCTCGTCGATGACATCGGCGACGTGATCGACACGGCCGGCCTCGAGTTGGAGACCGTGCCGTCAACCATGCCCGCGACGGTCCAGGACGTCGTGCTCGGCGTCCGGCCGATGACGGATGCGATCCTCCTGGTCCTCGACGCGGACCGGGCGGTGGACATCTTCGCGGGAGCAGAAAACACAGGGGGAATCCATGACCGCACTACTCAGGAAGCCGGGTCCGGAAAGCACGGCAGCCGGTAGTCCACCACGCACCACCTTCGACGTGGAGGGCTTCCGCCACGTCCTGGACGGCGTCAGGAGCCAGCTCCTGGTCGCCGACGCCGATCTGATCGTCCGCTACATCAACCCGCAGACCCGAGCCGCGCTCGAGAAGCTCCGCGAACAGCTGCCCTTCGCACCCGAATCGGTGGTGGGCATGCCGCTCAACATTTGCCTCGGCAACACCTTGGAGGCGGCGAGCCCCGGTGATCACTGGGGCGCCCTCCCGCTCGTCACCACGCAGATGGCCGGCCCTGAGACGGTCGAGTTCACCGTCGAGGCCCTGTACGGCGAGCGCGGCGAGCGGATCGGTGCGATCGCCACCGTCGAGAGCATCACCGAGCGGCTCGCGCTCGAGGCGCACAGCTCCATGCTCCAGTCGATGGTGGAGAACAGCCCGACGAACATGATGTTCGCCGATCGCGACCTCGTCATCCAGTACGTGAATCCGGCCTCGCTGGACACGCTGCGCGCGCTCGAGGCCCACCTGCCGGTGCGCGCCGACCAGGTGGTCGGCTCGAGCCTCGACGTCTTCCACCGGGACCCGGGCCACCAGCGCGGGATCCTGGCGGACGAGCGCCGGCTGCCCAGGCACGCCCACATCGAGGTCGGTCCGGAGACGCTCGACCTGCTCGTGAGCGCGATCCACGACCACGAGGGCGCCTACGTCGGCGCGATGGCGACGTGGGACGTCGTCACGGACAGGATCCGCGCCGAGCGGGTGACCGCCGAGGCCGCGGAGGACACCGCCGCGGTCAACAAGGTGCTGGTCTCGCTGCAGAGCGTGAGCAGTGCGCAGGAGGCCGTCCGGGTCGCGCTCGACACGGTCCGGTCCGCGTTCGGTTGGGCCTACGGGTCCTACTGGACCGTGGAGGAGGACCAACTGCTCCACTTCAGCCTGGAGTCCGGTGACGCCGGGCCCGAGTTCCGCCAGGTGACGCTCGCCACGACCTTCGCGGAGGGGGTGGGCCTCTCGGGCCGGGCCTGGGCGCAGCGTGACCTGTACTTCACCCGCGACATCGGGGAGATGACCGACTGCGTGCGCGCACCGGTCGCCCAGAAGGTCGGTGTCAGGTCCGGGGTGTGCTTCCCGATCATGGTCGAGGGTCGCGTGGTCGGCACGATGGACTTCTTCGCCACCGAGACCCTCGACCCGAGCCCGCAGCGCCTGGAGGCCCTGCGCAACGTCGGCCGGATGGTCTCCCAGCGGCTGGAGGCGCTGGCGCGGGACGCGAGCGACAGGGCGCAGGCCGAGGAGACCGCCGCCGGCGTGCAGCGCATCCTCGACACCGTGCGCGCGGCGGCCGAGGGTGATCTCACCCGGCAGCTGCAGGCCGACGGCGACGATGCCGTCGCCCAGGTGTCCCGGGCGCTGGACGATCTGATCGCCCAGTTCCGCGTGAGCCTCACCAACATCGGCGGCACGGCGGACAGCATCGGCGTCTCCGCCGAGCAGCTGACGGTGCTCGCCCAGGGGATGGGGGAGGGGGCCGCGCTCACCTCGGACCGGGCCGCGTCTGCCTCGGGTGCCTCGGTGCAGGTGTCGGCCTCGATCCAGACGGTCGCCACGGCCGCCGAGGAGATGACGGCCAGCATCCGAGAGATCGCCAAGAGCGCGACCGAGGCGGCGACGGTCGCCACCGACGCCGTCACCGTCGCCGGAGGGGCGCAGACGACGGTGGCCTCGCTGGGCGAGTCGAGCGCCGAGATCGGGCAGGTGATCAAGGTGATCACCTCCATCGCCCAGCAGACCAACCTCCTGGCGCTCAACGCCACCATCGAGGCCGCTCGGGCCGGCGATGCCGGCAAGGGGTTCGCGGTGGTGGCCGGTGAGGTCAAGGAGCTGGCCAAGGAGACCGCGAAGGCGACCGAGGACATCTCCCACAAGATCGAGGCGATCCAGAACGACACCCAGGGTGCCGTCGCTGCGATCAGCCGGATCACCGAGGTGATCGCCCGGATCAACGACATCCAGGCCTCGATCGCCTCGGCGGTCGAGGAGCAGACCGCCACCACCAACGAGATCGCGCGCTCCGTGACCGAGGCGGCCGCCGGAGCCGGCGGCATCGCGGAGGACGTCACCCAGGTGGCCAACGCCGCGGCGGACACCCAGCAGGGCACCCACCGCACGCTGCAGTCGGCCACCGAGTTGACCGACATCGCCACCGAGCTGCGCTCGCTGGTGGGGCGTTTCACGCTCTGAGGGGCCGGCGCGTCGCCCCGAGCATGAGCGGGAGCCATTGAGAACGGGGAGGCCGACATGGTCGGCCTCCCCGTTCCCCTCCCTCCCCAGGGCGGATCAGGTAGGGGTGGCGACGACGTCGCCGGCGAGGCCGGCCGTCGTCGCGTGACTCAGCGCGGAGCGCCGGAGGCGATCGACGTCTCGCTGCGTCGCGGTGCGGGCAGCCGAGGGGTGTTCCCGTCGCGGAGCCGGTGGGCCAGCACCGCCGCCTGGGTCCGGTGCTGGACGCCGAGGCGGGCCAGCAGGCCGGTGACGTGGTTCTTCACCGTCTTCTCGGCGAGGAACAGCTTCTCGGCGATCTGGCGGTTCGTCAGGCCCTCGGCGATCAGGAAGAGGATCTTGCTCTGCTGGGGGGTGAGCTCGGCGAGGACATCGAAGGCGCGGCGGTGGAACTGCACCTGCTGCACCACCCGGGAGGCGATGACCGGGTCGATCAGGGTGTGGCCGCTGGCGACCAGGCGGATCCCGCTGATCAGGCTGTTGCTCTCGATCTGCTTGAGCACGTAGCCCGCCGCCCCGGCCAGGATCGCCGAGGTGATCGCGTCCTCGTCGTCGAAGCTGGTCAGGATCAGCCCCCGGATGTCGGGGTTCACCGCCCGCATCTCGCGACAGATCTCGATACCCGAGCCGTCGGGCAGCTGGGCGTCGAGCACACAGACGTCGGGCTCGAGCTCCAGGATGGCCGGCAGCGCTTCGGCCGCCGTACCGGCTTCGCCCACGATCCTGATGTCGCCCTCAGCCTCGAGCATGCTGCGCACGCCGCGGCGCACGATCTCGTGATCGTCGACGAGGAAAACGCGAATCAGACCGTCCTGCATGGGCACCATTGTCCCCCGAGCGAGGCCGACCCAGGACCAGGCTGATGGTCACGAGACGGCATCCTCTCGGGCCCGGGTGGGCTAGTCCGTGCGGACTAGGCACGTCCGTCCGATCGGAGGATGCCGGCTCAGCGGTGTCGGGCGCCGGCCAGGTAGGGGCGCGCGGCGAGCGCGTCGCGGGCCTCCTGCAGCAGCGCGATGACCTCGCTCGCTCCGATCCCGCCGGCGCGGACGGCAGGCGCCTCCTCGACCAGCAGACCGGCACGGTCCGCGTCGACCTCGGCGCCCAGCTCCAGCCGGTAGTGGGTGTCGGTCAGCTCGAAGCTGATGTCCTGCACGGTGGCCAGCCGGTATCGCTGCGCTCCGTCACGGATCAGCAGCTGCTCGCCCGGCTCGAGGCCCCTGTCGAACCCGGCGTCGGTGTGCGAGACGAGCAGCGAGCCCGCACGCCGCGTGAACTCACTGAGCTCCAGATCCACTCGCTTCATCGCTGTCCCCCTTGTGCCGGCTCCCGAGTGAGAGCCTTCTACCCCTGTGCCTACCCAACGAAACATCCCCGTCGAGGTCACTCGGCGAGGCCCGGGTCGGTCTAGACCATCGCTCCCGCGGCCATGCCAGAGTGGGGCCATGACTGCGGCGCGTGACCTCGACCTGGTGCTCCTGGGAGCCACCGGCTTCACCGGCTCGCTGACGGCCTCCTATCTCGCAGAGGCCGTCTCCTCAGACGGTGGCCCACACGGCCTGCGTTGGGGACTGGCCGGCCGGGATCTCACCAAATTGGGGGAGGTCCGCGACCGGTTGGTGCAACGGTGGGGTCAGGCCGTCGCGGGCGTCGAGCTGCTGCAGGCCGACGTCGGCGACCAGGCCGGCCTGGATGCCATGGCCGCCCGCACCCGGGTGGTCATCACCACCGTCGGGCCCTACCTGGAGTACGGCGAGCCGGTCGTCCGGGCCTGCGCCGAGGCGGGGACCGACTACGTGGACCTGACCGGCGAGCCGGAGTTCGTCGACGAGATGTACGTGCGCTACCACGCGGTGGCCCAGCGCACCGGCGCCCGGATCGTGCACGCCTGCGGCTTCGACTCCATCCCGCACGACCTCGGCGCCCTCTTCGCCGTGCGGCATCTCGATGCCAGCGGGCCGGTGCGGATGCGCGGCGTGGTGCGGGCCAGCGGCATGCTGTCCGGCGGCACCTTCCACTCCGCGCTGGGCCAGTTCAGCCGCGCCCGGCAGATGCGCGCCGCCGCCGAGGCGCGCAAGCGAGCGGAGCCGCGGCCCGAGGGACGCCGTTCCCGAGCGGTGGCGGGCCGGCCACACCGCGACCCGGACCTGGGCTACTGGCTGGTGCCGCTGCCCACCATCGATCCGGCGATCGTGGCGCGGACGGGTCGAGCGCTGCCCGCCTACGGCCCCGACTTCAGCTACTCCCACTACGCCGGCACCAAGACGCTGCGCTACGCCGTCGGGGGTGCCGCCGGCCTGCTCGGTCTGGTGGCCGCGGCGCAGCTCGGGCCGGTACGGCGCTGGCTGGGCGCCAGGATCCCCCCGGGGGCGGGGCCGGACGAGGCCCGGCGCGCCTCCTCGTGGTTCCGGGTGGACCTGATCGCCGAGGGCGACGGACGCAAGGTCCATGCGCGCGTCTCCGGGGGCGACCCCGGCTACGCCGAGACGGCGAAGATGCTGGCCGAGTCGGCGCTGTGCCTGGCGCTGGACGACAATCCGCCCAGCGCCGGATCGGTCACGACCGGCGTCGCGATGGGCGCCGCGTTGACGGACCGGCTGCAGCGGGCAGGAATCCGGTTCGAGATCCGGTGAGTCCTCGCTCGTGCGCGGGGGTCAGCGCGGTCGCCAGGCAGAGCCTGAGCTGCTGAGCGAAGCGGTGAATCACGCCGTCGTCTGTACCCGCTCCTACCCCGCGCATGCGCGGGCGCACGCCCGTGGGTCCGCGGAGGATGTCGGCCCCGCCGAGGCGGGTACCGGGAGCCGGATGAACGAGCCGAGCGCCCGCCGCAGACGGACGACGTACGTGGTCCTGATGGGCGCCTGCGTCGTCCTGGTGGTGCTCGCCTGGAACGTGGTCCGGCTGTGGTCGGTGCCGGCCGCCGTGGCGATGTCGGTGCTTGCCGCTCCGCTGCCGCCGCTCGCGGTGATCCTGGCCAACCGCGGGCGCATGGGGGGATGAGGCTCGGTTACCTCACCGTCATGACCGGCCCCACGATCGGATACTTCCTCTCCAGCGAGGAGTACGCGCCCGCCCAGCTTGTGGAGCAGGCCGCACTCGCGGAGGAGGCCGGCTTCGACGCCCTGTGGATCAGCGACCACTTCCATCCCTGGAACGACGAGCAGGGCCAGAGCGCCTTCGTCTGGTCGACGATCGGCGCGATCTCCCAGGTGTGCAAGCTGCCGGTCACCACGGCCGTGACGTGCCCGATCATGCGGCTCTCACCGGTGATCACCGCGCAGGCGGCGGCGACCTCGGCGGTGCTCCTCGACGGCCGGTTCCGGCTCGGGGTCGGCACCGGTGAGGCGCTCAACGAGCACGTGCACGGGCACTACTGGCCGGGCGCCGACGTACGCCGGGAGATGCTGGCGGAGTCGGTCGAGGTGATGCGCCGGTTGTGGAGCGGTGAGGTCGTCGATCATCGCGGCGAGCACTACACGGTCGACAACGCGCGGATCTACACGCTGCCGGAGCAACCGCCCGAGGTGTGGGTCTCCGGCTTCGGGCCCGCGGCGACGCGCCTGGCCGGTGAGATCGGGGACGGCTACATCACCACGTCCGCCGACACCGAGCTGCTCGGTCTGTTCCGGGAGACCTCGGGCGGGAAGCCGGCCGCGGCCGGCTTCAAGGCGGCCTTCGCGCCGACCGAGGAGGAGGGACTGGATCACGCCCACCGACTCTGGTCGACCTCGGGGCTGCCCGGTGAGCTGGCGCAGATCCTGCCGACCCCGCGGCACTTCGAGCAGGCCGCGCAGCTGGTGACCAAGGAGGCCACCCGGTCGAGCCTGGTCTGCGGGCCGGACATCGACCGGCACATCGAGTCCTTCGGGGAGTACGTCGACGCCGGCTTCGAGGAGATCTACGTGGCCGACATCGGCCCGCACTACAGCGAGATGATCAAGCGCTTCGGCGCCGAGGTGCTGCCCGCCGTACGCGAGCGCGCGGCCCGTCGAGAGGAGGTGAGCGCCCGATGAGCGGACTGTGGATCGTCGTCGTGATCTTCGTGATCTTCGCGATCGGTGCGGGTGCGGTCCAGGCGTTCGCCGCGCTGGCCGACCGGCGCCGCGCCCGCGAGGTGGCGAACGACGACTCGCGCATCGAACCCGACGACGGGAGGAAGTGACATGCCGAACCCGAGCATCAAGAACGAGAAGCTCTACGAGGACCTGCGGGAGGACGGCGCGTCGAAGGAGAAGGCCGCCCGGATCTCCAACGCCGTCGCGAAGCGCGGTAGCAAGGCCGTCGGTCACAAGGGCGGGACGTCGGCACCCTACGACGATTGGAAGGTCGCAGACCTGCGCAAGCGGGCCAAGGAGCTGGGGCTGCACGGCTACTCCTCGAAGAGGAAGTCGGAGCTGATCTCCGCGCTGCGCAACCACTGAGCCGGGTCGTCGGGCGCTCCCGCGCGAGCGCCGGCTTCAACCTCGGTACGTGGAGGTGGCAGGATGTGCGCGCCGATCACGGCACGCCCCAGTAGCTCAGTGGATAGAGCAGCCGCCTCCTAAGCGAAAGGTCGCCAGTTCGACTCTGGCCTGGGGCACCATCTCACCCGCCGACACGGCTCCTGCCGCGGGCGGTGCGTCGACATTTTTGGCTTCTCGGCACTCGCCCGCACACTTGGAGGTCGCACGTAGGGTCAACGGCGCCCCCGCGACCATCCGAGACGAGTGACGGTGATCAATGTCCGACGCAGAGCAGCTGGAACCCACGGCTGCCCCGGGCATCGCTCCCGACCCGGTCCGGGGTCGACCGGTCGCCCCTGACGCCACCCGGCCCGTCGCCCGTCGGCGGACCAGCATCGCCGGCAAGCGCCGTGCCAAGGCGCGCACCCGGCACACGGTGCTGAAGGTGCTCGTCTCGACGGTGGTGGCGCTGGCACTGGTCACCGGGCTGTCGGCGGCGTACCTCTACCGCCACCTCAACGGCAACCTGCACGTCTACGACGCCGGCAAGGACATCATCGGCGACCAGCCGACGGCGCTCGCGGTCGCCGGCCCGAAGAAGCCGCTCAACATCCTCGTGATGGGCTCGGACAGCCGGGACTGCTCGGGCTGCGACGTGGACGGGCTCACCAAGGGTGGTCAGCGCTCGGACACCACCATCCTGATCCACCTCTCGGCGGACCGGAAGCGGGCGTACGGCATCAGCATCCCGCGCGACTCGATCGTCGACCGGCCGGCCTGCAAGACCTCCTCCGGCTCGGTGAGTCCGGCCGCGACGGCGCAGATGTGGAACGCCGCCTTCTCCGTCGGCGGTCCGGCCTGCACCATCTCCCAGATCCAGAACCTGACCGGGATCAAGATCGACCACTTCGTCGTGGTCAACTTCGAGGGCTTCAAGTCCATGGTCGACGCGATCGGCGGGGTGAACGTCTGCATCCCGAACACCTGGGACGACCGCGCGCACGGCATCTACCTCAAGGCGGGCACCCGCAAGATCTCGGGCAATCAGGCCCTGCAGTACGTCCGCATCCGGCACGTCCCGGGCACTGACGGCACCGACCTGGGCCGGATCAAGCGCCAGCAGGCCTTCGTCGGCTCGATGGTCAACGCGGTGCTGTCGTCCAACACGCTGACCAACCCGGTCAAGGTGGTCAAGTTCCTCGATGCCGCGACCAAGTCCCTGACCGTCGACCCCGGCTTGAAGAACCTCTCGAAGATCGCCGGGCTGGCCACCGAGTTCAAGGGCATCGGGATGAACAAGATCAAGTTCGTCACGGTCCCGTGGGCCTACTCCACCGCCTACCCCGGCCGCGTCGTCTGGCGGCCCGAGGCGGCCCAGGTCTGGAACGCGATCAAGCACGACAAGCCGCTCTCGCGCTCGCTGACGGCGGGCTCCATCAACGTCAGCAACCTCCCCGGCACCGCCACCGCGTCTCCGACAGCGGGTGCCGGCAGCAGCGCGAGCACCTCTCCCAGCGCCAGTGCCTCGCCCAGCGCGAGCGACTCGCCAAGCGGCAGCGCCAGCGGATCCGGTACGCCGTCGGGTTCCTCGACCCGATCCGCGCAGGACACGGCCGCGCTGGAGCAGGCCGGACTCTGCACGTGAGCGAGGTCAGCCCGGGTGGGGAGTCCGACCCCCAGCCGACCGAGCAGCCGACCGAGCAGCCGACCGAGGAGCCGGCCGAGCAGCCGGCCGAGCCGGAGTGGGTGCGCCGGCGACGCCTGGCCGAGATCTTCGGCGACGTACTGCCCGAGACCACGCGCGACGAGCGGGAGGAGCGCGGCGCCCCGCCCAGCTCCGACGACTGGCTGAAGGCACAGGTGCCGCCCCACCACGGCGGGTGAGACGGCACCGGTGAGGGCCGGTCAGTCGGTCACTGCCGCGCGGCGAGCAGGTCGCGGATCTCGGCGAGCAGGGACTCGGTGGTAGCACCCTCGGCGGCGGGAGGCGTCGGGAAGAAGCGCTCCTTGGCCCTGGTGTAGGGCACCACGATGAAGAAGTAGACGACCGCCGCCAGGATCACGAACGAGATCAGGGCGGTGATGAAGGCGCCGACGTGCACGCCGTGCGGGGTGTAGCTGGAGAAGTTGGGTGTGCCGCCGGCCTTGCCGATCAGGTCCATGATCACCGCCACCAGCGACTTGACCACCGTGGCGAAGGCGCCGCCGATGATGAAGGCGACGGCGAGGGCCACCAGGTCGCCCTGCAACAGGAACTTCTTGAAGCCGCTCATCTCACATCTCTTTCGAATCGTCGGAGGAGGGGAGATCTCCCCGAGAGGAAGCGCCTCGACCCTAGTGGGGGTAGGCATAGGTGAGGAAGTCCCTCACCGCTGCCGACGTGACGCGGTCGACCTCGCTCTCGATGACTCCCACGACCACGAGACGGCCGCCGAGCGCGCTCGTGACGCCGGTCGAGGAGGTTTTCGCCGCTGTCCCGTCGTCCGCAGCCGGAAGGGCGAGGACGAGCGCATCCTCGGCGACGGTGGTGACGGCCACCGGCGCGTCGCTGCCCTGGGGATCGGTGGCGAGCAGCCGGATGCGATCACCCACCCGGAGCAGGGCGGCCATGCCGGCGTCGGGCAGCCGGATCGGCACCGCCACCAGGTCGGGGTGTCCCTGGGTCAGTGCGGGTCCGACCAGCCGGAGATCGGTGAGCGGCTCCCCGCGGTGCAGCGGGGTGGCCAGGATGCGCCCGGCGGCCCGGCGCACCGTCCCGGCGGGAATCGCGTCGGGCGGCACCGCCACGCTCGTCAGGTCCGCGGCGCTCAGCACCGCGCCCGCCGGCAGGTCGTGCCGGGCGACGATCAGCGCGGCCGTCGCGGGCGGCGAGGGGCGCGCGGCCTGCAGGCCGAGCACCACGGCGGTCAGGGCCAGGCCGCCGGCCAGCAGCCGGCGGTGGGTCAGCACACGGCGACGCAGCTGTCGTGTCGTGCGGCGGAGGGTCCCGAGAATGGAGGTCACGCCACGACGGTAGGACGATCCGCCGGACCGTGCGTCGCGTCATCCACAGGCCCGGGCACCCGCACGCGGCGCCCGGTGGACGAAGGACTCAGTCGCTGCTGGCGGGCGAGGCGGCAGCGGTCGAGGAGCCGCCCGATGAGCTGCCCGATGAGCTGCCCGACGGGCTCGCCGACGAGCCGCCGGAGGAGCGGCTGTCGGTCCGATAGAAGCCCGATCCCTTGAACACGACGCCCGCGGCGCTGAAGACCTTGCGCAGGCGGCCGCTGCACTCGGGGCAGACGGTGAGGGAGTCCTCGGAGAAGCTCTGGACCTGTTCGAAGGCGTGGCCGCACTCGGTGCAGGCGTACTGGTAGGTGGGCACGACTCTCCCGTTAGCACTCGACGGATACGACTGCCAGTTTACAGCGTCGGACGCAGCCGTGTGATTCCCGAGGGGGTGACCGCCGCCGTCACCGGCCGGTCGTGCGGCTCGACGGGTACGTCGAGGCCGACCTCGGTGTCGTAGAGCAGCACGCAGGTGAACGTCCCCCGCGGCACCCGGCCCAGCGCACGGTCGTAGGAGCCGCCGCCGCGACCCAGCCGGAAGCCGCGGCCGTCCACGGCCAGCCCCGGTACCAGGACGGCGTCGGCGCCCGCGATCGCTTCCACACCCAGCGGTGGTCCGTCGGGCTCGAGGATCCCGCGAGGCCCGCGCTGCAGCGAGCCGGGTCCGGCGTACGCGCTCCATTCGAGATCGTTGTCGGGCAGCACGCGTGGCAGCAGGATCCGTCGGCCCGATGTTTGGAGCGCGTCGATCAGGGGACCTGTACCTGGTTCGTTGCCGACGGAGACGTAGGCCGCCACGGTCGCCGACCGGCGGATCTCGGGAAGCGCGAGCAACTGGCCGGCCAGGCCTCGAGCGGCTTCGCCGATCTGGGTCAGGTCCAGCCGGTGACGTGCCGTGAGCAGCTGATCGCGTAGCGCGAGCTTCGCCCATCCGTTGTGGTGCGGGGGACCAGAACCAGGAGGAGTTTGTGGATCAGCCACACCGCCAGCCTACGATCGACCCCATGGGTAGCCCTGGCCTGGCCGCAGCGGTAGCGAAGATGCGGGACGCGGGCGTCGACGAGGTCGCCGTTCAGACGTTCGCGCACTACTACCGGCAGCTCGAGCGCGGTGAGACCGGGAAGATCCCCGAGGAGTCGATCGAGCCGGTCGACATGCCGGCCCTGGCCGATGCGGAGGTCTCCGAGGAGGACGCCGCCGCCGCGATCCGCACCACCGCCGTCATCAAGCTCAACGGCGGCCTCGGCACGTCCATGGGCATGGATCGGGCCAAGTCGCTGCTGTGCGTGCGTCGGGGCATGTCCTTCCTCGACATCATCGCGCGGCAGATCCTCCACCTGCGGCAGAGCTACGGCGCGCCGCTGCCGCTGATCCTGATGAACTCGTTCCGCACCTCGGCGGACACGCTCGACGCGCTGGCCCGCTACGAGGACCTGCCGGTCGAGGGTCTGCCGCTGGAGTTCCGGCAGAACATGGAGCCGCGGCTGCTCGCCGACGGTCTGGTTCCGGTGAGCTGGCCCAAGGACCCCGACCTGGAGTGGTGTCCGCCCGGGCACGGCGACATCTACACGGCGCTGCGGGGCACGGGCCTGCTGGACACGCTGCTGGAGCAGGGGTTCGAGCGGCTCTTCGTCTCCAACTCCGACAACCTCGGCGCGGTGCCCGACGCCCACGTCGCGGGCTGGTTCGCCTCCTCGGGGGCGCCGTTCGCGATCGAGGCGGTCCGGCGTACGGCCTCCGACCGCAAGGGCGGTCACTTCGCCCGCCGCAAGTCCGATGGCAGGATCGTCCTGCGCGAGACGGCCCAGACCCTGCCGGAGGACCAGAAGGCGCTGCAGGACCTGAGCCGGCACCGCTACTGCTCGACCAACAACATCTGGTTCGACCTGCGCGCGATGAAGGAGGCCCTCGACGCCCGCGACGGCATCCTGGGCCTACCGCTGATCCGCAACGAGAAGACGGTGGACCCCAGCGACCCGTCCACCGCCAAGGTGATCCAGGTCGAGACCGCGATGGGTTCGGCGATCGAGGTCTTCGAGGGCGCCCAGCTGATCGAGGTGGGCAGGGACCGCTTCATCCCGGTCAAGACCACCAACGACCTGCTCGTGCTGCGCTCGGACGTCTACGAGATCCGCGACGGCTTCACCCTGGAGCAGGTCGCGACCGACGTTCCGTTCGTCGACCTCGACGGCGACTACTACAAGGTGGTCAGCGAGTTCGAGAAGCGCTTCCCCGAGGGTGCGCCGTCGCTGACCAAGGCGAGCGCCCTGCGGGTCAAGGGCGACTGGACCTTCGGCCCGGCCGTGCAGATCCTCGGTGACGTCAGCCTGGAGACCGACGCCGCCCAGCGGATCGACGCCGGTGCGGTCTTCTCCGACGACGAGGTCGCGAAGGCCTGACCCGGCACCAGTAGGCTCTCGTCACATGTCGGAAGCCTCGCCCATCGTCCCGGTCAGCCCCGACGAGCACTGCCAGCGCATCCTCGAGGCGGTCGAGCCGATGGCCGCGTTCCCGCAGCCGCTGATGGACGCCCTCGGTCTGGCCTGTGCCGAGGACGTGCACGCGTCCGTCTCGCTGCCCGGCTTCGACAACTCGGCGATGGACGGTTACGCCGTGCGCTTCGACGACGTCGCCGACGCCAGCCCGGAGGGTCCGCTCCAACTGCCGGTCGTCGGCGAGATCGGCGCAGGCACCGCCAGGGTGCACGCGCTCGCACCCGGCACGGCGGTCAAGATCATGACCGGGGCACCGGTGCCGACGGGCGCCGACACGATCGTCCCCTACGAGGCGACCGACCGCGGCGTGGGCCAGGTCCTGATCAGCGAGGCGCCGCGCGAGGAGGGCCAGCACGTGCGCCGGGCCGGCGGGGACGTGGCCGAGGGTGACCTGGTCGTTGTCGAGGGCACCGTCCTCGACGCCCGGCACCTCGGCCTGCTCGCCGCCGTCGGACGGGCCACCGTGTCGGTCCGGCCGCGCCCGCGCGTGGTGGTCATCTCGACCGGTTCCGAGCTGCGCGAGCCCGGCCAGCCCCTCGGCCACGACTCGATCTACGACAGCAACTCCTACCTCCTCGCCGCCGCGGCCCGGGCGGCCGGCGCGATCGCGTTCCGGGTGGGGATCGTGCCCGACGAGCCGCACGCGTTCCGGACGGCCCTGCACGACCAGCTCGTGCGCGCGGACCTGGTGATCACCTCGGGCGGGGTCAGCCAGGGCGACTACGACGTGGTCAAGGAGGCCCTGACCCCCGACGGTGTGTGGTTCGGTCCGGTGAGCATGCAGCCGGGCAAGCCCCAGGGCTTCGGGCTGGTCGGCGAGGATCGGGTGCCGATCTTCTGCCTGCCGGGCAACCCGGTCTCCTCCTTCGTCTCCTTCGAGGTCTTCGTCCGACCGGCGCTGCGCCGCCTGATGGGATTCCAGCCCTACCGGCGGCCGCCGATCCGGGCACGCCTGTCCGTGCCGATGAGCTCTCCGGCCGGTCGTCGGCAGTACATGCGGGGCAGGTACGCCGACGGCGTGGTGACGCCGATCGGCAACCCGGCCTCGCACATGCTGGGGAGCCTCGCGGAGTCCAACTGCCTCCTGGTCGTACCCGAGGAGGTCACCGCCGTGCCGGCGGGTGCCGAGGTCGACGTGCTGCTGATCGAGCACGGCCACGAGAACGGGCTCGGCTGATGGCCGGCGACCGGCTGACCCACCTCGACGAGAGCGGGGCGGCCCGGATGGTCGACGTGACGGCCAAGGGAGTGACGGCGCGCGCGGCGACCGCCTCGGGCCGGGTGCTCGTCTCGCCGGAGGTGGTGCGGCTGCTGCGCGGGGAGGGCGTGCCGAAGGGAGACGCGCTGGCGGTGGCCAGGATCGCCGGCATCATGGGCGCCAAGCGCACCCCCGACCTGGTGCCGCTGTGCCACCCGTTGGCGCTGTCCGGCGTCGCGGTCGAGCTGGCGGTGGCCGACGACGCCGTGGAGATCAGCGCCACCGTGCGCACCGCTGACCGCACCGGCGTGGAGATGGAGGCGCTGACAGCGGTCTGCGTCGCCGCCCTGACGGTCGTCGACATGGTCAAGGCAGTGGACAAGGCGGCAGTGATCACCGACATCCGCGTCGAGGCCAAGAGCGGCGGGAAGTCGGGGGACTGGGTGCGCGAGGACGGCGCCCGGTGAGCGGCTCGGCCGAGCATCCGGCGGCCCGGCCCGGCGGGGGCGTCGTCGTGGCGTCGAACCGGGCGGCGGCGGGGGTCTACGAGGACTCCACCGGACCGTTGCTGGCCGACTTCCTCGACGAGCTCGGGTTCGCCGTGGGCGCGCCCGTCGTCGTACCGGACGGCGAGCCGGTGGGCACGGCGATCGCGGCGTTCGTCGCCGGCGGCGCGCGCGTGGTGCTCACGACCGGGGGCACCGGGCTCACGCCGACCGACCTCACCCCGGAGGCCACCAGGCCATTGCTCGACCGCGAGATCCCCGGCATCGCCGAGGCGATCCGCGCCGCGGGGATCGCCAAGGGCGTCCCGACGGCGATGCTCTCCCGCGGCCTCGCCGGCTTGGCCGGATCCTGCCTGGTGATCAACCTGCCCGGCTCCCGAGGCGGCGTGAAGGATGCCGTCGAGGTGTTGCGGCCGGTGATCGAGCACGCGGTCGAGCAGTCCCTCGGGAGCGATCACTGATGGCGCTCCAGGGTGCGGTCCGGCGAGCCGGCCGCGCCTGGCCGGCGACGCTGCGCACCCGGCTGGCCGACGGTGGGGAGCTGAAGGTGCGCGCCCTGTCCCGCCGCGACAGCCGCGCCTGGCACGAGTCCCGGCGACGCTCGGCGGCCTGGTTGCATCCCTGGGACGCGACGGTGCCCCCGGGCGGCGACGCCCGACCCACCACCTTCCCGGCCCTCGTACGGCGCCTGCACCGGGCCGCTCGCGCCGGGGCGACCTACCCCTTCGCCATCGAGGTGGACGGCAGGTTCGCCGGTCAGATCACCGTGAACAACATCGTGCGGGGCTCGGCGCAGTTCGCCTCGATCGGCTACTGGATCGATCGCGACCAGGCGGGTCGCGGAGCGGTGCCTCGTGCGGTGGCACTGGTGATCGACCACTGCTTCGAGGCGGCAGGCCTGCATCGCATCGAGATCTGCATCCGGCCGGAGAACTCCAACTCGCTGCGGGTGGTGGAGAAGCTCGGCATCCGCGAGATCGGCTACGCACCCCGGTTCCTGCACATCGACGGCGCCTGGCGCGACCATCGGATCTATGCCGTGACCGTCGAGGAGTGTCCCGAGGGCATGCTCCGTCGGCTGGAGGCGTCGGAGCACTGAAATCACAGAAGTCACAGGAGTGGTTTTGCGACACACCTGTAGACATCCGCCCCATGGTGCGCTAGCGCTCCTAACCTTCCAGATGTGACCGCTCTGATCTTCCTCGCCGTGGCCGTGGCGTGGGCCGCCTACCTCATCCCCAAGGCGCTCGAGCACCACGACGTGGGCCTGCGCAACCGGACGGTCTCGACGTTCTCCCACACCATGCGGGTGCTGGCGCGTCGCGAGCCGGCCACGGACCGTACGACGCGGCTGGTGCCCGGGACCTCGGCCGGCCCGGCCGCTGCCCCGGTCGCTGCCCCGGCGACGTCCGCGCCTGCGGCCCCGGCGGCCCCGGCGGCCCCGGCGGCCGTGCGGCAGCGGAAGCGGCGCGGTTCGGCGGCGGCTCGGCGCCGCAACGTCCTGGTCGTGCTGGTGCTGGCGAACGCGGCGGTCGCGGCGGCGGCCGGAGTCGGGCGGCTGTCCTGGCAGTGGCAGGCTGCTCCGGTCGCGCTGCTCGTAGCCTGGCTGGTCGCCTGCCGGCTGATGGTCCGCCGCGAGCGGTCCGGACGCCGCGCCGTGCCGGTGCGCCCGGCGGCTGCCAGCCGGACGGCTCCCGACGCTGCGGCTGTCGAAGCGGACGCTCCAGCGCCTGCCGCCGAGCCGGGCGAGTCCCCGGTCGTGGAGGGCGCCGTGCTCGACGACGAGACCAGTGACATCCCGGTGGTCGCCGCGGCGAGCTGGGACCCGGTCGACGTACCGCTGCCGACCTACGTCTCCAAGCCGCCCGCTGCCCGGCGTACGGTCCACACGATCGACCTGGACTCCACCGGCGTGTGGAGCTCGGGCCGCAGCGAGTCCGACAGCGCCTTGGCCCGCGAGGCCGACGCTGCCCGCCGCGACGCCGGCGGGCAGGGCGAGCGCCGCGCCACGGGCTCCTGATCCACCCTGATTTCCGGCCCCGCCCGGGCTGGTGCTAAGTTTCATCTCGCGTCGGCGACGACGCACTGGGGCTGTGGCGCAGTTGGTAGCGCGTCTCGTTCGCAATGAGAAGGCCAGGGGTTCGAATCCCCTCAGCTCCACCAGGCGGTCGTTACTGGAACCATGGGAACTAGCAACAGCCGCTAGGACGACATCAAGGCATGCAAGGCCGCTCTTCGGAGCGGCCTTGCTGCGTTCTCGGGCGTGGTGGACGAAGGTGCGCTCGGTGGCGTCCTCGGCTGCGTCGATACTGCCGGTGGTCTCCAGCGTGCGGTCGCCTGCTTCGAGGGCAAGGAGCTCAGCGAGGGGCTCGTTCATCTCGTATCCGGTGATCGTGTCGTTGTAGACGTAGATCCTTTTGAAGATGGCCTGGTTGAGCTACCTGAGCATCAACTACGTCCCCGGCTCGCAGTACGGCTACGACGACAGCGGCTACCAGGGCACCGTCAAGATCGTTCAGAGCAGCCGCGACCCCATCGCGACCACCACACCCTTCAACCAGAAGGGTGCCGTCGCCGTTGCCATTACTCCCGGCCAACCGTGGACGATCAACCTGTCGCAATCAGCAGGGGAGAGTGCGCTCGACTTCTACCTCAACGGCTACGCCATGTGCGACAGCTCCAAGCCACTGACCTGGCACGAACAGGACCTCTTCTGATGGCCACCAACCGACAACGACCGCGCATCGCGACGGTCGGTGTCCTGGTCGCTGGACTTGCAGCTCTCACTGCTTGCGGCTCGAGTTCAACCGCGGGCACCCCGGATGACGGGTACGTCAGCGTCTCGGCAACGGCGTCGACCACAGCGCCTGCTGTCGCGACTACAACGTCGGCTGCTGCACCGATGGAGCCGACGACCTACAGCTTCAGCTACTCGGCGCTGGGCACCACCCTGAACGGCACTTTGCAGCTCGCTGGCCCGATGCGCGCGAACGACCCGGCGCTGGCCAGCACATGGTCAAGCATCGTGCCGTCCGCACCATCCAGCGTCGGCTGCGGATCCGACAGCAGCGACGCCGTCGTGGTCGGCGGCGTCACCTTCGACGTCCCGACCTACGCCGGCGGCAACCTGGCCTTCTCCATCCAGAAGCCCCAGGTCGGTGAACTCCTCGACATGGAGATGGACTTCAGCAACCAACCCGTCTCCTACTGCGACGGGCCCCAGTCCTTCCCGATCAACCCCACCATCCAGGGCAGCACGTGGGGACCAGTCCCGATCGCCTTCACCATCCCCAAGGCCTACGGCTTTGACGGACTCAACCAGGCCATCTACAAACAGGCAGCCCGCGGCCTGTGGTTCCGGGAGCAGAGGGTGACCAACTACGCTCAGCTCACCTACGCCGCCGGCCAGAACATGACCAGCAAGGGCGTGCTGCCGGATACCCTGAGCTTCGACCTCCCCGGGGTCAACTGACACGGCGACGGTGAACAAGCCCGCTGTTGGGCGCTGTCTGAAGGACTGATCGGCACTGGACGACTGGTCGCAGAAGTCGCGCCTGGCCGCGCTGCGCCTGTACGCATCCGACGCGTGGCGGACCGTCTCCCGCTACCTCCTGTTCTTCGCTCCGAAGTGGGTCGTCGCGATCGAGGTGACACGGGCCAGCAAGCCTTACCTGTTCGCAGCATTGGGCTTGCCGCGGTAACTGAGCGCCTGGACAGCTGCCGGGTTAGCTCAAGGGCCAGGCAGTGTCGTTGATCAGCCGGCCGGTGTGGTGCCGGCGGTTCAGCACACCGCAGCAGCCTCCGCGATCACAGCTTGGCCACGTGGAAACGCGCCGGGCCGGTACGACGTCAGTCAGGCGTTCAACATGCTGCGGTCAGAAAATTCTTCGATTTCACACAGGTAGCAGTCAGGAACGCGTAGCGTGCGGCTGACTGTCCCGCTTGGGGACAGATGCGGGCGACGAGCCCAGGCGAACCGGGGGGCTGACCATGCGAGATCGTCTCGTCTTCACTCGTAAGACCACGAATTCACCCAGTAATCTGTTCGGTGGCGTCCGCCGCAGTGCCCTTGCCGGCATCGCACTAGTGGTTGCTTCGGCATATCTTCCTGCAGCGGTGACGCCATTGACGGACGCTGCGGAGGCAGCGCCCGTAGTGCACGACGCTGCGGGGAAGGTCACGACCTCGCCGGACGAAGTGTCGGCGCGAGTGAATGCTCGGCGGCAGGGATCTAGAGTCGAGATCACGAGCGATCGCACTCAATACTCGACAGCCTGGGCCAACCCAGACGGCACTGTTACTGTCGAAACGGCAATCTCGCCCGTTCGCATTCTCGACGATCATGGCAGTTGGGTACCGGTCGATTACGATCTGGTCCCTACCGCCGACGGGAACTACGCGCCCAAGGCGTCGCCGGTCAATGTTGTCTTCTCTGGCGGTGGTGATGGACCGGCCGCTATGGCGACCAAGGGCGCAAAGGAATTGAGTCTATCGTTCGATAAGAAACTGCCCGTTCCTGTCATCAGTGGAAACAGCGCAACTTACAAAGTCAGCACCAACGTTGACCTGGTATTGAGTGCCACCGCCCACGGCATGGAAGAATCGTACGTCCTCGCCAACAAGCCAGCGAATCTCGCATCTCTCGATGGCCTCGCCCTGCAGATCGGTACCTCCGGACTAAAGCCAACGACCAGCGACAGCGATCAGCCAGGAGCGGTCGTTCTCAACGCGACAGCAGGGAAAAGCCGGGGGCAGACAGCGATGACTGTTACAGCGCCGGTCATCTATGACGCAAAGGTGGATCCAGACGGTACGCCCGTGAACTCTATCACCGTTGCGAATACTCTCACCCCTGGTGATACAGCCCAAAATGAGAGCACCAGTGAGGCAGCCGGGCCAACAACTCCTGGTAGCTTGAATCTCGGCATAACCGACGCATCAGGCGTTGCTCCGGAGAATTTGAAAAACTTTTTGAACGACCCCGCAACGGTCTACCCCGTCACGATCGACCCTGCCGTGAACATCACGCCCAGCCGTGATACTTGGATCCGGCAAGGTGATCTGACCTCACATGGCGGAGATTACAATCTCAAGTTTGGTGACGTTTCCGGCGACAAACGCCGCGCGCTGCTGAATTTTCCACTCAGCGCCGTTCCGAGCGGCAAGACAATCATCTCCGCGTCCCTGAGCATTTTTAACACTGTCTCCAACTCCTGCGCGTCGCAGCCGATGCTGGCCTATCCGATCACGTCGCTCTGGTACGCCACTGACGTTTGGGCTACGCAGCCGACTTATACAAGCTCTTACGCTGGATCGGCATCGTGGTCCCACGGCTACTCAAACAGCTGCCCTAACGCTTTCGGATCGATCGACGTCACCTCAATGGTTCGGGCGTGGTATGCCGGTACCCTCGAGAACGACGGTGTGATGTTGCGCGCAAGCGATGAGACTGCCGACATTCAGGATAAGACCTTCTGTTCGCACCAGCCCGACTCCAGTGCCCCAGCATGCAATTCCACGGGCCGCGTCCCGGCCCTGGCGGTCACGTTCAACACCGTCCCGAGCACGCCGACGGCGCCCACGGTAACTACAACCTCCACTCCCAGTAATGCCGGGTTTTCTACATCAACGACGCCGAAGCTCATGACCACTCTCACCGACTCCGATGGCAGCGTGCACGCGAACTTCACCATCAAGCAAGGCGCCGCAGTCGTGTGGACAGGCAGTACGGCCGCAGGCGCGCAGGGTGCTGCGTCGATCCAGGTTCCGGCTGGGAAGCTCATTGACGGGGGCACCTATTCGGTCACGGCAACAGCACAGGACCCGTATGTAACCAGCGCGCCTTCGGCAGCGACGACTTTCACCGTTGATACAAGCCCCCCGACGACGACTATCAACGCCGCCAAATATATCCAAGGCCAGTGGGACTCGACGGGGCCCGTCGCCGATACCTTTACGCTCACGGGCTCCGCAGACACGAAGACCTTCAGCTATACACTCAACGGCGGCGCGCCCGCGAGCGTCAGCGCCAACGCTTCCGGGGTTGCAACCTTCGCTTGGACCCCTACCAAAGGCGTCAACACAATCTTGGCAACAGCTACTGATAAGGCCGGAAACGTTGGAAAGAAAGAGACTTTCGGTTTCGGAGCGGGTCCAGCCGGAATGGACAGTCTAACTTCCGATACGGTTTCCACCGGCTCTTTTCCCATACAAGCCGACGGCCCCTCGGGCGCCGTTAGAGCTACCGCAAGCTGGCGATTCTCCGGGTCGACCTCGTGGATCCCGCTGGTCGCGGACCAGGTAACCGACGACCAACTAATCGACACGGAAACCGGCGGCGCTTGGCAAGGCTCCGTCGTGTCAGGCACAATCCCGGGAGGTCCTGAATCTACTTCAAACACGCCGCAACTAATCTGGAATGCAAGTGCTGAGACGTATGTGCCAAACGAAGGCGGGGCCCAAGAAAAACTGACAGCGCCCGCGCGTCTCGACATTCGAATTTGCTTCATCATGCCTGGCGACATCAGTAAGTGCGCTATAGAAAGCGGTGCGCAGCTCGTACCGACGGCTTTCGGCGGCGACTTCCCGTCCACGGATCTCGGGCCGGCGAAGGTCGCGCTGACGACGGGCGAAATGAGCCTGTCGGAACAAGACGCCGCCGATGCGTCGGCAGGTATTGGGCGGACATTCGATTCATACGATAGCTCGTCGCTGTCGGCCGGAGCGCGGACGGACCCGTTTGGCCCGGGTTGGTCGACGACTCTTCAGGCTCCGGGCGATGCTGCCGCAACCCTAGTGGACCGTCGTGATCAGGACCGAACTCTGGTCTTGGTTACGGCCGGAAATTCAACCCAAGAATTTGCGCCGGTCTCGAACTCTGACGAGGTTTCTGCGCCGACAGTTCCAATCGTCTTCAAGCCGGCCGGGCTTGACGATGGCTCGCGCCTCACGCTTGATCCAACAAGCGGGGGGACCACAACCCCCAGTGCAGGACCGTGGACAGCAACTCTGGTCCGAGCAGGTGCTGGAGGGGACGGCGGTGAGATCACAACATGGACGCAGGCGCTTACCGGGGAGACTGCAGGCACGTGGATATACGAGTCGTCTTCGGCGAGTGAGTCTAACAGCGATGATCCCGAGGTAGTGCTGACCGCAACCGCTGCCGGCGCACCCACCTGGATCGCACAAACCGATCCAGGTGACGCCACGACATGCACCGATGCAGTTCAAGAGGCAGGATGTCGTGGGCTGCGACTTGCCTACGGAACCTTCGGATCCGGTGCATCGGCAGTTCAACGCATCATTCGGATCGACCGCGTCGTCGCTGATAGCGAGCACGTGACCGTTGAGACCGCTGCGAGTTTCACTTACAGCGGGTCTGCGTCGCTCCTGGCGACTGCGTGTGGCCCTGACCCCGACGCTACCGATACTGGTAACGGGCCACTCGTACCACTGTGCACGGCCTACGAGTACAACACCACGACGGTCGAAGGCAGGACCTTGCTGAGCAAGGTGACTCCAGCTGGCCAGGCTTCTTGGACGTTCACGTACGACGCCGCGGGCCGCGTTACTCGTACAGCACGTGTCCTTGACTCTGCGAGCACAGATGGAAGCGGCCTTGCGACGTGGCGGGTTCTATACGGCCTGAACCCAGCCGCCACGGGAGTCGACTTTTCAGTGTCGAACGCGGCACGATGGGGACAGACAGTCTTGCCGATGGCGGCCGCTGCCGTATACACGCCTTCCGATGACAGTTCGACCGACATTACTAGAGCGAATCTATGGTTCTATGACGTCGCCGGCGCACTGACTAATACAGCGGTTCACGGAAACATTGATCCGAGCGGGTCTGGCTCGGGTACGTGGTTGGTCGATACGACTTGGTATGACGCCTACGGGAACGCATCTCGGGTGCTGAGCGCGGCCGGTCGCGCACGTGCGCTCAGTTCGTCGACTGACCCCGCGCAGCAGGCAGCGGTCGCAGAATTGGAATCAAAGTTCAACTACTACAATGATGACGGGGACGCCGACCATCAGGATGGCGACGGATCGCGGATCGAGGACGAATACGACCCCGCGGATACCTCCGTTCTTAAAGACGGTACGGTGGGCCTCTACCGCGCGCACACGACATACATCTACGACGGCGCGCAGGACGGGCCGCATTCATCTTCGTCACTCGGGGGACCGGAAAAGCCGGCGTACGCGGCGGACGAGAATACGTTCGGCCTAGTGGTGGAGGAACGTCGGTCTGCGGCTGACTCCCAAATGGCTCTGGGCTCTGCGTCCGCGGAGCATGATGTTGTAGTCACGCGGTACGGCTACGGCCCGATCGTGTCTGGGGACGGCAACGGCTGGACTCTTGGTGTTGCGACGACGACTAAGACCCAGCTCGCAGATGGCTCCTGGAACGTCGAGACAGACAGGTACGACGCGAATGGGCTTCAGATCGAGACGCGAAGTCCCGGCGGTGCCGCAGATCAGAATGGTGCGGGCAGCGATGCTCACAGCACCATTACCATCTATTACGGTGTCGGTTCGTCTGATCCGCGCTGTGACATCACAGGACATCCTGATCGCATGCGATGGGACGGGTTGGTCTGTATTGTCGAGGCGGCGATTCAGCCCCCAGGGCGGACAACTGTCGTACGACACTATGCGTCATACGACGCTGATCTGCAGCCCCTCATCGTGACGGAGACTGCAGGTGCCGCTACGCGGATGACCAGCACGACATATGACCGTGTGGGAAGAGTGACCCGTCGAGCAGTCTCAGTATCCGGCACCGGAGTCGACGTTGACATGCGCGTCACGACACTTACGTACAGTCCTACGACTGGCCTGCAAACGGAGTCGTCTGACGCCGGTAGTACGCCGGGAAGTGACACCAGCACGCTCGCGACCGGCTACGACTCGTGGGGGCGCGTCGTCTCCTATGCTGATAGCACCGGACTTGTATCGAAGACCCACTACACCGCAGATGGGGCTGTATCCACATTCTTTGACGGATCCGGCACGTACACCTATACGTACGACGAGCCCAGTGGTAATTCTGGTGAGCACCGCGGTCTGCTGACAGCAGTCGACGCCGGCGTCGTGGCGGGCGCTGATGAGACATTTGCGATTCGCTACGACGCTGCGGGTGCAGTTTCGGCGGTCTCTTACCCCAACGGCTTGCAGGCGGTCGTAGAGCATAACAATTCGCTCGCGGTGACTCGCCTCGACTACGTGTCAAAAAATGCATCGCAGCCTATGCTTAGCTTTGCGAACGCGGTGGATATCGATGATCGAGTCGTGACAGGCAATTCGGTCTCGTCGCGCCAAGGATATTCGTACGATTCGATCGGACGGCTCATCGAGGTGCGGACTTGGGACGGCTCTGCAGCAGGGGCAGGCGCCGTGGCAGGTGAGTGCTCGGTTCACCGATATCACTTCACCGCAAGTTCGGAGCGAGATCGCACCGACTACTTCGGACCGGCTTCCGATGGTTCGTGCCAGACAAGCATCGCGCAAAGCTCAACGTCGGCAACTTACGACGACGCCGGTCGGCGACTCGACTCGGGCTATACCTACGACGCGCTCGGCCGCACGCTGACGGTACCCGCCGAAGATTTGAACGACGTCGGGGGTTCCGAATCCAAGGCGACCTACTTTGCAGACGATAAAGTCAAGTCGCTTTCGGAGACGCCGACTAACCCCGAAGCCGATACTGCGGATATCTTGGTTTCGTACGGCGTAGACCCCGATGGACGGACGTCGACCGCGACGACGACGGAAGGCGGCGTCTCGACGGATCGAGTTCGCTATCAATTCAGCGACGTCACAGACTCGCCGAGTGGCATCGAGGAGTCTCGCGATGACGGTACGTCATGGATCCGAACAAGATATGTCAAACTGCCTGGCTTGGGCACGGTGGCGACCGTTACTGGCGACTCAATGACATATCAACTCACAAACATTCATGGCGATTTCGTCGCGACACAAGCGGCTGAGCTTGGGTCGGCGCAAATTGGCAGTTATGGTGAATACGACGAATTCGGAAACCCGATCCATTCTGGTGCTACTCGCGTGCGCTATGGGTTTCTAGGGAAGGACCAACGGGCTACGGATACTCCGGGTAATGCACTAATTATGATGGGCGCCCGAGTATACAATCCAAAGACAGGTTCGTTCTTGTCGGTCGACCCGGTTCCGGGTGGGAATGCCACGCCGTATGGTTATCCCGAAGATCCCATCAATAACACGGATATTAGCGGTCAAGCAAAGTGTCCAAGTAGCAGCTATTGGGTCGGTAAGCCAATCGTTGATTACAGCGGCTTTGTCGATGTTCCAAGTGCGTACTGCTATGACGGCGGGGCTTCGGGCTCGACTCATGACTATTGCACGATGTACCCTGACGGATATGGCGACGTCAGCTTCAAGGGTCCATGCGCATATCACGATATGTGCCTGGGATATGGTTGGGGGAACGCCCGGAGCGACTGCGATGGAATCTTCGGCTGGGAATTGAAGCGAAACTGCAATTGGTATTATGATCGCCACAAAGGTGGGCCGTTCCATGATCGGAGTGGCTGCGTGCGGCGAGCTCAAACGGCCCATGCTGCCGTCGTCGCGAAGACTAAAACGATCGGCAAGTATACAAGATCAATCAGCGTGCTATGCTACCTCTATTGGCGGAATGGAGCGGTGACGTGCAAGTGACGACAGTAAAGCCTTTAAGCGGTCGTTCGACCGTTCTTTTCGTTTCCGCATGTGTGCTTATCTTGGCATCTATCGCGCCGTGGGTGGTTGCGATCTTGGGCGGGCATGACGCGGAGGCTGATGGGATTGGCGGTTGGCCGGACGCCGCGATTTTGTTTGGCCCGGTGATCGCTTTTGTGGCCGCATTGGCAATGTTGAGGGCACTACGACCCGTCTACATGACTTCGATCTTGACGGTTATCGTTCTTTCGGGTTGCTATACCTGTTTGGCGGTCGCCTATGTTGCAATGGGTCCGAGTTCGGCCCTTGAATTCAGTTCGAACGTCACTCAAGTTCTACAGGCTCTACTACTGATGTTCATGATCGTTCTGCCATTCAGTGCAATAGTGGCCGCTGCGGCGTTGCTACTGCGGCAACGCGTGCAGCAGACGTAGGAGCAGGTTGCGCGAATTGATGTCGAATTGCCGCTTATCCTGCCAAGTGTAAGGTCGGTCTGCTAGTGGCGCGGATTTGAAGTTGTTGGACGGTTGGCCTTCTTGAGGATCGCTTCGGCGGTCTTGGTCCACACGAAGGGGTGGGCGCGTTTGTTCCAGCCCTCGATGTAGGCGCGGCGCTTGGCGTTGAGGTCGGGAACAGACTTGAAGACGCCGCGGCGGACGGCTTGGCGTTCGACCAGGCCGAACCAGACCTCGACGAGGTTCATCCAGGTGGCGTGGGTCGGGGTGAAGTGGACCTTGAACCGGGGGTGTTCGGCTAGCCAGGCGCGGACGTTTCGGTGCTTGTGGGTGGCGTAGTTGTCCATCACCAGGTGCAGCTCGACGGGCTCACCGTTCCCGTCGAGGGCGTCGCGGAAGGTCCGCTCGATCTGCTTGAGGAAGGCCAAGAACTCCTGGTGGCGGTGCTTCGGTTTCAAGGCCGCGGTGACCTGGCCGGTGGCGATCTCGAGTGCGGCGAACAGGGTGGTGGTGCCGTGCCGGTAGTAGTCGTGCGAGCGCCGCTCGATCCTGCCTTCTTGCATCGGCAGGATCGGCACCGTGCGGTCCAGCGCCTGGATCTGGGACTTCTCATCGACGCTGAGCACGATCGCGTTCGCTGGGCTGCCCCCGTCCGCCTGGCTGGCGCCGAGGTAGAGCCCGCAGATGTCGGTGACCTTCCCGACCAGCTCGGGGTCGGTGGAGAACCGGAACGACTCGGCCTTCCACGGCTTCACACCGTAGGAGCGCCATGCCCGAGCGATGGTGGTGTTGCTCGTGTCCAACCGTTTCGCCAGCAGGCGGCTCGACCAGTGCGTCACCCCAAGCTTCTTCGGCGGCGGTTTCAAGGTGGCGGTCACGATCGCGGCGTGGTCAAGCTCCCGGGGACGCCCAGAGTGCTCCTGATCCTCCAGGCCCGCGATCCCGCGTTCGGCGTAGCGGGCCCGCCACTGGATCACCGTCGTTCGTGAGGCGCTCACCCGAGACGCGATATCCTCTTTGGCCCCCCCATCAGCAGCCAGCAGGATCATCCGCGCCCGCTTCGCCAGCCCGGCGCGGACCGACCTCGACCGCAGCCAGCCCTCAAGCTTCTCCCGATCGCCATCACGCAACACCAACGCCGGGGCAGGACGATTCGCCATAACCCGATGATTTCAGAAACACAACCGTTCAGGAACTAACGCCACGCGCCACTAGCCAGATGCTACTAACTCGATACTAAACGACCGATAGACGCTTGCGAGGGCCGGCTGCTAACGTCCGTTCATCCATTGTCTTCGGCGGGCGTTCGCTGCATCTGACCGGCGATCAGCCCGACCAGACTGTACGTCATTCGAACGGCTGCAACGACACCGAGGACGGACGAATTCTTTCGTCCCGCCCTCGGTGGCATGACGACCCTAGTTGGCGGCCTCGATGGCCAGATCCGCGACTCGGACACGGTTGCCCCAGGCAACGACCCGAATCCGCCGCGCGACACGAAGTAGGTCTGTGTGACGACGTACCGGCCCATCTTGAAGGCCAAGCCGGGTGAGTTCCAGGCAATCGGCGAGCTCGGCCGGCCGGTCGAATCATCACTGCTCGTAATCTACGAGCTGTGCTCTGAGGCAGACGGCAACCATCTCGCCGGCTTATACAAGGCGCTCGGCAACGCGACGAAGTACTTGCCTGGCCTCACCACTCTGGCGTTCGGCTGCAGCCATGTTCCGCTCTTTCACAGCGGCACGACGATTCCCTTGGAGGTTAGCCAAGGGTTCGCCAACGCTGGTATGCGCATGCTTCCCGTCGTCGGTGTGAGCGACCCGGGGCCCACGCGGACCGCTCTCGCAGTCGCTGCGGCTATTCACGGACAGGGCGCGATCCTTCGGCACTCCGTTGGCGACATTGGCAGCGCCGTCCTCACCGCTGGCGACGTCGCTACCTTGTCGGCAGACCTTGGTGTTCCGGTGTCTCGGCTGCACTTGGTCATCGACTTCGCGGCTGCGGTCGACGCGCAATTGGCTCCGCAGACGATCACGGCGGCCAAAACGCAGGTGGCCGCAGCGGCGGTGCTGGGATCTTGGGCATCGATTACCGTCGCGTCGGGCGCCTTCCCTGTCAGTATCAGCAACCTGCAGGTCGGCGTCCGACACGATCTCCAGCGGCGCGAGGCTGATCTTTGGAGCGCGGTAATATTCAAAAGCAGATCGCAGGTGGCCTGCGTCCACCTCCTTACCCTTGGTAGCCATATGCAATTCATACTCATATTTCAATGGACGGGCGTCTCGGATAAAGATTTCGACGCGCTCGTTGACATGGAAGATTCGCTTGAGCTTCTCCTTGACTCGGACCATGGATATGTAGACGGACATGATTTTGGCGCCGGCGAGATGAATATATTTGTCTACACGATCGGCCGCTGGAGACATTTCGAGAAGCTCAAAATAATTTAGCGTCGCAGCCGGGATGGCCAGGTGTGCGGGCGGCGTACCGAGCAATTGACGGCGATAGGTACACGGTTGTTTGGCCGCCTGATCTTCGGGAATTTACAGTTTCCTAGACTGATATCAGGCCGAGCACTATTCGCTTCGCGCCGTTTATGTGACTAGGGCAATCTAGCGAGCTGTCCGTGCTGGGCTATCGAAAACCTGTTTTAGGAAGTGCGGCTGATGAAACATAAAGTCTGGTCTCGCGACACAGTGACTCGTCGGCTCGCCCACGAACCTCAGGGCTGGCGGCCAACGACTCTCGTGGTGTCGATCCGCCTCTACCGCTGCGCCGGCTGCGGTACATCGCCAGGACCTGCTTGAGACCGGCGGGTCCAGACCGCAGCTACACCGTCAAGTGGCGCGTTCGGCAGATCACAAGTAGCGCCAGTCATGCGGGCCGCGCAGACTGACACCCCGCTTCTTGAGCTGGTTGTGGATCGTGGCCTGATCAAACTTGAGGTGGTCGGCGATGCGAGCGGCCGACCAGCCGGCGACGTAGAGCCGGACTGCTTCGTCGACCTGAGCCGCCGTGATGCGTCGCGGTCGGCGGATCGACACCCCTTCTCGCCGCAACAACTTGCCGATCGTGTCGCGCTTCACGCCGTACTGCTGGGCCAGGCTGGACATGGTGGCGCCAGCCTCATAGGCCGCGACCACGGCTTGGCGCTGGTCAGCCGTGAAGCGAAAGGCACGTTTGGGCGGCACGGCCGGCGCCGAGCGGGCTGCAGGCGCCTCCGAGGACAGGACGTTGACCAGTCGCCAAAACTGTTTCGATCTTTGTCCCATCAGGACCACCAGATCGTGGCAACCGCGGCGCGACCCGGACCCCTATGGGGCCGGGTCGTTCTGCGTCGTCGGAGGGGAGTGCCGGCCGGCTCGTCACCCCGTGGTCGAGGCTCGCGCGACCAGGGTCGGGGTGAAGACCACCTGCTGGTGTTCGTGCTGGGGGTTGGAGCCCTCGTCGAGCACCAGCTCGGCGGCCGTGCGTCCCAGCTCCTGCCGTGGCTGGCGCACCGAGGTGAGCGGTACGGCGGCGGTCGCGGCGAACTCGATGTCGTCGTACCCGACCAGGGCGAGGTCGCCGGGCACCCGCCACCCTCGCCCGATCGCGTGCTGGAGCAGGCCGAGGGCGACCAGGTCGTTGGCGCAGAAGACGGCGGTGGGCCGACGGGCGCTGGGGATGCCCGCGAGCTGCTCGCCGACGGTGCGTCCCTCGGCCGCCGTGAGCGTCGTGCACTCCAGTGAGATCAGGTCCGCGGCGGGAAGGCCGGCGTCGGTCCAGGCCGCGCGGGCGCCCTCGTAGCGGTCGGCTACCTGCCCGACCGACATGGGGCCGCCGGCGAAGGCCACCCGCCGGTGACCGAGGTCGATGAGGTGCTCCAGCGCCAGCCGACCACCGAGGATGTCGTCGACGGCGACGGTGCACAGGTCCGCCGAGCCGCGGGTGCGGTCGACGACGACCAGCGGGGTGCGCTCGGCGATGGTCTGCAGCGCCGGGCTCTCCGGATCGACGGGCGTGATCAGGATGCCCTGGACCTGCCGCTCCTGCAGCTGGGAGAGCAGGGCGGTCTCGCGTGTGGCCCGGTTGTCGCTGTTGCACAGGAACAGGGTGTGGTCGAGCGCCTCGGTGGCCAGCTCGATGCCGTGCGCGACGTCGGTGAAGAACGGGTTGCGCGAGTCGAGCATGACGTAGGCCAGCGTGCTGCTCCGGCCGGTGCGCAGCGACCGCGCGGTCTCGTTGCGCACGAAGCCGAGATCGGCCATGGCCCGCTCGACGCGCTCGCGGGTGGTGGTGCTGACCAGCTCGGGGCGGTTGAGCACGTTGGACACCGTGCCGAGCGACACGCCGGCTGCCGCGGCCACGTCCTTCACCGACGACCCACGTCGGCTGCCGTGCTGCTTCGCCATGTCCCCACCCCCGGTTCATCGTTGAAACGCTCAAAACCCTGCGAGGAGTTAAGCAGACTTCGTCGCTTCGCACCGTGCGAGGCGGAAAGTTGAGGAAGGTGCTTGACGACTGTGATCACAGTCACCTACAGTCGAGCCCGTTGTTTTGAAACCTTTCAAAAGGAGCGGTCAATGCCTGGACCGAACCCCGAAGTGGTGCTTGAGCTGCGCGACGTGGCCAAGTCCTTCGGTTCCGTCGTGGCGCTGCGCAGCAGCAGCCTGACGGTGGAGCGCGGGTCCATCCACGCCCTCGTCGGCGAGAACGGCGCCGGCAAGTCGACGCTGATCAAGATCGTCGCGGGCGTGCACCGCCGCGACGCCGGGACCTTCCGTTTCCGCGGCGAGGACGTGGACTTCGCCTCGACAGCCGCCTCGAAGGCGGCCGGCATCGCGGTGATCTACCAGGAGCCGACGCTGTTCCCGGACCTGTCGGTCACCGAGAACATCTTCATGGGTCGTCAGCCCCTGGGCCGTGGTCGCCGGATCGACCGGGCGGCGATGTACGCCGAGGCCGAGGCGCTGTTCAAGCGCCTCGGGGTCCGCATCGATCCGCGTCGGCCGGCCCGCGGACTCTCGATCGCCGACCAGCAGATCATCGAGATCGCCAAGGCCATCTCGCTGGACGCCAGCCTTCTCATCATGGACGAGCCGACCGCGGCGCTGTCGGGTGTCGAGGTAGAGCGGCTGTTCGCCGTCGCTCGCAGCCTGCGCGACGAGGGCCGCGGGCTGGTCTTCATCTCGCACCGCTTCGACGAGGTCTTCGACCTGTGCGACACGGTGACGGTGATGCGCGATGGGGAGTACATCTCCACCGACCCGATCGCCGAGACCTCGGTCGAGGAGATCGTGGCCCGCATGGTCGGGCGTGAGGTCGCCGAGCTCTTCCCGAAGACGCCGGCGCCGATCGGCGAGCCTGTCCTCGAGGTCACCGGGCTCAACTCCGCCGGGGTCTTCCACGACGTCAGCTTCACCGTCCGCGCCGGCGAGATCGTCGGTCTGGCGGGCCTTGTCGGGGCCGGACGCAGCGAGATCGCCCGCGCGGTCTTCGGCGTCGACGGCTACGACTCAGGCTCGGTGCGGATGCTCGGTCGCGAGGTGCCGCGGCGCAACGTCCGCGCGGCGATCAAGGCCGGCCTCGCCTTCATCCCCGAGGACCGGCGCAAGCAGGGCCTGGTGGTCGACTCCTCGGTGGCCCACAACGTCGCCGCGGTGATCCGCACCGGGCTCGCCAAGGCGGGGGTGCTGACGACCGCGGCCGAGAACCGTGCGAGCGGACCGTGGGCGAGCCGCCTGGAGGTCAAGACCTCGGCGCTCGACATGGCCGCGAGCACCATGAGCGGCGGCAACCAGCAGAAGGTCGTCATCGCCAAGTGGCTGGCCACCGAGCCGAAGCTGCTGATCATCGACGAGCCCACCCGCGGCATCGACGTCGGCACCAAGTCCGAGGTGCACCGTCTGCTCTCCGACCTCGCCGGACGCGGCGTCGCGATCCTGATGATCTCCTCCGAGCTGCCCGAGGTGCTCGGCATGGCCGACCGCGTGCTGGTCGTGTGCGAGGGCGAGATCACCGCCGACATCGCCCGCGACGAGGCGACGCCGGAGAAGGTCATGCACGCCGCCACCCGGTCCGCACGCCCCAACGACCTGCCGACGACATCGGTGGAGGTGTCTGCATGAGCGCCCTGACCCTGAGCCCCAGCGAGATCTCGCCCGTACGGCGGATCCTGGGCGGCGCCCTGCGCTCGCGAGAGATCGCCGTCGCGGTGGTGCTGGTGCTGGTCATCGCGGTGACCACCGTGAAGAACTCGCACTTCCTCTTCGGCGACAACAGCTGGCGCGACCTGCTCCTGACGCCGTCCATCCTGCTCATCCTCGCTGTCGGGCAGGCAGCGGTGATCATCACCCGCAACGTCGACCTGTCGGTCGGCTCCGTGGTCGGCCTCACGGCGTACCTGACCGGCCGGATCTTCATCGCCCACCCCGGCACACCGGTCTTCCTCGTGTTCCTGATCGGGCTCGGCTTCGGCGCGGTGCTCGGCCTGGTCAACGGGGTGCTGGTGGCCTGGGGCAAGGTCCCCGCGCTGGTGATCACGCTCGGCACGATGTACATCTACCGCGGTATCTTCCTGTCGTGGGCCGGGAGCAACCGGGTCAACGCCTCCGACATGCCCGACAGCTTCCTCAACCTGGGCACCAAGCAGATCGCCTCCATCCCGGTGCTGTTCCTCCTGGCGGTGGTGGTGCTGGCGGTCGTCGGCTACTACCTCTACACCGCCCGCGGCGGTCGTGAGCTGTACGCCATCGGCTCCGACCCCGACGCGGCCGACCTCTACGGGCTGAAGGTGACGCGCCGCATCCTCGCGGCGTTCCTCCTCTCCGGGGCGATGGCCGGCCTGGCCGGTGTCGCCACGGCGGCCCGCTACGGCACGGTCAGCTCCAACGCCGGGCTGAACCTCGAGCTGCAGGCCGTCGGCGCCGCGGTCATCGGCGGTGTGGCGATCTTCGGCGGCAGCGGCACCGTGTGGGGCGCCGCGATCGGCGCCTTCCTGCTCGTGACGATCAACCGCGCGCTGCCGGTGCTGGGAGTCCAGGACTTCTGGCAGCAGTTCGTGGTCGGCGTCCTCATCATCGGCTCCATCGTGCTCGACCGGGTGCTCTCCGTCCGGCGTGACCGCAAGATCATCGAAGCGAGGGACAACGCATGACCTCCGCGACCGTCGGCGACACCGCGCCGACCACCCGCACCTACCCGGCCTACAGCCGGCCGCTGTGGCGACGGGTGCTGCTCACCCGCGAGTTCGCGATCATCGCGCTGCTCGTCCTCGTCTTCGCCTGGGCGGCCGGCAACGTGGCCAACTTCAACAGCCCGCTGACGATCTACTTCCTCGGCCTGGACAACGCCGAGATCATGCTGATCGCGCTGCCGATGGCCCTGGTGATCATCACCGGCGAGATCGACCTCTCCGTCGCCAGCGTCGTGGGTCTGTCCAGCGTGATGGTGGGCATCCTGCACCAGGACGCCGGACTGTCGATCCCGCTGGCGGGGCTGATCGCCATCCTGGTCGGTGTCGTCGCCGGGGCCCTCAACGGGTTCCTGGTCGCCTACGTGGGGCTGCCGTCCCTGGCGGTCACGATCGGCACGCAAGCGCTGTTCCGCGGTCTCGCTGTCGGCCTGCTCGGCACCACGGCCAAGACGGACTTCCCGACGAAGTGGACGAACCTCGCCCAGCAGCACATCGGCAACACCCGCTACCCGGTGATCGTGATCCCGATCCTGGTGCTCCTGGTGATCTTCGTGTGGCTGCTGCACTTCTCCTCCTTCGGCCGCGGGGTCTTCGAGATCGGCCTGAACGACGAGGCGGCCCACTTCAGCGGCGTCAACGTCGCCCGCACGAAGTTCATCCTGTTCATCCTCACCGCTGCAGTCTCGGCGGCTGCAGGCATCTACATCACCCTGCGCACCGGCAACGCCCGCGGTGACAACGCCACCGGCGACGAGCTGAAGGTGATCGCAGCGGTCCTGCTCGGCGGTGTGTCGATCTTCGGCGGCCGCGGTGCGCTGCACGGCGTCGTCGCCGGCGTCCTGCTCATCGGCGTCATCCAGAGCGCGATGCGCCTGGAGAACCAGACGGTCAACGTCATCAACATCGTCATCGGCGCACTCCTGGTGCTCTCGGTGATGTCCACCAGCGTCCTCGCCTGGCTGTCCAAGCAGTCGGCCCGGCGGACGGGTCTCGGAACCCTCAGGCGACGGCAAGCGGTCGCCTCTTCATCCAGCACCACAGAGAGGTAAGAACAATGAAGTTCAGCACTCGACGGCTGTCCGCCCTCGCGGCAGTTGCCGTGACGGCCACGCTGAGCCTGACCGCTTGCGGCAGCAGCGACAACAACAGCGCGAGCGGCGGCGGCAACAGCAGCGGCGGCAGCGGCGGCAGCGCCTCGGGCACCACCGTGACGTTCATCCCGAAGAACCTCGGCAACCCCTACTTCGACGCCTCGGACAAGGACGGTGGCCAGAAGGCCGTCAACGAGTTCAAGGGCAAGTACCAGGAGGTCGGCCCCGACACCGCCACCCCCGACGGTCAGGTCTCCTTCATCAACACCGCCGCCCAGCAGGGCGTCAAGGCGCTGGTCATCTCGGCCGACGACCCGAAGGCGCCGTGCAGTGCGATCAAGCAGGCGATGTCGGCCGGCACCAAGGTCGTGACCTTCGACTCCGACACCAGCGCCGACTGCCGCGACCTGTACATCAGCCAGGCCTCCGCCGAGGGCATCGCCAAGACCCAGGTCGACCAGATCGCCCAGCAGATCGGCGACTCGGGGGAGATCGCGATCCTCTCGGCCGCTGCGAACGCGACCAACCAGAACGCCTGGATCGATCTGATGAAGAAGGACCTGGCGGCCGATCACCCGAACATCAAGCTCGACGGCGTGGTCTACGGCAACGACGACGACCAGACCTCCTTCGACAAGACCGCCGCCCTGCTGCAGGACCACCCGAACCTGAAGGGCATCATCTCGCCGACCACCGTCGGCATCGCGGCCGCGGCCCGCTACCTCGACACCTCCTCGGCCAAGGGCAAGGTCGCGCTGACGGGTCTGGGCACCCCCAACCAGATGCGCAAGTACGTCAAGGACGGCACCGTGACGTCCTTCGCGCTGTGGAACCCCAGCGACCTGGGCTACCTGGCGGCGTACGCGGCCAAGGCCCTGGTCGACGGCACCATCACCGGCAAGCAGGGTGACACCTTCACCGCCGGCACGCTCGGCAAGTACACCGTGGGCGCGGACGGGACCGTCCTGCTGGGCGACCCGACGGTCTTCGACAAGTCGAACATCGACAAGTTCAACTTCTGATCCATCCCCCCCTCCGCCCGGGTCCGGCCGCGCATCCCCCATCGCGGCCGGACCCGGGAACCTCCCGCATCGATGAGGACGTCCCCGTGCGTGTCTGCTTCCAGCTCCAGGTCAAGCCCGATCGGCTCGAGGAGTACAAGGCCCGGCACCGGGCCGTGTGGCCCGACATGCTCGAGGCGCTCGCCGCCAGTGGGTGGTCCAACTACTCCCTGTTCCTGCGTCCCGACGGCCTGCTCATCGGCTACTTCGAGACGACCTCGCTCGAGGAGGCCGTCTCGGCGATGAACCGCACCGACGTCAACGAGCGCTGGCAGGCGCAGATGGGCGATTTCTTCGTCGACCTCGACGGCCGCGCGCCGGACACCGGATTCCTCCGACTCGAGGAGGTCTTCCACCTCGAGGACCAGCTCGAGCGGACCCGCTCGACCCCCAGCGCCACTCCAGAAGCCACCGCAACACGAGAAGCGAACTGACATGACGACCTTCCAAGAGATCGCTCCCCTCCTCGAGGGCCAGGCGATCGAAGTCCCCTCCTGGGCCTACGGCAACTCCGGGACCAGGTTCAAGGTCTTCGGCACTCCCGGCACCCCCCGCACGGTCGAGGAGAAGATCGCCGACGCCGCCACGGTGCACCGCTACACCGGTCTTGCACCGACCGTCGCGCTGCACATCCCGTGGGACCTGGTCGACGACTTCGGCGCCCTGCGCCGGTACGCCGACGACCTCGGCATCGGCCTCGGCACGATCAACTCGAACACCTTCCAGGACGACGACTACAAGCTCGGCGCCCTGACCCACACCGACCGTCGCATCCGGCAGAAGGCGATCGACCACCACCTGGCGTGCATCGACGTCATGGACGCCACCGGCTCGCGCGACCTGAAGATCTGGCTGGCCGAGGGCTCGAACTACCCCGGTCAGGCGGACATCCGCGGCCGCCAGGACCGCCTGGCCGAGAGCCTGCAGACGATCTACGACCGGCTCGGCGAGGACCAGCGCCTGGTGCTGGAGTACAAGTTCTTCGAGCCGGCGTTCTACCACACCGACGTCCCGGACTGGGGTACGTCGTACGTCCAGGTGGCGGCGCTGGGGGAGAAGGCGATGGTCTGCCTCGACACCGGGCACCACGCGCCGGGCACGAACATCGAGTTCATCGTCGCCCAGCTGCTGCGGTTGGGGAAGCTCGGCTCCTTCGACTTCAACAGCCGCTTCTACGCCGACGACGACCTCATCGTGGGTGCGGCCGACCCCTTCCAGCTGTTCCGGATCCTGGTGGAGTGCGTGCGCGGCGGTGCGTTGGAGGCCGACAGCGATGTCGCCTTCATGCTCGACCAGTGCCACAACATCGAGGACAAGATCCCGGGCCAGATCCGGTCGGTCCTCAACGTGCAGGAGATGACGGCGCGCGCGCTGCTCCTCGACCGCGCCGCGCTGACCAAGGCGCAGGAGAGCGGCGACGTGCTGCTCGCCAACGAGATCTTCATGGACGCCTTCTACACCGACGTCCGAGCCGACCTCGCCGCCTGGCGCGAGGGCCGGGGGCTGCCCGCCAACCCGATGCGGGCCTACCTGGAGAGCGGCTACCAGCAGCAGATCGAGGCGGACCGCGTGGGCGGTACGCAGGCAGGATGGAACTGAACCAATGACCTCGTATAACGGGACGGCAGCCGAGCTGATCGCTCGCTCCAACCGCCTGGGCGCCGACCCGAAGAACACCAACTACGCGGGTGGCAACACCTCGGCCAAGGGCACCGAGACCGACCCGGTCACCGGCGAGCCCGTGGAGCTGGTCTGGGTCAAGGGCTCCGGCGGCGACCTGGGCACCCTCAAGGAGTCGGGCCTGGCCGTGCTCCGACTGGACCGGATGCGCGCACTGGTCGACGTCTACCCGGGCGTCGAGCGCGAGGACGAGATGGTCGCGGCCTTCGACTACTGCCTGCACGGCAACGGCGGCGCCGCGCCGTCGATCGACACCGCGATGCACGGCCTGGTCGACGCCGCCCACGTCGACCACCTCCACCCCGACTCCGGCATCGCGATCGCTACCGCCGCCGACGGCGAGGCGCTGACCGAGAAGATCTTCGGTGACAAGGTCGTCTGGGTGCCGTGGCGCAGGCCCGGCTTCCAGCTGGGGCTGGACATCGCCGCGATCAAGGAGAAGAACCCGCAGGCCATCGGCTGCATCCTCGGCGGCCACGGGATCACCGCGTGGGGCGACTCCAGCGACGAGGCCGAGCAGAACTCGCTGTGGATCATCGACACCGCCGCGGCGTACATCGCCGAGCACAGCAAGGCCGAGCCGTTCGGTCCGGCCCTCGAGGGGTACGGCGCCCTGCCGGACGCCGAGCGTCGCGCGAAGGCGGCAGCACTCGCGCCGACCATCCGCGGCATCGCCTCGGCGGACCGCCCGATGGTCGGCCACTTCAACGACTCCGACGTCGTCCTGGACTTCCTCGCCGCCACCGAGCACCCGCGGCTGGCCGGTCTCGGCACCTCCTGCCCCGACCACTTCCTGCGCACGAAGGTCAAGCCGCTCGTGCTGGACCTGCCGGCGTCGGCGAGCGTGGAGGAGTCGATCGCGCGGCTCAAGGAGCTCGCGGTGTCCTACCGCGAGGACTACCAGGGCTACTACGACCGCAACGCCACACCGGACTCGCCGGCGATCCGCGGCAAGGACCCGCTCATCGTGCTGGTCCCGGGCGTCGGCATGTTCAGCTTCGGCAAGGACAAGCAGACCGCCCGGGTGGCAGGGGAGTTCTACGTCAACGCCATCAACGTGATGCGCGGTGCGGAGGGGCTCTCGACGTACGCGCCGATCGACGAGGCGGAGAAGTTCCGCATCGAGTACTGGGCGCTGGAGGAGGCCAAGCTCCAGCGGATGCCGAAGCCGAAGCCGCTGGCGACCCGCGTCGCGCTGGTCACCGGTGCCGCCTCCGGGATCGGCAAGGCCACCGCCAAGAAGCTGGCCGAGAACGGCGCCTGCGTCGTGATCGCCGACCTGTCGCTGGAGAAGGCGCAGGAGGCGGCCGCCGAGCTGGGCTCGACCGACGTCGCCGTCGGCGTCCAGGTCGACGTCTCCAGCGCCGACGCGGTCCAGGCCGCCGTCGACGCGGCCGTGCTGGCCTTCGGCGGGGTGGACCTCATCGTCAACAACGCCGGCCTCTCGCTCTCGCGCTCGCTGCTGGAGACCACCGAGAAGGACTGGGACCTGCAGCACGACGTGATGGCCAAGGGCTCGTTCCTGGTCTCCAAGGCGACCGCCAAGGTCATGATCGAGCAGGAGCTGGGCGGCGACATCGTCTATATCTCCTCGAAGAACTCGATCTTCGCCGGCCCGAACAACGTCGCGTACGGCGCGGCCAAGGCCGACCAGGCCCACCAGGTCCGGCTGCTCGCGGCGGAGCTGGGGGAGCACGGCATCAAGGTCAACGGTGTCAACCCCGACGGCGTCGTCCAGGGCTCGGGCATCTTCGCCAGCGGCTGGGGAGCCAACCGTGCCGCCGTCTACGGCGTGGAGGAGAAGGACCTGGGCAAGTTCTACGCCCAGCGCACGATCCTCAAGCGCGAGGTCCTGCCGGAGAACATCGCCAACGCGGTCTTCGTGCTCTGCACCGCCGAGCTCAGCCACACCACGGGCCTGCACATCCCTGTCGACGCGGGCGTCGCGGCGGCCTTCCTGCGATGAGCATCGCCTCCTCGGGGCCGCTGCGCGTCGCGGCGGTCGACCTCGGCGCCACCAGTGGTCGGGTGATGGCCGCCGAGGTAGGACCGGACGTGCTGCGCCTCGAGGAGGTGCACCGCTTCCCCAACGGCGGCGTGCCGATCCGCTCCTCGCTCTTCTGGGACGTCGTCGGCATCCATCGTGAGGTGCTGGCAGGGCTCCGCAAGGTCGCCCTGGCAGGGCGCCTCGACGGCATCGGCATCGACTCCTGGGCGGTCGACTACGGCCTGCTCGACCGGGACGGCGAGCTGCTCGGCAACCCCTACTCGCACCGGGACGCCCGCACCGTGGGTGTCCCGGAGCGGGTGGCGAAGGTCGTCGACCCGGCTCACCTGTACGCCGTGACGGGCCTGCAGGAGCTGCCGTTCAACACCGTCTTCCAACTCGTGGCGGCGCGCGGCACGGCCGCCCTGGAGTCGGCGCAGACCCTGCTGCTGCTGCCGGACCTGCTCACCTACTGGCTGACAGGGGAGATCGGTGCCGAGCGCACCAACGCCTCGACCACCGGCCTCTACGACGTCAGCGCCCAGGCGTGGTCGGTCGATCTCGCCAAGCGGCTCGGGCTGCCGTGGGCGGCGCTGCCGGCACTGCGGGACCCGGGTTCGGTGGTCGGGCCGGTCCTGCCGGCCATCGGCCAGGCGATCGGCACGAGCGGAGCCGGCGAGCCGGAGGTGCCGGTCATCGCCGTCGGCTCGCACGACACCGCGTCGGCGATCGTCGGCGTACCTGCCCAGGAGGAGGAGATCGCCTACATCTCCTCGGGGACCTGGTCGTTGGTGGGTCTCGAGCTCGACAAGCCCGTCCTCACCGAGGAAGCGCGGCTGGCCAACTTCACCAACGAGGGCGGCGTCGACGGCACCATCCGGTTCCTCAAGAACGTGATGGGTCTGTGGGTGCTCTCGCAGGCCGAGCGCACCTGGGCGGCGCAGGGTCTGACCGCCGACCTGCCCACGCTGCTCGCCGGTGCCGCGCACGTCGCGCCGCTGCGCACGGTCGTCGACATCGACCATCCCTCGCTGCTGCCACCCGGCGACATGCCGGAGCGGTTGCGGGCACTCGCCCGGGCGAGCGGCGAACCCGTGCCGGAGACACCGGCCGAGGTCGTCCGCACCATCCTGGACAGCCTGGCCCTCGCCTACCGCCGCAACCTGCGCCAGGGTGCCGCGCTCGCCGGTCGCACCCTGGAGCTCGTACACGTCGTGGGTGGCGGCTCGCAGAACGCGCTGCTGTGCCAGCTCACCGCCGACGCCTGTGGGCTGCCGGTGCTGGCCGGCCCCGCTGAGGCGGCGGCGCTCGGCAACGCGCTGGTGCAGGCCCGCACCCTGAGCCGGATGCGCGGGGGCGACGACCTGCCGGACCTGGCCGCGATGCGGTCGCTGGTGCGGCGTACGCACGACCTGCGGCGCTACGAGCCACGCTCGGGCGCGGACTGGGACACAGCGGAGAGGCGCCTGTCGCGCTGATCCACCGCCATCACAACTCGGGAGACATGATGAGTGAGCAGCACGCGCACCACGCGCAGCAGGACCCGTCCGGCATCCGCCGCCGCGCGCTCTTCGGCGCCGCCGCGGCGGCGGCCGGCGTCGCCGTCCTGGCCGGAGCGCCCGCACAGGCGGCCGCCGCAGGCGGTGTCGGCCGAACCTCGTCCGCCCGGGCCTCGGGGGCCGAGGTCCTGGCCGGCTTCCGGCGGCCGGGGAAGCGGACGGCGGCGGGCTTCCGCTGGTGGTGGCCGAACGGCGACGTCACCGCGGCCGAGGTGGCCCGCGAGGTCGACCAGGTGGCGGCGGCCGGCTTCGGCGTGCTGGAGGTGGCCGACGTGACGCACAGCCTTGCCGCCCGCGGCATCACCATGGACCTGCAGCGCTTCGGCTGGGGCACCGCGTCGTGGGTGGCCGGCGTGAAGGCGGCGCTGGCCCAGGGAGCGCGGCGCGACGTACGCATCGACATCACGATCGGCCCGTCCTGGCCGGCGGCGGTGCCCACGATCACCCCGGACGACGACGCCGCGTGCACCGAGCTCGCCCACGGCCAGGCACAGGTCGCCGGCGGCGAGGTCTACGACGCGGCGGTGCCCGAGCCGCTGGTGGCACCGGCCGGCGGCAGCACCGTGCGTCACCTGGAGGCGGTGCAGGCGTTCCTCACCGTCGGCGCCCCGGTCAAGGGCGTGCAGACGCTGGACCCCACGACGTACGTCGACCTGACCGACCGCGTCGTGGACGGCCGCCTGACGTGGACCGCCCCGGCCGGCGGCACCTGGCTGGTGCTGTCGTACTGGCGCCGCGGCTCCGCGCAGGAGCCGGAGGCGGGGCCGCACACCGATCCGCGGGCCTACGTGGTGGACCACTTCAGCGCTGCCGGGTCCAGCGCCGTGATCGACTTCTGGAACGAGCGCATCCTCGACCGCGAGATGCGACGCCTGCTGCGTCAGGCAGGTGGCTACCTCTTCGAGGACTCGCTGGAGATCGAGAGCGGCGCGACCATCTGGACGCCGCTGATGGTGCACGAGTTCGCCGAGCGCGCGGGCTACGACCTGCTGCCCTACTTGCCGCTGGTGGTCGAGGTCAAGGAGAAGTACGTCTTCGCCTACGACGCTGTCACCACGACGCGGGTGCGCGACGACTTCAACCAGGTGATCTCCGATCTCTACCGCGATCACCACCTGCTGAGGATCCAGGCGTTCGCCCGCGGTCTGGGCATGGGGCTGCGGGTGCAGCCGTACGGGCTGCAGACCGACACCGTCGAGCACGCCTCGCTGCTCGACATCCCCGAGACGGAGTCGCTGGGCTTCAAGAACCTCGACGACTACCGCGTGGAGGCGGGCGGTCGCGACATGGCCGGGCACACGGTGATGTCGTGCGAGGCGATCTGCTACGCGGGTGCGGCCTACCAGACCACCTGGGACCGCGCGCTGCAGACGCTCAACAGCGTGTACGTCGCCGGTGTCAACATGGCGATGATCCACGGCTTCGCCTACGCCACCGCGCCGGAGGTGACCTGGCCCGGCTTCGCCGCGTTCTCGCCGTACTACAGCAACGCGGTGGGCTACGGCGACGCCTGGGGACCGCGCACGCCGCAGTGGCGCCACATCCCCGACGTCGCCGACTACCTCAATCGCACCCAGCTGGTCCTCCAGACCGGGACGCCGCGCTACGACGTGGTCTTCCTGCGCCAGAAGGGCTGGACCTCGACCGGCATCGGGGCGCCGTGGGCGACCAACAACGGCATCCCGATCGGCTGGACCCACTCGTTCGCGACGCCGGCGCTCCTGGACCTGCCGAGGGCGAGGGTACGGCGCGGCCGGCTGGCCCCCGACGGTCCGGCGTACAAGGTGATGATCATCGGGCCGGACCAGTTCCGTGGCGGCGAGTGCACGATCGCCGAGGCGACAGCGCAGCGCGTCCTGGAGCTTGCGCGCGACGGGCTGCCGGTGATCTTCCTCGGCGATTGGACGACGGCCGCCCCCGTCGGGCTCGCGCAGCCCGGCGAGACCGACCGCGTCCGGGCGCTGGTGACCAGGATCCAGGCGCTGCCGACGACGCGGACGGTGGCGCTCGAGACCGACATCCCGGCGGCGCTGGCCGATCTGGGCATCACCCCGGACGTACGGCACGACAGCTCGACGGCGATGACGATGCACCGGGTGGTCGGCGACACCGATCTCTACTACGTCGCCAACGCCAAGCACGCCGAGAACCGCAAGCTGGTCCGCGTCACCCAGGATCTGTGGCTGACCGCGAGCCGCTCCGACGCCGTGCCCTACCTGCTCGACGCATGGACCGGCGCCACCAGCCCGATCGCGCTCTGGGAGCGGCAGGGGGACCAGATCCGCGTGAGCGTCGACCTGCTGCCGGGACAGTCCAGCGTGGTGGCGCTGGCGAGGCCGCACGGTCGGACGCCGTCGGCGACGGCCGTCTCCGCCGGGTCGCTCCGGGTCGAGGGGAACGCCCTCGTGCTGCGGGCGAGCGCCGCCGGCACTGTCAGCGTGACGACCGGCGGCCGGACGCGCTCGGTCACCATCGACCGGGTCCGTGACCCGATCGCGCTCGCCGCCTGGGACCTGGCGGTGGAGGACTGGCAGCCCGGCGCGAGCGCCACCGAGACGATCCGGCCGGTGCGCCGCGTCCACCTGGACACGCTGGCGCCCTGGTCGCAGATCGCCGGGCTGGAGGACGTCTCGGGCGTCGGCACCTACACCGTCACCGTCGACCTGGGCCGCGACTGGACGGGTGCGGACGGCGCCGTCCTCGACCTCGGCGAGGTGAACGACACCTTCCGGGTGCGGGTCAACGGCCGCCGGGTGCCGCCCTGCGACGTCCTCGACACGGCCGTGGACGTCGGCGACCTGCTGCACGCGGGGCGCAACCTGATCGAGGTCGAGGTGGCCAGCACGCTGATCAACCGGCTGCGCACCGTCACGCCGGCGGTCTACGGCGTGGTGCCGCGGCAGGCCTACGGGCTGGTCGGGCCGGTGCGGCTGATCCCCTACACCGAGCGGACGGTGCGCTGAGCCGAGCCGCGTCGGTTCGCCGAGCTGTGCCGGGTCGACCGGCGCCGCCCTGGCGGAACCGGCCGGAGGAGTGACGGTTCGGCTGCCTGCCTTGCCGAGCCATCGCCGACCTCAGTCGAGGGCACCGGGCAGCCAGCGACTCGTCCCGCGGATGTGCGTCTCGACCTCGTCGGCGGCCGCCCCGGCGTCCCCGGCGAGGATCGCGTCGTAGAGGCGACGGTGCTCGTGGCGCAGGTCGGCGCAGACCTCGGTCCAGGAATCGCCGAGCCCCTCGAGGCCGCGCAGGATCGGGCGCCGGGTGGAGTCGCGGATCGCGATCGTCATGTCCGCGACCAGCCGGTTGCCGCCCGCCTCGGCGATGGCGATGTGGAAGTCGGTGTCGAGGTCGTTGAACCGCTCCCGGTCGATGCCGGTGTCGTCCATCGCCTCGAGCAGCGCCAGCAGGTGCGCCAGCCGCGCCTCGTCGGCGTGGGCTGCGGCGAGGGTGGCGGAGAACCGCTCCAGCATCACCCGCGCCTCGACGACGTCGCGCATGGGGAAGTTCGCCAGCGCGACGTGCAGCCGCAGGAGCCGGTTCAACGCCTCGGACGGTACGGCGGAGACGACGGTGCCGGCGTCCGGCCCAGACCCGACCGAGGAGCGCACCACCCCCTGGGCCTCCAGCGTGCGGATGGCCTCGCGCACCGCCGCCCTCGACACCTCCAGCCGCGCGGCCAGCTCCCGCTCACCGGGCAGGCGCTCACCGACGCGCAGCGATCCGGCCAGGATCTGCTCCTCGATCTGGTCGACGACCAGCTCGTAGGCGCGGCTGCGGGCGACGGGTCGCCAGGCGGCCTCGGTCACGGGGGTGCTCCTCGCTGCGGGTCGGCGACCTTGACGCCGGGTGACGGTCACTCTACAGTCGCCGTGTGTGGTCAGACCACACAATGGTCAACGCAGGAAGGCGGAACCCGAATGACGGTCGGCCCGATGCGCGTCGCCCTGATGGTCACCTGCATCAACGACGCGCTCTACCCCGGCACCGGACAGGCGGTGGTCCGCCTGCTGCGTCGCCTCGGCGTGAAGGTGGACTTCCCCGCCGCGCAGACGTGCTGCGCTCAGCCGATGGTCAACACCGGCTACCTCGACGAGGCGGTGCCGGTGGTGCGCACCTTCGTCGACGCGTTCAGCGGATACGACGCCATCGTGACCCCTTCCGGCTCGTGTGCCGGCTCGGCTCGTCACCAGCACGGACTGGTCGCCCGCCGCTCCGGCGACCCGGGCCTGGAGCGGGCCGTGGCGGAGGTCTCGCCGCGGGTCTACGAGCTCTCGGAGTTCCTCGTCGACGTCCTGGGGGTGACCGATGTGGGCGCCTACTTCCCGCACACCGTCACCTACCACCCGACCTGCCACTCGTTGCGCATGCTCGGGGTGGGGGACCGGCCCCGGTTGCTGCTGGAGAGCGTCCGCGGGCTGACGTTGCTCGACCTGCCCGGTGCCGACCAGTGCTGCGGCTTCGGCGGCACGTTCGCCGTCAAGAACGCCGACACCTCGGTGGCGATGGGCACCGACAAGGTGCGTCACGTCCAGGAGACCGGTGCGGAGGTGCTGGTGGCCGGCGACAACTCCTGCCTGACCCACATCGGCGGTCTGATGAGCCGCCAGCGCGCCGGTGTCCGGACCGTCCACCTGGCCGAGATCCTGGCCTCCACCGAGGGCGCCGTCCTCGGCGTCCCCACGACCGCAGGAGCCCGGCGATGAGCGGCACCTTCGTCGGGATGCCGGTCTTCCCGACCGCTGCGCGCGAGGCCCTCGGCAACGCCCAGCTGCGTCACAACCTCGCGCACGCGACCGGCACCATCCGCGGCAAGCGCTCCCGACTGGTCGAGGAGGTCACCGACTCGATCACCGGCGACTCCGGCTGGGAGGACCTGCGCCTCGCGGGAGCCGGCGTCAAGGAGGCGGCGCTGCTCGGGCTGGAGCGGGAGCTGCTGCGGCTGGAGGAGACCCTGACCGCCAACGGCGCGACGGTGCACTGGGCTCAGGACGCCGCCGAGGCCAACCGGATCGTGACCGGGATCGCCCGCCGCCACGGCGTCGACGAGGTGGTCAAGGTCAAGTCGATGGTGACCCAGGAGATCGGGCTCAACGAGGCGTTGGCCGCCGAGGGCATCGCCGCCTGGGAGACCGACCTGGCCGAGCTGATCGTCCAGCTGGGCGACGACCTGCCCTCGCACATCCTCGTCCCCGCCATCCATCGCAACCGCGCCGAGGTGCGCGAGATCTTCCTGCGTGCGATGAAGGAGGTCGGCCGGCCCGCGCCGGAGGACCTCACCGACGAGCCGGCCGTCCTGGCGGCCGCCGCGCGCGAGCACCTCCGGGAGAAGTTCCTGCGGGCCAAGGTCGGGGTCTCGGGCGCCAACTTCGCCGTCGCCGAGACCGGCACCCTGGTGGTGGTGGAGTCCGAGGGCAACGGCCGGATGTGCCTGACCCTGCCCGAGGTGCTCGTCTCGGTGGTGGGCATCGAGAAGGTCGTCTCGCAGTGGGAGGATCTCGACCCGCTGCTGCGCCTGCTGCCGCGCTCCTCGACGGGTGAGCGGATGAATCCCTACACCTCCACCTGGTCGGGCGTCACCCCGGGCGACGGGCCGCAGGAGGTGCACGTCGTGCTCCTCGACAACGGGCGCACGAACGCCCTGGCCGACCGGACCGGGCGACAGGCGCTGCGCTGCATCCGCTGCTCGGCCTGCCTGAACGTGTGCCCGGTCTACGAGCGCACCGGCGGGCACGCCTACGGCTCGGTCTACCCGGGCCCGATCGGCGCGATCCTCAACCCGCTGCTCAAGGGCATCGGGACCGACGAGCAGGTCGACTCCCTCCCGTACGCCTCCTCGCTCTGCGGTGCCTGCTTCGAGGCCTGCCCGGTCCGCATCGACATCCCCTCGGTGCTGGTGGACCAGCGTGCCCAGGTCGTCGACGCCCGCCGCGGCCACGGGGTGAAGTCCCTCGGCTCCGGACATGCCGCCGAGGCGATCGCCTTCAAGGGCGCGGCGGTGGCGCTGTCCGATGCGCGCAAGCTCGGCTTCGGAGAGCGGTTCACCCGGGTCGGCCTCGGTGCCGCCCGACGGCTGGGCTCGCTGCCGGTCCTGAGCAAGTGGGCCGGAGCACGCGACCTCCCGCCGGCCCCACCGGAGTCGTTCAGGTCGTGGTGGGAGCGGACCGATGGCGGCCGCTCGGAAGGAGAGGGACGATGACGGCTCGCGAGCAGATCCTGGCCCGGGTGCGGTCGGCGCTGGCCGACGTCACCGACGTGCCGGCAGCGCCCCCCGCCCCCCGCCGTACGCCGGTCGAGGACGTCGTCGGACACTTCGCCGAGCGGGTGGCCGACTACCGCGCCGCCGTCGTGAGGAGTACGCCGGAGGATCTCGCGGCGGCCGTCGCTGCGGCGGTGCCCGCTGGCGCCTCGGTGGTGGTGCCGGCCGGCCTCGGGGTCGACGTCCCGGGCGCGACAGTCGACGACGGCAGCCTGACCGCCGCGGACCTCGACGGGATCGACGTGGTCGTCACCGAGGCCGTCGTGGGCATCGCCGAGACCGGGACGATCGTGCTCGACCACGGTCCGGGCCAGGGCCGTCGCGCCATCACCCTGGTGCCGGACACGCACGTCTGCATCGTCACCGTCGACCAGGTGGTGCTCGACGTGCCCGACGCGGTCGGGCTGCTGACCGCGAGCGTGCGTCAGGGCCGGCCGCTGACCTGGATCAGCGGACCGTCGGCCACCAGCGACATCGAGCTCAGCCGGGTCGAGGGCGTGCACGGTCCGCGCAACCTGCACGTGATCGTGGTCGGACCGGCGACCGGAGCCTGACCTCGGCGACGCCGCTGCGCGGCGGGCGGGTCAGTTCCGGCCGGGAAGCCGGACCACTGTCACGAAGAACTCGTCGATCTGCCGGACGGCGGCGATGAACTGGTCGAGGTCGACCGGCTTGGTCACGTAGGCGTTGGCGTGCAGCTTGTAGCTGCGCAGGATGTCCTCCTCGGCCGAGGAGGTGGTCAGCACCACGACCGGGATCAGGGAGAGGTCGGCGTCGGACTTGATCTGCTGCAGCACCTGGCGCCCGTCGTACTTGGGCAGGTTGAGGTCCAGCAGGATCAGGTCGGGCCTCGGTGCGTCCGCATGCTCGTTGCGTCGGTAGAGGAAGTCGAGCGCCTCCTCGCCGTCGCGGACGACGTGCAGCGTGTTGGCGATCTTGTTGTCCTCGAACGCCTCGCGCGTCATCAGCTCGTCGCCGGGATCGTCCTCGACGAGCAGGACCTCGATGGGCTGCGTGGGGCCGGTCATGAAGCGATTCCCTCCGTGGGCTTCGCCGTCGCGCGGTCACGCTCGGCGGACTCCGTCGGTAAAGTGAAGCAGATCCGGGTGCCGCCCGTGTGCTCGGTGTCGATCCAGATCCGGCCGCCGTGGTACTCCACGATCTTGCGGCACAGCGCGAGCCCGATCCCGGTGCCGGCGTAGGCCTCGCGGCTGTGCAGCCGCTGGAAGAGCACGAACACCTTGTCGGCGAACTCGGCCGGGATGCCGATGCCGTTGTCGGTCACGGCGAACAGCCAGCCGGCGCCGTCGGCCCGGTCGGGGTCGGGTCGGCAGGTGAGCGTGACGACGGGCGGGCGGTCCGCGGCACGGAACTTGATCGCGTTGGCGACGAGGTTCTGCCACAGCATCGCGAGCAGCGTCGGGTCGCCGCTGACCTCGGGCAGCGGGACCGGCCGCGAGACGAGGGCGCCGGTCTCCTCCACGGCCGTCGCCAGGTTGGCCAGGGCACGGTCCACCACGGCGTCCAGGGGCACCGACGCCTGCTCCTCGCTGATCCGCCCGACGCGGGAGAAGGTCAGCAGGTCGGTGATCAGGACCTGCATGCGCTTGGCGCCGTCCACGGCGAAGTCGATGTACTGCTGCCCGCGCTCGTCGAGGACGCCGCCGTACCGCTTCTCCAGCAGCTGGCAGAAGGAGGCGACCTTGCGCAGCGGCTCCTGCAGGTCGTGCGAGGCGACGTAGGCGAACTGCTCCAGCTCGGCGTTGGAGCGCCGCAGCTCCAACGCCTGCGCGTCCAGACTGGCGGCGAGCTCGGACATCTCGCGCTCCTGCCGGCGAGCGGTGTCCAGGTCCTCGGTGATGCGGTGCCGCATGCGGTCCACGTCTCGGGCGAGGGCGCGCAGGTCGCCCGGGCCGCCCTGGGAGATCGGGTGCTCGAAGTCGCCTCCGGCGATCCGGCGGCTGGAGGCCCGCAGCGCCTCCAGCGGCCGGATCACCAGGCCACGGACGAGCACGATCATGAGCGCGGCGGTGAGGAAGAAGAGCACGAGCATCGTCACGAACACGCCGTCGCGGACCTGCCGGGCGTGGCGCAGTTCGGCGAGGCTGGCATCGCGGACCTGGAGGAGGTGCTCGTTCTGGGCGGTGAAGAGGCCGCGCAGCTGGTCGAAGGACGCCTTGGCCCGGATCGCGGCGGTCTCGTCCGGCTGCCGCGGATGGCCCGGCGTGACCCCGGCGATGAGGGGATCGGCGAAGTCGTGGCGCCACTGCGCCGCGGCCGACTCGACGCGGTCGAGGTCGGCGAGCACCTGCTCGTCGTGCGGCAGCAGCGCCCGGATCTGCGCCACCAGCGCGCGCTCGCTCTTCTGCCCGTCCTCGTACGGCGCCAGGAACTGCGGGTCGGCGGTGAGGGCGTAACCACGCTCGCCCGTCTCCTGGTCGATCAGCGTCGCCTGCAGCTGGGACGCTGCCACCCGCGCGGGCTGGATGTGCTTGATCAGCCGATCGGAGTCCCTGGTCGTCTGGGCCAGCAGCTGGGCACCGATGACGGCCCCGAGAGCGACCAGCACGGTCATCACCCCGAGCGTGAGGTAGATCCAGCGCTGCACCGTCATCCGGCCGCGCCGTCGCTCCGCGGGGGCGCTCATCGCCGTGCCTCCGTTCCCTCGTGCCATCGCAGGTGCAGGAGGGCCAGATCGTCCTCCAGGCCGCCGTAGCCCTCGGAGAAGCGCTGGGCGTGCTCCACCAGGCTGTCGACGAAGTCCTCGGAGGAGGCCGCTGTGAGCTCACGCCCCACCGTCAGCAGCCCGTCCTCGCCGAGCCGGTTGCCGGCGAGGTCGGTGCGGCCCTCGAAGAGGCCGTCGGTGAACAGCACCAGCCCCCAGGGGGCGCCCGGCATCACCAGCTCGGCCGCCTCCCACTCCGAGTCGGGGAGGATGCCGATGGCCGGACCGCCGGAGACCTCGATCAGCTCCAGCGAGTCGGCGGTGCGCACCATGAGGCCGGGGTGGCCGGCGCGCACGACCCGCACACGCTGCCGATCGGGCAGCATCGTCACGCAGGTCAGGGTGGCGAAGGTGTGCTCGGCGGGCCGCTCGGCGATGAGGATCTGCTCGAGGCGCCCGACGCGCTGGTCGGCCGGGATCCCGCTGAGCACGAGCGTGCGCCAGGCGATGCGGAGCGCGACCCCGAGGGCAGCCTCGTCCGGCCCGTGACCCGACACGTCTCCGATGAGCACCTCGACCGTGCCGTCGGACAGCTGGATCACGTCGTAGAAGTCCCCGCCCAGCAGCGCCTGGGCCCGGCCGGGCTGGTAGCGGCTGACGACCTCCAGGGCGTGGGTGGTGCCGATCAGCGGCTTGGGCAGCAGCCCGCGCTCGAGACGCGCGTTCTCCTGGGCGAGCAGCTGGCTGGCGTGCAGGGCGACCGCCGAGCGCTCCGCCTCCTTGCGCTGCATCGCGTACCGGACGGCGCGGCCGAGCCACTCGGCGTCGACGTGGCCCTTGACGAGATAGTCCTGGGCGCCGGCGGCCATCGCCGCCAGGCCGATCTCCTCCTCGCTCTGACCGGTCAGGACGACGACGGCGATGGTCTCGGCCGAGTCCTGGATCACCGTCAGCGCGTCGAGACCCTGCGCATCGGGGAGGTGGAGGTCCAGCAGGACGCAGTCGGGTCGCAGGTCGGCGAGCAGCGCGGTGGCCTCGGCGAGTGAGCTCGCGTGCCGCAGGGACATCGGCGGATGGCAGTCCGCGACGAGCTCCTCGACCAGCAGCGCGTCGCCCGGGTCGTCCTCGACCAGCAGCACCGTCGGGTCCGACCAGTCCCAGCCGGACGCACGTGCGGGCGCCGGCGCCGTGACCTCGCGAGGGGCCGCCAGGGGCTCGTCGGAGGTTCCTGCCTGGGTCACTGTCTCCTCATCACCTGCGGCCGGCCCTGAGCGTCGGGTCGTCGTCGGGTCCGGAGGGAAGGATAGCGACTCGCCTCCGCGAGCTGTCGGGTGCCGCCGCGCCGACCCTCACCCGGGCGACCCGCCCGAGCGAAGGGAGACCTGTCACCCTGGGCGCATGTACTTCGTGGGAGTCGACCTGGCCTGGGGCGAGCGCAGGCCGACCGGGCTGGCGGTGCTCGACGAGGCCGGGCGGCTGGTGCACGTGTCGCAGGCGATCGACGACGATGAGATCGTCGAGACGCTCGCGCCGTACGTCGAGGGCGACTGCCTCGTCGCCATCGACGCGCCCCTCATCGTCACCAACGCCACCGGGAACCGCCCCGCCGAGGCACTGCTGAACGCCGACTTCGCCCGGTTCGACGCCGGCGCCCACCCGTCGAACACCGGCAAGCCCGAGCTGAGCGGCCAGCCCCGCGGAGCACGGATCGCGAGCCGGCTCGGCCTGGACATGAACCCGCGGTCCGGCCGTGGCCGGCGCGCGATCGAGGTGTACCCGCACCCGGCGACCGTCGCGCTGTTCCGGCTAGGCCGGACGCTGAAGTACAAGAACAAGCCCGGCCGCGACTTCGCCCGGCTGCGCGCCGAGCTCACCCTGCTGATGGACCTGCTGGAGTCGCGGGCGAGTGCGGAGCCGCCGCTCATCCTCGACGGCGCGGCGGCCGACCCCGCGGGCGCCCGCTCGTGGCGGTCGCTGTCCCACGCGGTGAGGGACGCGATCCGCAAGAGCGAGCTGCGGGTCGTCGAGGACCAGGTGGACGCGGTGGTGTGCGCATACGTCGCCCTGTTCGCCACCCATCGGCCCGAGCAGACCACGACGTACGGCGACTTCGAGACGGGCTACATCGTCACGCCGACGCTGCCCGAGGACCTCACTCCGACGCCGCGCCAGCGGACCGCGTCGATGACCGATCCGGACGTCGCCGTCCGCGAGTACGCGCGGACCCAGCCGCAGCGACAGCGGGCGACCGAGGAGTTCGTACGGCTGGTGACAGGGATCCTCGACGACGCGGGCATCAACTACCTGACGGTCGGCGGACGGGCCAAGTCGGTCTCCTCCTTCGCCGCCAAGGCCGCCCGCACCCTCGACGGGCGGCGCATCTACCGCAGGCCGCTGGAGGAGATCACCGACCAGATCGGCATCCGCGTGATCACCTACGTGCACAGCGACGTCCAGGCGGTCGTCGATCTGCTCGGCGACGAGGTGGTGGTGCACGACGACCGGGACATGGGCCGGGAGACCGCCGACGAGGGCCGCTTCGGCTATGCCAGCCGGCACCTGCTGGTCGGCCTCGACCCGGACCGCGAGCCGCCCGCCGGCTACGAGCTGCTGGCGGGTCGCCAGGCGCAGGTCCAGATCCGGACGGTGCTGCAGCACGCGTGGGCGGAGTTCGAGCACGACATCCGCTACAAGGGCACCATCCCGGCCGAGCACGTCTCGGAGTTCGACCGCCGGTTCACGCTCGCTGCCGGCCTGCTCGAGCTCGCCGACCGGGAGTTCTCCACGATCCGCGACCGTCTGCGGCTCGGCCTGCACGACACGGTGCTCGAGGCGGCCGACGACGACCCGCGGATCAGCCCGCGCGAGCTGGCGGCGTTCCTCGCCGGACAGTATGCCGACGCCGGCTGGTCGCGGATCGACCACTATGCGTGGATCGCCAGCCTCATCCTCGAGCTGGGCATCACCTCGCTGACCGAGCTCGCCGCGGCGCTGCGCCCGGTCGACGAGGAGACGGTCGCCCGGCGGATGGCCTACCGCTACCCGCCCGGGGCCGTCCGTCGCCTCGACGACGCGCTCCTGTGGGCGTACGGCGACGCCTACGTCGACCTCGCCGGCAACGCCCACCGAGCCGATGCGCTGCGCGACCGGCTGGCGAAGATGCGCGCGGCGACGGTGTCGTGAGCGACGACGGCGAGGCGCCTCTCAGGCCGCAGCGCGGCGGCCGGCCAGCCAGCCCGCGACCAGGCGCCAGCCGAGCATCGTCAGGCTGAGGAAGACGATGGCCACGATCAGGAAGCCCACGGCGATCCCCCGGCCGCTGATCAGCCGCAGCACCATCCCGAGCACGTACGTCGCCGCCAGCACGACGATGCCGGCGGGGCGTACCTGCCGCGGGTCCCACCCGCGGCGCGCGACGTACGCCCACCCCAGCAGGCACGCGACCGCGTAGGGCCACGCGATCCGGACGACCACCCACCACGTCGACGACTCGTCGTGCGCGTCCTTGCCGCCGGCGGCGAACGCGACCACGCACACGAGGTCGAGGGCCAGGGCCCACCACACGATCCGGCTGCGCATCAGATCCACCTCTGGAACCAGATGCGGTCGAGCCACTGCGCGCGGCTCAGCAGGCCGTTGGTGTAGATGGGCCAGAACCAGGCGAAGTTCACCAGCACGAGCAGGAAGAACGCCCCGGAGACGATCACGCCCACGGTGCGCTGGGGCGTGGAGACCCGGGCGGTGCCGATCATCCGGCCCATGCCCAGCACGATCGCCACGATGATGAAGGGCAGCATCGAGATCGCGTAGTAGCTGAAGATCGGCCGGTTCGCGTACTGCAGCCAGGGCAGCCACGTCGACAGGGCGCCGACGACGGCGACGCCGTAGCGCCAGTCGCGGGCGCCGATCCACAGGATGCCCGCGGCGATCAGGGCGATAGCACCGCCCCACCACAGCACCGGCGTGCCCAGCAGCAGCACCTGGCGCAGGCAGGTGTCGCCCGCGGCGGCCTTGCACGTCTGGCCACCGTCGGTGGCGCCGGGCTGGATGCCGTTGTCCGCGGCGACCCCGACCGGGCGGTTCAGCAGCGGCCAGCCCGCGGGCTGGGAGGCGTAGGGATGGGTCGCGCACTGCAGGAAGTTGGTGTGGAAGGTGTAGACGTCCTGGTGGTAGTACCACAGCGACTTCAGTGCCTGCTCGACGCCGGCGAGACCGTGCTGGTCCGGCTCCTTCGCCGTCGACCACCGGGCCGAGGTGTCCGGGTCGTCGGAGACGTAGGTGTGGTTGTCGGTCCCGCCGCAGTGGCCCTTGCCGGTGTACTGCGTGTACTGGGTCGAGGACAGCGACTGCTCGTAGACGTGATGGTGGATCAGCCAGCCGGTCCACGAGGTCACGTAGACGACCGCTGCCACCACGACGAGGTGGACGAACGCCGTCACGCCGTCGGCCAGCAGCGACTTGACTCCCGCCCAGGAGACGCCGAACATCCGGCGCGCCCCGGCGCACCAGGCGAGGGAGAGCAGCGCGAAGCAGGCCAGCGGGTAAGCGGCGTCCCACTTGGTGCCCAGCGCCAGGCCCCAGGTGAGCCCCGAGGCGAGCAGCCACGGCCGGAACAGCAGTCGGCGGACGGGACCGAAGGCTGCGCCGTCCTGCTGGTGGCGCAGCACGTCCTGCTCGGTGACCAGCCGGGCCATCTTCGCGCGGAACCAGTCCCGGTCCATGACCATGAAGTGCACAGCGAGCAGGATGAAGAACGCGCCGAAGATGTCGAGCAGGGCGAGCCGGGAGAGCACGAACTCCAGGCCGTCGAAGCACATCAGGAGGCCGGCCACGGCGCCGAGCAGGGTGGAGCCGGTCAGGCGTCGGACCAGCCGGATCAGCACCAGGATCATCAGGGCGCCGATCACGGCGGACGCGATGCGCCAGCCGAACGGGTCCATCCCGAAGGCCTTCTCGCCCAGCGCGATGAGCCACTTGCCGACCTCGGGGTGGACGATCATCTCCGCGCCGTCGGGGCTGAAGACCTTGGTCGGGTCGGTGGTGCCGCCCAGGATCAGCTTGTCCGCGTCGGTGACGGCGTTGCGGGCGTAGCCGTAGTGCAGCAGCGACCACGCGTCCTTGGCGTAGTAGGTCTCGTCGAAGGCGAAGACGTGCGGCGAGCCGAGATGCCAGATCCGCAGCAGGAACGCCATCACGGTGATGCCGATCGAGACCACCCAGCTGATCACCGGGTCCTCGTCGCTCATCCGAGCCGCCGCCCGTCGCCACGCGGAAGGAACCGGCCGTCCCAGCGCGGTCCTGCTCAGCGTGCGGCGCACGAGCGGCGCGTCCGGGCGAGGCTCGCGCGAGGGTGCGGAGGCAGGTGGCGCGGTCGTCACGATCGTGAACTCTACGATGGGGCCGTGTCCTCCGGAGATGGTCCAGGCGTGTTGGTGCTGGCGGCGACCCCGATCGGCCGGGTCTCCGACGCCCCGCCGCGGTTGGCCGAGGAGCTCGCCGGTGCCGACGTCATCGCCGCGGAGGACACCCGGCGTCTCAAGCGCCTCACCACCGAGCTCGGGGTGAGCGTCTCGGCCCGGGTGGTCTCCTACTTCGAGGGCAACGAGAGCGGCCGTACGCCGCAGCTCCTGGAGGCGCTGCTCGGCGGTGAGCGGGTGCTCCTGGTCACCGACGCGGGCATGCCGTCGGTCTCCGACCCGGGCTACCGGCTGGTCGCGGCATGCGTGGCGGCCGGTGTCGCCGTGACGGCCGTGCCCGGCCCCTCCGCCGTACTGACGGCGCTGGCGGTCAGCGGTCTGCCGGTCGACCGGTTCTGCTTCGAGGGCTTCCTGCCGCGCAAGAACGGCGAGCGCTCGCGCCGACTGGCCTCGCTGGCGGCCGAGGAGCGCACGATGGTCTTCTTCGAGGCCCCGCACCGCACGCCGGCCGCCCTGGCGGCGATGCGCGACGCGTTCGGTGAGGACCGGCCGGCTGCGGTGTGCCGCGAGCTGACCAAGACCCACGAGGAGGTACGTCGCGGTCCGCTCGCGGAGCTGGTCGCCTGGGCGGAGGACGGCCTTCGCGGCGAGGTCACCATCGTCGTCCAGGGGGCCGTCGGCGCAGCCGCTACGGTGGCGGATGACGACGCCAGCCTGCGGGCCGCCGTCGCCGAGGAGGAGGCTGGCGGACTGACCCGCAAGGAGGCGATCGCCGAGGTCGCCCGGCTGGCGGGCCTGCCGAAGCGGCAGGTCTACGACGCGGTGCACAAGCAGCCGACGTGAGACGACGAGCGCAGGGAGCGGACGCACGATGACGGAGCGGATCACGCAGTACGAGCGCGACGGGCTGGTCTTCGACGTCGCCGACACCGGCCCCCTGGACGGTCCGGTCGTGGTGCTGCTGCACGGCTTCCCCGAACGGAACACCTGCTGGCGCGACGTCGCCCCGCTGCTGCACGCCCAGGGGTTGCGCACCCTGGCGCCCGACCAGCGCGGCTACTCGCCGGGTGCCCGTCCGCCGCGCCGCCGGGACTATGTCCTGCCCGAGCTCTCCCGCGACGTCGCGGCGCTGATCGAGGCTGTCCGGGGCCAGGGCGGCGACGTGCCGATCCACCTCGTCGGGCACGACTGGGGTGCCATGGTCGGCTGGCATCTCGCCGCCAAGAGACCCGAGCTGGTCGCGTCGTACACGGCCTTCTCGGTCCCGCACCCCGCCGCCTTCGTCCATGCGCTGCGCGGGCGTCAGGCGCTCAAGTCCTGGTACATGGCCGCCTTCAACGTGCCGCTCCTGCCGGAGTGGCTGGGTGAGACCGGCCGGATGCGGCGGATGCTGCGTGGCGCCGGCATGACCCGGGCGGACGTCGCCCGCTTCCAGACCGAGATCGTCGAGTACGGGGCGCTGCCCGGTGGACTGGGCTACTACCGGGCGCTGCCGTTCTCGCTGGGCGGGCTGCGCGACGACCTGACCGTGCGCGTGCCGACGACGATGGTGTGGAGTGACGGCGACACGGCGCTGGACCGCAAGGGCCCGGAGGAGACGGCGGAGTACTGCACCGGGCCCTACGAGTTCGTCGAGCTGGTCGGCGTCTCGCACTGGATCCCCACGCACGCGCCGCAGGAGGCCGCCGAGGCGATCCTGGGCCGGATCGGGGACGCGTGAGCTTCGCACCGCTGCCCGAGCCGCTGCCCGCACCGGTCGTGGACAACCACTGCCATGTCGACATCGTCCGGGGTGAGGACGAGCTGCCGGTGGCCGAGGGACTGGCGAAGGCTGCCGCCGTCGGGGTCACCCGGATCGTGCAGATCGGCTGCGACCTGCCCTCCGCACGCTTCGCCGAGCAGGCGTCGCGGGAGTGGGCCAACGTGATCGGCGGAGCGGCGCTGCATCCCAACGACGCGCCCCTGCAGCCGGATCTGGAGGCCGCGCTCGCCGAGATCGAGCGGCTGGTGGCGGCGCATCCGAAGATGCGGGTGGTGGGGGAGACGGGGCTCGACTTCTTCCGTACCGGGGAGGACGGCCGGGCGGTGCAGACCGAGTCGTTCCGCCGGCACATCGATCTGGCGAAGCGGCACGACAAGACGCTGCAGATCCACGACCGGGAGGCGCATGACGCGGTGCTCGCGGTGATCGACGAGGAGGGCGCGCCCGAGCGCTGGGTGATGCACTGCTTCTCCGGCGACGCAGCCTTCGCTCGCGCCTGCCTGGATCGGGGCGCCTACCTCTCGTTCGCCGGCACCGTCACCTTCAAGAACGCTTCCTACCTGCGCGAGGCGCTCGCGATCACGCCCCGCGACCGGATCCTGGTCGAGACCGATGCGCCGTTCCTGACCCCGCATCCGCATCGCGGCGCGACCAATGCGGCGTACATGGTCCCGACCACGCTGCGAGTGATGGCCGAGGTGCTCGAGGAGGACCTCGAGGCGCTCTGCCTGGCCGTCGACGCGAACACCGACAGGGCGTACGGCGCCTGGTAGGCGGTCTTCCGCGAGCGTCGTCGTGCGCCTGGTGCCGCGGCGGTCATCGACGTACAGTGGGGGTGTACGGGCGTCGGAAGGGGATCGGGCATGACGATCGTCGAGTCGCGCAGCCGCGACCTCGGCAACGCCGTGGTCTCCAGCCGCCTCGAGGGCGTGGAGCCGACCGAGGAGTTCCTGGACGTCGCGCGTGAGTACGCGGCCGGTCGGGCGACCCTCGAGCAGATGCTCGCCGCCGGGGATCGCCGCTGGCCCCCTGCCCGTGACTGAGTCCTCCTTCTATCCCGGCACGACCGTCCTGCGGAACCGCCGGGGCATCACCGACAAGGAGGAGCTGGCCCGCGCGGAGGCCTACTTCGTCGGCGTCCGCCTCGCCACCATCGGCCTGGCGCCGGTCGAGCGCACCTTCACCGCCGCCCACCTGCGCGCGCTCCACGGCTGGCTGTTCGGTGACGTCTACGACTGGGCCGGGAACTACCGCAGCGAGGACTTCAGCAAGGGCGGCACGCACTTCTGGCCGCACGATCTCATCGACGCCCGGCTCACCAAGGTCCTCGTCCGACTCCACGAAGGGCCGCTCCTGAGCGAGGTGGTCGAGGACGAGGTCTTCCTCAGCGGCCTGGCGCTGCTCTACCTCGACCTCAATCACGTCCACCCCTTCCGGGAGGGCAACGGGCGTGCGCAACGCAGCTTCCTGGCCGACGTGGCGCAGGTGTCGGGCCGCTCGGTCGACTGGACGTTGCTGGACAAGGACCGCAACGACAGAGCCTGCGCTGCCGCGACGCGGAGCCAGAACCCCGCCCCGCTGCGAGCGCTGCTCGAGCCGCTCATCCTCGCCCCCGGCGACCCCGGTGGCCCCGCCGCTGCTCGGCTGATCTACGCGTTCCGCGATGCGGCGGCGACCGCCGGCGCTGCAGGGGGTCGGTCGCGACGGGGGAGTACGCCCCCGCAGGAGGAGCGGGACCGCGACCTGGTCCTCAAGGCGATCGAGGCGGGCCTCGAGCTGACGCGGCTGAGCGAGCAGACCCGAGAGCTGGCCGACCGGCGGCGGGCCTACGTCCGGGAGCTCGCGGCCAACGGGCGGACCATGGAGTGGATAGCGCTCCGCCTGGGCATCACGAAGTCGGCGGTGCAGAAGATCCTGGGGCGTCCCTGAGCAGATGCCGGTGGGACTCCTGTGACACCTGAGGCGAAATATTGAGACCATTCTCACGATCGCCCGCCAGATCCGAGCCCTCGAGTTGAGTTTCGCCGCGAAACTTGTTGCCCTGGGACGCTGACGGCCGGGATCGGAGACGTGATTTCGCCGCTGGCTCCCAAGGCTCCCGTGCGGAGACCTGCCCCGGTCCCACAGCCCGGGAGGAGGAGCCGGCACCGAGGCCCGGGGAGTTCGAACATCGGAGAACCGTGCAGTTCCGCACGCTCACACAGCGCCTCAACACCCGCAGAAATCTGATCGTCCTCGCCGCTGTCGGCGCCCTCGCCGTGGCGGGCACCACCGCCGGCTACGCCTCCCTGAACCACGACGTCACCCTGACCGTCGACGGCAGGACCAAGCACGTGGACACGATGTCCTCGACCGTGGCCGGCGTCCTCAAGGCACAGCACATCTCGGTCGGTCCGCACGACGAGGTCGCCCCCGGTCTCTCGGACAAGGTGGGCGACGGCAGCCAGATCGACGTCCGGTTCGGAAAGCCGCTGAACCTCGACGTCGACGGTCACAAGCAGACGTACTGGGTCACCGCCGACACCGTCGACGACGCCCTCGACGAGATCGGCAGCAACTACCGCGCCGCGGCCCTCTCGACCAGTCGCAGCGCCAGCATCGGCCGCGAGGGCATGGCGCTCGAGGTCACCACCCCGAAGACGATCACCGTGCAGCTCGCCGGCGCCAAGCCCGAGGTGCGTACCGTGGCCGCCGGCACCGTCGGTGAGGCGCTGACCCAGCTCGGCTACGACCCGCACGGTCGCGACGTGGTGCACCCGGCCGTCGACCGGCCGCTCGTGGACGGGGATCGGGTGGTCTTCACCGACTTCAGCACCACGACGAGGTCGGTCGAGGGTGAGACGGTGCCGGCGCCGACGGTCGAGCACCAGGACGCGTCGCTGCCCCAGGGCACCCGCAAGGTGACCACCCCGGGCGTCGACGGCAAGCGCGACGTCGTCTACCGGCTGATCTACCGCAACGGCGACCTGGTCAGGAAGCGGGTCGTCTCGCAGAGCGTGCTCAAGCAGCCGACCGCCGAGGTCGTCGCCGTCGGGACGAAGGCGCCCACGGCGAACTACGCCGGTGGCAGCAGCGTCTGGGACCGGATCGCCCAGTGCGAGTCCGGCGGCAACTGGGCCGCCAACACCGGCAACGGCTACTACGGCGGCCTGCAGTTCAACCTCGGCACCTGGCATGCCTACGGCGGCACCGGGCTGCCCTCGCAGGCCTCGCGCTCCGAGCAGATCGCGATCGCGACCAAGGTCCGCGACGCCTCGGGCGGCTACGGCGCCTGGCCCGTCTGCGGTCGCGGGGCCTAGCCGGCCCTCCAGCACCGCGCGACCGACGTCCGCCGAGCTTGTCGAGGCACCTCGACGGGTCGGCGGACGTCGGCGACCGCGGCGCCGACGGGCCTCCCCGCTAGCCTGTCGCCCATGCCCGACCTCCGCCTGCTCGGACCCGCCGAGGTCCGCGCACTCGCCGCAGAGCTGGAGCTGCGACCCACCAAGCAGCGCGGACAGAACTTCGTCATCGACGCCAACACGGTCCGCCGGATCGTGCGGGAGTCGGGCGTGGGCGCCGGGGACGTGGTGGTCGAGGTGGGGCCCGGGCTGGGCAGCCTGACGCTGGCGATCCTGGAGACCGGTGCCGAGGTGACGGCGATCGAGATCGACCCGCTCCTGGCGGGCCGCCTGCCGCAGACGATCCGCGAGCACGCGGCCGATGTCGCCGACCGGTTCCGGCTGGTCAACGAGGACGCGCTGAAGGTCTCCGACCTGCCGGGACCCGCGCCGACCGCGCTGGTGGCCAACCTGCCCTACAACGTCTCGGTGCCGGTGCTGCTGCATCTGATGGCCCTGCTGCCGACGCTGCGGAAGGGCCTCGTGATGGTGCAGGCCGAGGTCGCCGACAGGCTCGCCGCCGCACCCGGGTCCAAGGTCTACGGCGTCCCGAGCGTCAAGGCGGCCTGGTACGCCGACGTCCGCCGGGCCGGTGCGATCGGGCGCAACGTCTTCTGGCCCGCTCCCAACGTCGACTCCGGACTCGTCGCCTGGGTGCACCGGCCGCCGCGGCCCACCACCGCGACCAGGCAGCAGGTCTTCGCGGTGGTCGACGCCGCCTTCGCCCATCGCCGCAAGGCGCTGCGCGGTGCGCTGCGCGAGCTGGCCGGCTCCGCGGAGGCGGCGGAGGCGGCGCTGACCGGCGCCGGCATCGATCCGATGGCGCGCGGGGAGATGCTGACCGTCGACGACTTCATCGCGATCACCGAGAGGCTGCACGCATGACCGTGACCGTCCGGGCCGCGGCCAAGATCAACCTCCATCTCGGCGTGGGTCCCGTGCGGGCCGACGGGTTCCACCCGCTCGCCACGGTCTACCAGGCGGTGGGGCTCTACGACGACGTCCTCGTCGCCGATGCGGAGGAGTGGGTCGTGACGGTGACCGGCGAGGCCCACGTCGCGCTCGCGGAGGTGCCGCAGGACGGGTCCAACATCGCCATCCGGGCCGGCCGGGCACTGGCTGCCCACCACAGCATCGACAGGGCGGCGCGGATCGAGATCCACAAGGGCATCCCGGTGGCAGGGGGTCTCGCCGGCGGGTCCGCCGATGCCGCCGCGACCCTGCTCGCCCTGGACCGGCTGTGGTCGCTGGGGACGACCGACGAGGACCTGCTGCGGATCGCCGGCGAGCTCGGCTCCGACGTACCGTTCGCGCTGCTCGGCGGTGCCGCCGCCGGGCACGGGCGCGGAGAACTGGTCGAGCCGCTCGAGGACCACGGCGCCTGGTGGTGGGTGGTCGTCGGCAACGCGGTCGGGCTCTCCACCCCTGCCGTCTACCGGCACTTCGACGAGTTGACCCCCGCTGCCACCGATCCGGTGATCCCCGACTCGCTCGTCGAGGCACTGCGCAACGGCGACCTCGAGCTGCTCGCGGCCAGCGTGGGCAACGACCTGCAGGAGCCGGCCCTGGACCTGCGCGCCGACCTGCGGCGTACCTTCGCCGACGGCGCCGAGGCCGGTGCGCTGGCGACGCTGCTCTCCGGGTCCGGGCCGACGGTGCTGCTGCTGTGTCGCGACGCTGCGCACGCGCGCGAGATCGCCGGGGCGATGCAGGCGGCCGGCCACGAGCACTGCTGGGCGGTGCCGGCGCCGGTGGCCGGCGCGCACGTCGTCAGCTACGACTGACCGGGGCGGTCGCGGCCACGACTGGGGCGTCTGACCGCCCGCCTGAGACAATGGAGGCGCGATGGCCAACCTCCTCAATCTCGAACACGTCTCCAAGTCCTACGGCATCAGGCCGCTGCTCTCCGACGTCTCCCTCGGCATCGGTGCCGGGGAGCGGATCGGGATCGTCGGCCGCAACGGCGACGGCAAGACCACGCTGCTCGAGGTGATGACCGGGATCGAGGAGCCCGACACCGGCCGGGTCTCGCGCAGCCGCGGCCTCGAGATCGCCTACCTGCACCAGGGCGACCAGCTCGTCGACACCCACACCGTCCGCGAGGCAGTGCTGCAGGGCCGCAGCGACCACGAGTGGGCGGCCGAGTCGCGCACCCGCGAGATCGTGGAGGTGCTGCTCGCCGGGATCAGCCTGGAACGGATCGTCGACGGACTCTCCGGCGGCGAGCGCCGCCGGTGCGCGCTGGCCCAGCTGCTGCTGGGCGAGCACGACCTCATCGTCCTCGACGAGCCGACCAACCACCTCGACGTCGAGGCGGTCGCCTGGCTGGCCGACCACCTCGTCGGCCGTTCCTCGGCGCTGGTCGTGGTCACGCACGATCGCTGGTTCCTCGACGCCGTGTGCCAGTACACCTGGGAGGTGCACGACGGCGTCGTGGACGCCTACGAGGGTGGGTACGCCGCGTTCGTGCTCGCGAAGGCCGAGCGTTCCCGGCAGGCGAGTGCTGTCGAGGCACGCCGGCAGAACCTCGCTCGCAAGGAACTCGCCTGGCTGCGCCGAGGTGCGCCCGCCCGCACCTCCAAGCCGAAGTTCCGGATCGATGCCGCCAACGCGCTGATCGAGGACGTCCCGCCGCCGCGCGACCGCTTCGAGCTGCAGCGCTTCGCCACCCAGCGGCTCGGCAAGGACGTGATCGACGTCGAGGACGTCGACCTGTTCCGCGGCGAGCGGCAGCTGCTCTCGCACGCGACCTGGCGGATCGGTCCGGGCGACCGGATCGGCATCGTCGGCGTCAACGGCGCCGGCAAGACATCGGTGCTCTCGCTGCTCGACGGCTCGTTGCCGCCGGCGGTCGGCAAGGTCAAGCACGGCCGCACGATCGCGCTCCAGCACCTGACCCAGCAGCTCGACGACCTCGATCCCGAGGCGCGGGTGCTGCCGACGGTCGAGTCGATCCGCCGGGTCTCCAAGACGCTGGACGGCCAGGAGCTCTCGGCGACCTCGATGCTGGAGCGGTTCGGCTTCACCGGCGACAAGCTGGTCACCCGGATCGGCGATCTCTCCGGTGGCGAGCGACGGCGCTTCCAGCTGCTGCGGCTGCTCCTGACCGAGCCGAACGTGCTGCTCCTCGACGAGCCGACCAACGATCTCGACATCGAGACGCTGACAGTGCTCGAGGACTTCCTCGACGGCTGGCCCGGGACCCTGATCGTGGTCTCGCACGACCGCTACTTCCTCGAGCGGGTCACCGACTCGATCTGGGCCCTGCTCGGCGACGGCCAGATCTCGATGCTGCCGCGGGGGGTGGAGGAGTACCTGGAGCGCCGCCTCCCCGCCGAGACGTCACCTTCGGGGACCCGAGAGGTCACGTCCGGTGGGTCGAAGGGTCAGGTTCCGCCGGCCGAGGCGTCAGTTCCTGCCTCGCCGAAGGCCAAGGCCGGCTCCGCAGAGGAGCGCGAGGCCAAGAAGACGGTGGCCAGGATCGACAAGCGGCTGGAGCGGATCGCGGCTCGTGAGGCGGAGCTGAACGCGGCGATCGCCGAGCATGCGGCGGACTACGCCCGGCTGGCCGAGCTCAGCGCCGAGCTCGACGTGCTCGCGGCGGAGAAGTCCGATCTCGAGCTGGAGTGGCTGGAGGCCGCCGAGGTCCTCGACTGACCACTCGACCGGCGAAAGGTGACGTCTCGGCTCAGCTGAACCGGACGAGCAGCTGCCGCAGCAGGTCGGCCAGCTGCTCCTGCTGCGCCTCGGAGAGCTCGGTGAGGAAGGTCGCCTCGGCCTGCAGCAGCGCTCCGAAGGCGCCGTCGACGGCCGTCTTGCCCTCCGGGGTCAGCCGGACCAGGACGCCGCGGCGGTCCTCGGGGTCGGGGTTGCGCTCCACGAAGCCGCGCGCGGCGAGCCGGTCCACCCGGTTGGTCATCGTCCCGCTCGTCACCAGCGTCTCGCGCAGCAGCCGGCCCGGCGAGAGCTCGTACGGCGTGCCCGCGCGGCGCAGTGCGGCCAGCACGTCGAACTCCCAGGACTCGATGCCGTGCCGGGTGAAGGCCTCGCGACGGGCCAGGTCGAGATGGCGGGAGAGCCGGCCGAGCCGGGAGAAGATCGCGACCGGGGACAGGTCGAGGTCGGGCCGCTCCCGGGCCCAGTCCTCGGAAAGGTCGTCGACCTCGTCCCTCATGCTGCCGACGCTAGCAGAGGTCGAGATTCTCGACATCGAGAGACCTGTGACGAGCCCGGGGCCCGTCGGGTCCGAAGGCCGGTCGTGATCGCGTGGAATCGCCGGAGGCCCGGATGGTTACCTGACCGCATGAGCGTCGAAGCAGGCCCGTCGAAGAACCCCGTCGTCCTCAACCGGGTGCGCCGGGCGCAGGGCCAGCTCGGCGGCGTGCAGCGCATGATGGAGGAGGGCCGCAGTCTCAGCGAGGTGGTCTCCCAGCTCAAGGCGGTCACCCGCGCGCTCGACAAGGCAGCCTTCACCCTTCTGGTGGAGGAGCTGCGCCGCAAGACCGCCGAGGGTGCGCCCCCCGAGGAGCTCGAGGAGCTGGAGCGGGTGTTCCTGGCGCTGGCCTGAGGAAGTTACCGACAAGTAGGATCTGCGGCATGTCGCAGTCGCAGCTCTACAGGCTCTGGAACACCACCTCCGCCATCCCGATCGTCGGCAAGCGGGTCTTCTCCTTCGCGTTCAGCCGCAAGGCGCCGTACTTCGGCTCGATCCACCCGCGGGTCAGCCAGTTGCGGCCGAACTACGCCGAGGTGGTGGTGCCCGACCGGCGCAGCAACCACAACCACATCGGCACGGTGCACGCGATCGCCGTCTGCAACGGCTTCGAGATGGCGATGGGCGCGCTCGCCGAGGTGACGATCCCCGCGAGCAAGCGCTGGATCCCGATGGGCATGGACGTGCGCTACACCGCCAAGTCCACCAGCGACATCGTGTGTACCGCCGAGACGGACCAGGCACAGTGGGACGACGCCGACGGCGAGCTCCAGGTGCGGGTCACCGGTACCCGTGCCGACGGCACCGTGGTCGCGGAGGGCGTCATCAAGCTCTGGGTGACGCCGAAGAAGGACAAGCGGGCCTAGCCGCGACGGCGCCGTCCTCGGCGCGCCCATCTCAATTTCGGACAGAAGCACACCAAGTCGCCAATCTCGATTATTCTGATCCGGATTGAGAGGGCAAGGGTGCTGTCCTCGGCAGGGCGTGCTCGTCCCTGCCCTCTCTTCGCGCATGCGTCGGTTCGGGCCGCGCAGGACCCGAGAGAAGGACGCCGATGGCAGCTGAGCCGACCCAGGCTCTCGCGGTGGTGCCCGCGGCAGGCCCGCCGACGCCGCCCGGGACCCAGCGACCGCGGACCGATCGGCCCGATGAGGGCCCCGAGCCGACGCCGCGGCGGATCGTCACCCGCTACTCCCGGCAGGACCGCGTCTTCCTCGAGGGCGTCCGGGCGGTCGGCCTGCTGGTCCTGGTCATCGTCGGCTCCATCGGCATCTTCCTCGGGTTGCAGGCCAAGCCGACCCTGAGCCACTACGGCTGGCACTTCTTCACCGAGTCACGCTGGCTGCCGAGCCAGGACATCATCGGGATCCGAGCGGTGCTGGTCGGCACCATCGAGGTCGCCGCGTGCGCGCTGGTGATCGCGTTCCCGCTCGCCTTCTTCACCGCGCTGTTCATCACCGACTGGGCGCCGGCCCGGCTGCGGCCGGTGCTGGTCCGGGTGGTCGATCTGATGGCCGCCGTGCCCAGCATCGTCTTCGGCCTCTGGGTGCTCTTCTACATCCAGCCGCACGCGGCCCAGATCGCGCACTGGCTGAGCAAGTACTTCGGGTGGATCCCGATCTTCAAGGTGCACACCGACGTGAACTACCCGATCTGGAACCAGTCGCCGGGCTACGCCGCCTATGCCGGCAGCGCGTTCATCGCCTCGATCGCGGTGGCGGCGATGATCTTCCCGATGGCCACCTCGGTGATGCGAGAGGTCTTCGGCGAGGCACCTGCCGGCGAGAAGGAGGCGGCGCTCGCGCTGGGCGCCACCCGATGGGCGATGGTGCGCACCGTGGTCATCCCGTTCGGCCGCAGCGGTGTCATCGGCGGCACCATGCTCGCGCTGGGCCGCGCGCTGGGCGAGACGATCAGCGTGCTCCTCATCATCAACCAGGCGTTCCAGGTCAAGATCAACGTCCTGGAGTCCGGTACGTCGACGATCTCGGCGCTGATCGCCACCAACTACGCGGAGGCGACCCCCGCGCAGCTGTCGGCCCTGCTGACCTGCGGGTTCGTGCTGTTCTGCATGACGCTGCTGGTCAACACCGTCGCCGCCCAGGTGGTCAAGCGCAGCCGCAGCGGACAGGGGACCGACCTGTGACCGCCCTGGAGTCCCGGCCCGCTACGCCGGACGGACCCGCCGACGGGACCGCCCGCCGGTCCGCTCAGCCCACCGCCGAGGAGCGCCTTCCCGAGGTCCGCCGCGAGACGCCGCGGCCGACCGGGTCGCGCCACCGCGACGACGTGCTGACCCTGGTGGGTGCGGCGCTGGCCGCGCTGGCGACCACGTGGGTGCTCTACGGCCAGGTGCTGCCGTTCAGCGGCACCATCGGCTTCGTCGTCTCGGCGTACCTCGTCTTCATGGCCTTCTACGCCGGCCTGACCGCGCTGACCCGGCCGTGGCCGGTGGTGCTCGACCGGATGATGACGACCGTCGTCGTCGCCGCGCCCGCGATCGTGGGCCTGGCCCTGGCCGACATGGTCCTGACGACCGTGTTCAAGGGCCTGACGGTGCTGGTGCACCCGAACTTCTACACCCATGACATGGCGGGCGTGCGGCCCACCGATCCCTACGACCGCGGCGGCATCCTGCACGCCATCGTCGGCACCCTGATCGAGGTCGCGATCTCGGTGTCGATCGCGCTGCCGCTCGGGGTGACCACGGCGGTGTACATGTCCGAGGTCGGCGGCCGTGGTGCCCGCGTCGTACGGACCGTGGTGGAGGCGATGACGGCGCTGCCCTCGATCGTGGCCGGCCTGTTCATCTACTCGGTGCTGATCATCCGGCTGCACATGCAGCCCTCCGGTCTGGCCGCCAGCCTCGCGCTCGCGGTGATGGGGCTGCCGATCATGGCCCGGGCCAGTGACGTGGTCCTGCGGGTGGTCCCCGGCGGGCTGCGCGAGGCGTCGTACGCGCTGGGGGCCGGACGCTGGCAGACGGTGTGGCGGGTGGTGCTGCCGACCGCGCGGCCGGGGCTGGCCACCGCGCTGATCCTCGGCATCGCCCGGATGGTGGGGGAGACCTCGCCGCTGCTGCTCACCTCGGGGGCGACGAACTTCCTCAACACCAACCCGCTGCACAACCCGATGACGTCGCTGCCGCTCTACGTCTTCACCGCTGTCAAGTCCGGCGAGCCCACGTTCGAGACGCGCGGGTACGCCGCCGCCACCGTGCTGCTCCTCCTGGTTCTGATGCTGTTCCTGCTCGCCCGTTTCGTCGCCAAGCAAAGGCCTTCCCGATGACTCGCCGACTTCTTGCCCTCGCCGGTGCGCTCGCATCGGCCTTCGCCATCGCGGTGATCGGGTTCTCCTCCGCCGCCGGCGCGGCCGACGCCCCGGTGAGCCACTCGCCGATCAAGGGCTCGGGCTCGAGCTGGGCGGCCAACGCGATCGCGCAGTGGCAGGCCGACGTCGCCACCAACGGCGGCCTGCACGTCGACTTCAACCCGAACGGTGCCGCGCTGGGCCGCTCCGACTTCGCGCACAACCTGACAGACTTCGGCGTCTCGGACATCGGCTATCAGGGCACCGATCCCTCGACCGGTCAGCAGGACTCCTCGCTCGGCCGCTCCTACGCCTACCTTCCGATCGCGGCCGGCGGCACCGCGCTGCCGTACCACGTGCAGGTCGCGGGTCAGCTGGTGCGCAACCTGCGGCTCTCGGGCCTGACCGTGGCCAAGATCTTCACCGGCAAGATCACCAACTGGGACGATCCCTCGATCACGGCGGACAACAACGGCCACGCCCTGCCCTCGATCCCGATCGTTCCGGTGGTGCACTCCGAGGGGGCCGGCGTGACCTACGAGTTCACCCGGTACCTCGCCAAGGAGTTCCCCGCGCTGTGGGGGGCCTGCAACGGTGGCAAGAACGTCGCCACGGAGTACTTCCCGACCAACTGCGGCGGCAGCGGCGCGATGAAGTCGTTCTCCGGCTCGGACGGCGTGATGAACTTCCTCACCAGCAGCGGTGCCAACGGCGCGATCGCGATCGAGGAGTACTCCTACCCGCTGGGCAAGAACTACCCGTCGGCCAAGCTGCTCAACAGCTCGGGGTACTACACGCTGCCGACGCAGTACAACGTCGCGGTCGCGCTGACGAAGGCGCAGATCAACATGAACCCGTCCTCCCCGGACTACCTGACGCAGGACCTGGACGACGTCTACACCAACGCCGACAAGCGGACCTACCCGCTCTCGTCCTACGTCTACGCGATCATCCCGACCTCGGCGAAGGACACGAAGACCAACACCACCGCCGCCCGGCAGACCGTCGGCGACTTCCTCTACTACTCGATCTGCGCCGGCCAGTCCGAGATCGGCCCGATCGGCTACTCCTCGCTGCCGGTCAACCTGGTGCAGGCGGGGTTCACCCAGATCGCCAAGCTCAAGGCCGCCGACAGCGGCGTCGTGCTGACCAACCGCAACGTCTCGACCTGCCACAACCCGACGTTCATCGCCGGGCATCCCAGTGAGAACTACCTCGCCCAGATCGCCCCGCAGCCGGCGGCCTGCGACAAGCAGGGGGCCGGACCGTGCACCGGCACCGAGGGCACCGCGAACGCCAACCCCGTGGACGGGAAGGCGCCGCAGAGCACCGCGACCAAGGCGGCCGGCGCCACCACCGGCACCGGCACCGGCGCCGGTACGGGCACGGGTGCCGCCGCGGCGGCCGGGTCGGGGGCCGCGGCCGGGCCGGCAGCAGGCAACGTCGCCGCGGGCGGCACCTCCGCCGCGGGCACCGGCACCGCCGCCGGCGGCACCGCGGCGACGGGCACCGTGGTGGCGACGACCCTGGCCGCCGACGACCACGCCGGTCCGTCCCGGCCGCTGACGGTGCTCGTCATCCTGCTCTTCGTGCTGGGGCTGGTCGTGCCGCCGATCCTCACCCGGCTGCTGCGGGGTGCCCGATGAGGCGCCGCTGGGCCGCGCTGGTCGTGGCCGGTGTTCTCCTCGTCGTCGCGGCGCTGACCGGCTTCGCCCTCACCCCGAGCGCCCAGGCCACCGGCACGCAGACGTATGCGAAGACGGTGAACCGGGTCTTCTACGGCGCGGACGGCACCACCACGCCGGCCGACCCCGCGAACCCCGACGGGTACGACGTGAAGCTCACCGTCTCCTCGACCCAGAACCTGCGCGGCAACCAGCCGATCACTGTCAGCTGGAGCGGCGCCCACCCGACCGGTGGTGTGGTGAGCGATCCCAGCTACGGGTACGACGGATCCGAGCAGGAATACCCCCTGGTCCTGATGGAGTGCCGCGGCACCGCGGCGACCGTCAAGCCCGAGACCTGCTGGACGCAGACGTCGGCGGAGCGGATCCAGACCGCGAACACGGTGACGAGTGCGCCGGTCTGGCGCGCCGACGGGGCCGCCGCGTCGGCAGACCGCGCGGCTCAGGTGGACCTGCCGACGGTGAACCGCCCGTCGACGTGTGCCACCCAGCGCTTCGAGCGCTGGGTGCCGCTGGTGGCGGCGAGCGGAACGACCTACTACGGGGGTGGTGTCGGCTGCTACGACCTGGCTCCGGAGGGATCGGACGAGCCGACCACGGGTGTCCCCGACAACACGACCTACGGCATCACCGGCACCGATGGCAAGGGTACGGCGCAGTTCGCGGTGTGGACCGCAGACGAGAACGCCACCCTCGGCTGCTCGGCCTCGGTGGCCTGCTCCCTGGTGGCGATCCCGGTCACCGGCATCGACTGCGACCCGAACTTCACCCAGGTCGACGCCGGCGACCCGATCATCCCGACCGCCGCCCAGCAGGCGCGCTACGCCACCTCCTGCGAGAAGCCGGACGTATACCAGCCCGGGCAGTCGGCGGACGGCTCCGGTGCGAACTTCAACCTCGCCACGTCAGGACGGCTGTGGTGGTCGGCCTCCAACTGGGACAACCGGATCGTCGTGCCCCTCAACTTCGCGGTCTCGGGGAGCACCTGCTCCCTGGTGAACAGCACGGCGCCGCTGCTCGCGTACGGCTCGATCCTGATGACCGACATCGCTGCGCAGTGGCAGCCGGCCTTCTGCACGACCAAGGGGTACCAGCCGTTCCTGCACGTGCAGGCCACCGACATCCAGGCGCGCTCGCTAGTCGACCAGCAGAGCATCAAGATCGGCCTGAGCTCCGATCCCCCCGACGGGGGCTTCACCGCACCGATCGCCCAGGCGCCGGTCGCGGTCACGGGGTTCGCGATCGCCTACAACATCGACGGTGCCGACGGGCAGCCGGTGACCGACCTCAAGCTCAACGCGCGGCTGCTCGCCAAGCTGCTGACCGAGTCCTACAACGGTGACCTGCAGGGACGCAAGGCGTATCCGGCGCTGGCGGGCAATCCGCGCACGATCTTCGCCGACCCCGAGTTTCACGCCCTGAACCCCGACGTCGACACCAGCATCCCTGGCGTCGCGAACGCCGCTGCCGCTCTCATCTCGCTGTCGAACGACTCCGACATGCTGACCGCGCTGAGCAGCTACATCCTCTCCGACTCCGACGCCAAGCACTGGCTCGACGGCGAGCGGGACCCCTGGGGAATGAAGGTCAACCCGGCGTACCAGCTGGACCTGCCGGCCTCTCAGAACCCCTCGAGTCCGCACCTCACGCTGCCGGTGAGCTCGTGGCCGCTGCTCGACGACTTCGAGCTGGACGGCACCGGGAGCAACGCCTGCATGAAGGACGTGCCCTACCTGGCGCAGATCGCGCACCCGCTCTCACAGGTCTCCACGATCGAGGAGGACCTCGAGTTCGCCATCTCGAACAGTCAGACGGTGTGCCCGACGATCACCGACGCGAACGACCCGAGCCAGTTGGTGCCCAAGACCGAGGGGCAGCAGCCCGTCGGCCACCGATTCGTCATCGGCGTCGTTCCGCTCACCGCCGTGAGCAGGTACGGGTTGCGCGCCGCGGCGCTCGAGACGAGCTCCGACATCGGTCCGGAGACGACGTTCACCGACGCCTCGGGCAAGACCTTCGCCTCACCCGACACCGCCGGCATGAAGACGGCCGTCAAGCTGCTCAGCGCCGACACCGACGCCGGAGCCTGGACGGTGGACTACGACGAGCTCGACTCCCAGACCGGCGCCTACCCCGGGCTGATGCCGGTGTACGCCGACGTCCCGACGAAGGGGCTCGGCTCCGCCGACGCCGCGCGGGTCGCGCAGCTCCTCGACTTCGCGGCCGGGTCGGGGCAGAGTGCCGGCACCGCCAACGGCCAGCTGGCGCCGGGAGCGCTGCCGATGACCTCGGCTAACGGCCTGGGCGCGGAGGCCGCCTACACGCGTTGCGTCGCCGTTCAGGTGCGCGCGCAGACGGGCGTGGTGCCGTCGCTGAGCGGAGCGTGCCCCGCCGTACCGAAGACGGCGAAGCCGTCGGCGACCGCCTCGGCCAACGCGAGCGCGACGCCCAGCGCCGCCGCCGCCACCGCGACGACGAGCACCGCCGCGGTGGCCGCCCCGCCGGTCCCGTCGGCGAGCGTCTCCCCGGCGCCCGCCACCTCCCCGGTGACCACCACCGCCGACTCGATCAAGACCGTCGGCGCGTACTCCCGGATCGGTCGCTTCGGCCTGCCGTTCGCCTTGATTGCCGGGCTGTGCCTCCTCGTCGCCGGCCTGGCACTGCGCTGGTGCGAGGAGATCGCCGCCGGCAGTCGCGTCATCGGTCGGTGGTCCGGTCCGTGGCTGAGCCGGACCTCGGCGCGACTGGCCCGGAGGCATGGATGAGCACGACCACACCGGCGCGGACCACCGTCCGGGAGGGGGCCGTCGACGCCACCCCCCTGGAGCGTGCGGACACCCGCCGGCTGCGGATCGGCGTGGGGCAGGCGATCCTGCTGCTCGCCGGGCTGCTCGGCTGGCTGCTCCTCTACGTCTACGTGCTGAGCGGCTTCAGCCAGGGCCACGCCCAGCAGCAGCTCTACGGACAGCTGCGGCAGGAGCTGGCGGAGGGTACGGCGCCCACCGTTGCCCCGATCGAGGCCGGTGCGCCCGTCGCGCTGCTCGACGCGCCGGCCCTCGGCCTCCACCACCTGGTGGTGGTGGAGGGCACCCGGCCGGCGCAGCTCCAGGACGGTCCGGGCCACCAGTTGGGCACCGTGCTGCCCGGTCAGGTCGGCAACAGCGTGCTGCTCGGCCGTGCGGTCTCCTACGGCGGCCCGTTCCGGCACCTGGCCTCGCTGAAGCCGGGCGCCGCGATCACGGTCACCACCGCGCAGGGAGTCTTCCACTACCGCGTCGACGACGTCCGTCGCAACGGTGACCTGCTGGCACCGCTCGCGGACGGCGCCAGCCGGCTGACGCTGGCCTCCGCGGCCGGCTCGGCCCCGCTGGCGCACTCCGAGACCGTCTACGCCGACGCCTCCCTGGTCGGTGCCCCGCAGCCGGCCAGCGCCGTGTCCGCCACGGACCCCGGCGGGAGCGCCATGGCGCGCGACGCCAGCGCGGGCACGCTCGCGCTCCTGGCGCTGGCGCTCGAGCTGCTGGTGGGCGGGCTCGTCGCGATCACCTGGGCGCGCTACCGCTGGTCGCGGCTGGCTGCCTGGATCGCGGGTCTGCCGGTGCTCCTGGCGAGTCTGTGGCTGGCCTCGATGGTGGCCACGCGGCTGCTGCCGAACCTGCTCTGAAGCGGACTCGCGAAAAGAAAGTCACGCAAATGGACAAAGTCGCCTAACTCGATCTGAAATCAGTTAATGTTCGGCCGTGGCTCGGTGCCATCTCAGTTCCACCGTCCTCGACCCCGGGGCCGGTCGTAGGTCTTCAGAAAGGCACATCATGTCGAAGCGGCATGTGGCGGTCGGCGCCTCCCTCCTCGGGCTGGTGGCTGCTGGCGCCCTCTCCTTCGGGCAGGGGTCGGCGAGCGCCGACATCGCCCCGCAGGCGCAGGACGTCGTCGGGGTCGGATCCGACGTGATCCAGAACTCCGTCGACTTCCTCGCCGACGGATCGCCCAGCGGCCTCCCCGGCTTCAACTCGGCGGGCAACGTCAACCGGCTCTTCAACTTCGACGCCTCGGCCGACGCCAACGGCCGCAACGCGTTCACCGACCCGAGCCTGGGCACGTCCGTCGCCCTGAACCCCTCGGTCGTGCTGCGTGCGGGCACCTCGCCCGTACTGCGGCCGAACGGCGGTGGCGCCGGCATCACGGCACTGGAGAAGGACACCGCGGGTGCGATCGACTTCGCCCGCAGCCCCAACCTGCCAAAGGCGGCGGACCAGACCACCGCCACCAGCAACCTCGGCTCGAAGCTCTACACGATCCAGTTCGCCGACGACAAGCAGTACATCGCGACCGCGGCGACGACCAACGCGCCCGCCGTCGGCCTCACGCCGGCACAGCTCGCCGGCATCTACTGCTCGAACGCAGCCAACGACTACACCACCTGGGACCAGGTCGGCGGCACCGGCACCTCGACGATCGTGGCCGAGCGCCCGCAGGACAGCGCCGGCGTGCTGAAGCAGTTCCAGGCCGTCCTCCAGGCTGGCAACGGCAACACCGCCTGCACCTGGAAGACGAGTGTGAAGGCCGTCCAGCAGAACGACCCGAGCACCGTGGCGGGTAACCCTGACGCGATCGTGCCGTTCCCGCAGAGCCGCTACAAGCTGCTTCAGCAGAACTACTTCCCGGACCCGTCCAGCGCGTCCTACACCGGCAGCGTGGCGAACGGCTCCGACGGTAAGACCACGACGCCGCTCAGCGCCTCGGGCATCACCCTGCAGGTGCCGGGCTCGAACGGCGTCAGCGCCAGCGCGTACGTCGCGGACCTGCCGTTCTACGTGATCTTCCGCGAGTCGGCTATCGACTCGAACAAGGCCTGGCAGCCGGGCAGCACGCTGAACTGGGTCAGGACGCTGTTCTACAACCCCGCCTACGACCCGGACGACGCCTCGGGCGCCCCCGCGCCGTGGATCGTCAGCGCGGCCGGTCAGCAGCTGATCTCCAGCCTCGGTCTGACCCCGTACTACCCGGGTGTGACGGCCAACGCCGTCGGCGTGAGCCAGCCGGGTGAGGGCACCAAGGGCTGACCCTTCCCAGGGTGAGCGACGAGGACATCGACGGAGAGGAGGACACGATGACCATGACCCAACAGCACCGCGAGCGCCAGCAGGCGTCGTGGCGAGACCGCCGCGGAACGATCGCGGCCGGCGTCGTCATCGTCCTCCTCGCCGTCGTCGCCGCGGTCTGGGTAGCGATCCGTCACCACCGCGAGGTGGGGTCGGCGCCGTACACGGACCCGGCCTCGGCGGGTGCCATCACGCTGTGTCGCGGCGGCCGTCCGATCACGTCGGGCAGCACCGTCGACCAGCCCTTCGCGACCGTCGCGGTCGGTGGCCAGGCGGCCGCCGGTGGCTATGCCAGCAACGGCACCGCCACCGTGTTCGCCTACCAGCCGCGACAGGGTGTCGGCCCCGAGAGCTGGAGCGGTCTTCAGCTGGGCCCGGCATCTCAGGTGACCGACCCGAAGGCGCCCGCGGCCGTGCTGGTCAAGGCGGACACGACCCTCGCACAGTTCGTCAACGCCTACCCGGCGCAGGACGGCGGCTGGATCCAGCTGCGGCTGATCCTCGGCGCTGCCGGGCAGGCGCCGCAGACCGCGTCGTACGCGACGCTCGACCTGCACATCGACGGCACCACCTGGACCGCCGTGGGTGCCGGCACCGCCGCTTGCCCGAGCTCCTGATCGCCCGAGCGATCCAACGACTTGAAGTTTGAGAGGACAACCATGAACAAGCGGGCCACTCGTGTCGCGGCGGTCACCGCCGTCGGCGCTGCCGCGCTCGTCGGTGCCGGGATCGTCGCGGTCTCGGCCTCGGGCGACACCACCGCCGCGCCGGACACCAACAATGTCGGCGCGATCACGCTCAAGGTCGGCGGCAACGCCGTCACCTCGGGCAGCCTGAGCGACGCGATCACCGCCGTCGGCGAGTCCGACGCGGCGCTGAGCGGATCGAAGTCGGTCGTCTACGGCTACGTCCACTCCGCCTACGCGTACGGCGGCCCGACGACCACCGCGGACCTGAGCGCCTACCAGCCGACCGCGGAGGGCACCTGGACCGGCGCCCAGCTGACCCAGGCCGTCGACACGAGCAGCCTGACGGTGCCGCTCGGCTCGAGTGTCACGCTCGAGCAGTTCCTCAACGCTTACCAGCCCGCGGCCGACGGCCTGGTCGAGCTCCGGCTCAAGACCATCAGCCCCGGTGCGGCGGTCTCGGCCGCCTATGACGCCATCGACATCTACGTCGACAGCGCCCACGGCACGTGGAGCACCAGCAGCACCGGCGTGACCGGCTCGCCCAGCAGCGGGCCGTCGACGACCGCCCCCGACTCGCCGAGCGGCACGCCGACCACCGGTTCGCCGACCCCGACGAAGTCGGCCACCACCGCCCCGCCCGTGGTCAAGAAGGTCGCCGCGACGGTGACCCTCAAGGTCGCCAAGAAGGTCAAGCACACCAAGAAGGTGCCACTCACCGTCACGGTGAAGGCCAGCAAGGCGGTGACCGGCGCGGTGACCGTGTACGACGGCAAGAAGAAGCTCGCCAGCGCGACGCTCAGCGGGGGCAAGGCTTCGATCAAGCTGAAGAAGCTGAAGAAGGGCAAGCACAAGATCAAGGCCACCTACGCCGGCTCGGCCACCGTCGCGGCCGCGAGCAGCAAGACCGTCACCGTCACCTCCAAGTGACGGTGTCCCAGACCGGCCGGCTGGCGGCGCAGCACCCGCGCCACCAGCCGGCCACCCTCCCAGCACCGGAGACGACATGACCGCTGTCCTGGACGACCAGGCCGCCACCGTCGCCGTACCGACGGCGACGCGGGCGGCGCGCACCTCGGCACTGAGTGCCGAGAACGTATCGGCGTGGTTCGGGCGTCGCAAGGTCCTCGACCGGGTGACGCTGGAGATGCCGGCGGGGCAGGTGACGGCCCTGATCGGCCCCTCGGGGTGCGGGAAGTCGACCTTCCTGCGGATCCTCAACCGGATGCACGAGCTGATCCCGACCGCGTCGCTGGCCGGCGAGGTCCGGCTCGACGGCGAGGACATCTACGACCGGCAGCGCCAGGTCATCGACGCTCGCAAGGCGATCGGGATGGTCTTCCAGAAGCCGAACCCGTTCCCGGCGATGTCGATCCGGGAGAACGTGCTCGCGGGGCTCTCGCTGACCGGCGCGAGGGTGCAGCGGGCGGCCCGCGAGCAACTCGTCGAGGAGTCGCTGCGTCGTGCCGGCCTGTGGAACGAGGTCAAGGACCGGCTCGACCAGCCCGGCGGCGCACTGTCGGGTGGGCAGCAGCAGCGGCTGTGCATCGCCCGGTCGCTGGCGGTGCGGCCCCAGGTGCTGCTGATGGACGAGCCCTGCTCCGCACTGGACCCGACCTCGACCCGGGTGGTCGAGGAGACGATCAAGGAGATCGGGCACGAGGTGACGATCGTGATCGTCACCCACAACATGCAGCAGGCCCGTCGTGTCTCGGACCGGTGCGCGTTCTTCCTGGCCGAGCAGGGCCAGCCCGGGGTGATCATCGAGCACGGGGAGACCGAGGCGATGTTCGAGGCACCCCACGACCAGCGCACGTCCGACTACGTGCACGGCCGGTTCGGTTAATCTCTTGACATCAAGATAATTCGGATCGATGGTGGACCCATGCCGAGCTGGGATCCGCAGCACTACCTGACCTACGCCGACGAGCGCGGCCGACCGTTCGTCGATCTGGTCGCCAGGATCGGAGCGGTGTCACCCGCGCGGGTCGTCGACCTCGGTTGCGGCCCGGGCAACATGACCCGGCTGCTTGCGCAACGCTGGCCGGGTGCCGACGTGATCGGGGTGGACAGCTCCGCGGAGATGGTCGCGCGAGCTCGGTCCGACCACCCCGAGCTGAGGTGGATCCAGGCCGACGTGCGTGACTGGCTCGAGCCGGCCGACGTACTGATCTCGAACGCGATGCTGCAGTGGGTGCCCGATCACCTCGCGCTGCTGCCCGCCCTCGCCGCGCTGGCGGGTGAGTGGGTCGCCTTCCAGGTCCCGGCGAACTTCGCCGAACCCTCGCACACGATCCCGATCGAGCTGGCAGCCTCGACCGAGTACGTCGAGCACACCGCCGCGGTCGAGCTGCCCGGCTCCCACGATGCCGCCACCTACCTCGCCGTGCTGCGCGACGACTTCGAGGTCGACGCCTGGGAGACGACGTACCTGCACGTGCTGGCCGGGGAGGACGCCGTCTTCGACTGGGTCAGCGGCACGGGCCTGCGACCGATCCTGCAGGCGCTGCCCGAGGACCTGCGGGAGCGGTTCGTCGAGGAGGTGAAGGTGCGCCTGCGGGCCGCCTACCCCGCACGTGACGGCGTGGTGGTGATGCCGTTCCGGCGCATCTTCGTGGTCGGGCGGCGCAGGTAGCCGCGGGCTCGGGTCATCGGCGGCGGCGTACGAGCAGGACGAGCCCGACCGACGCTGCACCGAGCACGATCCCGCTGAGCGTCGCCCGGGGCAGCGGCCCGTCGGCGCGGTAGGCCCGCACCGCACGACTGGCCTGGGCCGAGAGCACCGACCCGCTGCTCTGGTGGGAGAGCAGCGATCCGCCGGACTGGTTCGAGCCCCAGGAGGCGACCGACATCGAGGAGCCGAGCGAGAACGACGAGGCGAAGGACGCGACGCTGCCTAGCGAGGCCACCGAGCCGACGCTTCCGATCGAGAGGATCGAGCTGTCGGACCACAGCGAGAGCACCGAGTCGGTGGACCCGACCGACCAGCGGGAACCAGCGTTCGCCATGACCTCAGCCTCGCAGATTCCGGCGCCGCCCGCGCCCCGCCGTACGCTCTGATCTGTTATGGCTCGCACGTATGAGGTCCGCACCTACGGGTGCCAGATGAACGTCCACGACTCCGAGCGCCTCTCCGGGCTCCTGGAGGACGCGGGCTATCTGGCGGCACCCGCGGGGGAGCAGGCGGACGTGGTCGTCTTCAACACCTGTGCGGTGCGGGAGAACGCCGACAACAAGCTCTACGGCAACCTCGGCCACCTCGCCTCGGTCAAGCGCGAGCGGCCGGGCATGCAGATCGCGGTCGGCGGCTGCCTGGCGCAGAAGGACCGCTCGACGATCACCAGCAAGGCGCCGTGGGTCGACGTCGTGTTCGGCACTCACAACATCGGCTCGTTGCCGGTGCTGCTGGAGCGCGCCCGGATCCAGGAGGAGGCGCAGGTCGAGATCCTCGAATCGCTCGAGGTCTTCCCCTCCACGCTGCCGACCCGCCGCGAGTCGGCGTACGCCGCCTGGGTCTCGGTCAGCGTCGGCTGCAACAACACCTGCACCTTCTGCATCGTCCCCAGCCTGCGCGGCAAGGAGAAGGACCGCCGGCCCGGCGAGATCCTGGCCGAGATCGAGGCGCTGGTCGCGGAGGGGGTCTCCGAGATCACGCTGCTGGGCCAGAACGTGAACGCGTACGGCGTCGAGTTCGGCGACCGCCAGGCCTTCTCCAAGCTGCTGCGCGCGTGCGGCGCGATCGAGGGGCTGGAGCGGGTGCGCTTCACCAGCCCTCACCCAGCGGAGTTCACCGACGACGTGATCGAGGCCATGGCCGAGACGCCGAACGCGATGCCCTCCCTGCACATGCCCCTGCAGTCCGGCTCGGACCGGATCCTGCGGGCGATGCGGCGCTCCTACCGCCAGGAGAAGTACCTGGGCATCATCGACCGGGTCCGCGCCGCCATCCCGCACGCCGCCATCACGACCGACATCATCGTCGGCTTCCCCGGTGAGACCGAGGAGGACTTCGAGGCGACCATGGACGTCGTACGGCGGGCGCGGTTCTCCAGTGCCTTCACCTTCCAGTACTCGCAGCGGCCGGGCACGCCGGCGGCGACGATGGCCGACCAGGTCGCGCCCGCCGTGGTCAAGGACCGCTACCAGCGGCTGGTGGCGCTGGTCAACGAGCTGGCCTGGGAGGAGAACAAGGCGCAGGTCGGCCGCACCGTCGAGCTGATGGTCGCCGAGGGCGAGGGACGCAAGGACGGCGAGACGCAGCGGATGTCGGGCCGTGCGCCCGACAACCGGCTCGTCCACTTCGCGCCGACCGACGCCCGTCCCGGCGACATGGTCACCGCCGAGATCACCTACGCCGCCCCGCACCACCTGGTCGCCGACCGGGTGCTGTCGGTTCGCCGGACGCGCTCGGGGGACGCCTGGGAGCGTCGGCAGGACCAGGGCCCGGGCGAGCGCGCCGCCGCCGCGGTCGGGCTGGGCATGCCGGGCGTCGGCGCTCCCGCTCCGCTGCCGGCGGCTCCGGTCTGCGGGTGAGGGGACAGCTCGGCCCGGTGTGAGCGTCAGCCGCCCCGAGGCGTCCCGTCGGGCGGCTGACCGGCGCGGCTGACCGGCGGCGGGCTACTCCTCGAGCCCGAGCGCTTCCTTCGCCTTGTCCTTGCCCTTGTCGATCTGGTCGCCGTACTTCCCGCCGGTCTTGCCGTCGGCGAAGTCGGCCGCCCTGTCCAGCGCCTCGGCGACCTTGTCGGGGTGCTCGTGCACCGCGTCCTTGGCCTTGTCGAGCGCGTCGTCGAGAAATCCCACGGGTTCCCCCTCGGTGTCCGGCGGCGGCCCGAGCGGCGCCGCGTCCGGCTGCCACACTAACCACATGCCGGCGACCCCCTCGAGACCCGACGACGGCCCCGCGAGCGTCCCGCTGGTGGCGGTGGTCGGGGCGACGGCTGCGGGCAAGACGGCGCTCTCCCTCGACCTGGCGGAGCGGCTCGGCGGCGAGATCGTCAACACCGACGCCATGCAGCTCTACCGCGGCATGGACATCGGTACGGCGAAGCTTCCGGCCCGCGAGCGACGCGGCATCCCCCACCACCTCATCGACGTACTCGACGTCGCCCACCCGGCGACCGTCGCCGACTTCCAGGACCGGGCCCGCACGGTGATCGCGCGACTGCGGGCAGCCGAGACGGTGCCCGTGCTGGTCGGCGGGAGCGCCCTCTACACCCGTGCGCTGCTGGACCGGTTCGAGTTCCCGCGCACCGATGCGGCGGTCCGCGAGCGCTGGGAGGCGGAGCTCGACCGGGTCGGTGGCCGAGCGCTGCACCAGCGCCTGGCCGAGCTCGACCCGGTCGCCGCAGAGCGGATCGAGCCCGACAACGGCCGTCGCGTCGTCCGAGCCCTGGAGGTCATCGAGATCACCGGCGAGCCGTTCAGCGCACGGCTGCCGGTGCAGGAGTACGCCGATCCGCTGACCGTCCAGATCGGCGTCGACATCGACCGCGAGACCCTCGACGCCCGCATCCTGCAGCGGGTGGAGGAGATGTTCGCCGCCGGCTTCGTCGAGGAGGTCGCGCGCCTGCTCGAGGAGGGTCTCGCCGGCGCCCGGACCGCCAGCATGGCCATCGGCTACCGCGAGGTCGCCGCCCACCTGGCCGGCGACCTCACCCTGGCGGAGGCGAAGCTGCGGACGGCGGTCAAGACCCGCCAGTTCGCCCGGCGCCAGGACCAGTGGTTCCGCAAGGACCCGCGGGTGGTGTGGGTCGGCTTCGACGCTCCCGACCGGGTGGAGCGGGCGATCGCGGCCGTGCGCTCCTTGTAACGCGGTGTTCGGTTCTCTTCTGCGGTGCCACAGCACCGCAGAAGAGCGGTGGACACCGCGTTACAAGGCGTCTCCGCCGGGCACCCCCTACGCTGGTCCCGTGACGCCGATCGAGACCGTCGACGAGTTGCGAGCGCTGCTCGGCGAGCCCAACCAGCGCGCGGTGAACAAGGAGCGCACCCGGCTCCTCGACATCGACCGCGACTGGTTGGCCGCCAGCTCCTTCTGCGTGCTCGCGACCAGTGACGCCGAAGGCCGTTGCGACGCCAGTCCCAAGGGTGACCCGGCCGGCTCCCTCGTCCACGTCATCGACGAGACGACCATCGCGATCGCCGAGCGGCCCGGGAACCGTCGTGCGGACGGCTACCGCAACGTGCTCCTCAACCCGCATGTCGGCCTGCTGTTCATCATCCCGGGCCGCAGCGACACGCTGCGGATCAACGGCCGCGCCCGGCTGGTCAGCGACGCCGACTTCTTCGACGCGATGAGCGTGCGCGAGCGGCGGCCGGTGCTGGCACTGGTGGTCGAGATCGAGCAGATCTTCTTCCACTGCGCCAAGGCCTTCCTGCGCAGCGGGCTGTGGGACCACGAGACGTGGGCGCCGACCGAGACCATCCCGCGGCGGGCCGTGATCGCGAAGCAGTTCGAGAACGCGCCCGGCACCCTGGAGGAGCTCGACGCCTATTACGGCGAGGCCTACCGCGAGGGGCTCTACTGATGAGCGGATCCACCTACGACTTCGTCAAGGGCCACGGCACCGAGAACGACTTCGTCCTGCTGCCCGACCCCGACGGGTCGGTGCACGGACCGCTCAGCGACGAGCGCGTCCGGGCGCTGTGCGACCGCCACGCCGGCATCGGCGGCGACGGCGTCCTGCGCGTCATCCGTACGGCGGCGTACGCGGCCGACTGGCCGGGCGCGCCCGCCACCACCGCCGAGGGCGAGTGGTTCATGGACTACCGCAACGCCGACGGCTCGATCGCCGAGATGTGCGGCAACGGCACCCGCGTCTTCGCCGCCTACCTGCGGGCGCACCACCGCGCCGGCGAGGAGATCGTCGTCGCGACCCGCGCCGGCGACAAGAGGCTGACCTTCGACGGCGAGCTGTGGACCGTCGACCTGGGCGAGCCGCTGCTGCTGGGCTGGTCCGAGGTGTCGGTCGGCGAGAGCACCTGGAAGGCGCGCCACGTCGACATGGGCAACCCGCACGCGGTCGCGCTGGTCGAGGAGCCGGTGGCCGGCCTCGACCTGGGCCGACAGCCGGCCTTCGATGCGGCGATCTACCCGCACGGGGTGAACATCGAACTGGTCGAGCGCCTCGGCGAGGGTCGCCTGCGGATGCGGGTGCACGAGCGCGGCGTGGGGGAGACCCGGTCGTGCGGCACCGGGATCGGCGCCACGGCCGTCGCCACGATGGAGGCGGACGGGCACGTGGCGGACGGGGCGACGTACGTCGTCGACGTGCCGGGCGGCCGGCTCACCGTCACCTGGACCGCCGACGACCGGGTCCTGCTGACCGGCCCGGCCGCACTGGTCGCCACCGGCACCACCGGGCTGTGAACATCGGCTGACAGCCGCGCTGTTAGGTTGCGAGACATGGATCTCACCAACAGCACAGCCATCGTCACCGGCGGGGCGAGCGGCATCGGCGCGGCGTGCGTGCGCGGGCTCGCGGTCCGGGGCGCGACCGTCGTGATCGCCGACCTGCAGGCCGACAAGGGCGAGGCCCTGGCCGAGGAGGTCAAGGGCATCTTCGCGCAGGTCGACGTCACGAACACCGAGCAGATCACCGCGGCCGTCGAGCAGGCGGCCTCGATCGCGCCGCTGCGGGCGTGCGTGAACTCGGCCGGCATCGGCTGGGCACAGCGCACCATCGGCAAGGACGGCCTGCTGGACTCGGCCCACTCGCTGGAGGCCTTCGCCAAGGTCGTCGCGATCAACCTGATCGGAACGTTCGACGTGACGCGGCAGGCCGCCACGGTGATGAGCCGCAACGAGCCCGACGCGAAGGGGCAGCGCGGCGCCATCGTGAACCTGGCCTCGGTCGCGGCCTTCGACGGCCAGATCGGCCAGGCCTCCTACTCCGCCTCCAAGGGCGGCGTCGTCGGGATGACCCTGCCGATCGCCCGTGACCTCGCCGCCGCCGGCATCCGGCTCAACACGGTCGCCCCGGGGCTGATCGACACCCCGATCTACGACGGCTTCCCCAACCCGGAGGAGTTCAAGGCCAACCTCGGCCAGAACGTGCTCTTCCCCAGGCGGCTGGGCAGCGCCGACGAGCTCGCCTCGATGGTGCTCGAGCTGCTCACCAACGACTACATGAACGCCGAGGTCGTCCGGGTCGACGGCGGCATCCGGATGCCCCCGAAGTAACGCCGAGCGGGCCGAACGGCCGCCGAGCCTGCGTCCGAGACGCGGGCTCGGCGGCCATCGGTGCGTTCCCAGGAGAAATCCGCTGGTGTGCCGCCGTACTCTTGGACATGTATGACGAACGCACATGACTTCAGCCTCGAGACCGAGCTCGAGGAGACCACCGGCTGGGACACCCCCGGTGAGACGGACGAGCCCGAGGACCAGTTCGAGTCGGGCTACACCGACGAGGACCCCGAGGAGCTCGCCGACGAGCCGACGCTCGGCGCGATGGAGCTCGCCGAGCGGCACGCCCTGCGCCGGGTGGCGAGCCTGCGCACCGAGCTCGAGGACATCACCGAGGTCGAGTACCGACAGCTGCGGCTGGAGCGGGTCGTCCTGGTCGGGGTGTGGACCGAGGGCACCACCGCCGACGCGGAGAACAGCCTGGCCGAGCTCGCGCTGCTGGCCGAGACGGCCGGCTCGGAGGTGCTCGAGGCGATCTACCAGCGCCGGCAGTCGCCGGATCCGGCGACGTACGTCGGCCGCGGCAAGGTCGAGGCGATCGGTGAGATCGTCCGCGCCACCGGCGCCGACACCGTCATCTGCGACGGCGAGCTCGCGCCCAGCCAGCTGCGCAACCTGGAGGACCGGCTCAAGGTCAAGGTGGTCGACCGGACCGCGCTGATCCTCGACATCTTCGCCCAGCACGCCAAGTCCAGGGAGGGCCAGGCACAGGTCGAGCTGGCCCAGCTCAACTACATGAAGCAGCGTCTGCGCGGGTGGGGTGGCAACCTTTCCCGGCAGGTCGGCGGTCGGGCAGCCAACGGCGTCGGCATCGGTGGCCGCGGCCCCGGTGAGACGAAGATCGAGACCGACCGGCGCCGGATCAACGACAAGATCGCCAAGCTGCGCCGCGACCTGCGCGAGATGAAGGGCACCCGCGACACCAAGCGGGCGACGCGGCGGCGCAACCAGATCCCGGCGGTGGCGATCGCCGGCTACACCAACGCCGGCAAGTCCTCGCTGCTCAACCGGCTCACCGATGCAGGTGTCCTGGTCGAGAACGCCCTGTTCGCCACGCTCGACCCCACCACGAGGCGTACGACGACGGCCGACGGCCGCGTCTACACGATGTCCGACACCGTCGGCTTCGTCCGGCACCTGCCGCACCAGCTCGTCGAGGCGTTCCGCTCGACGCTGGAGGAGGTGGCCGACGCCGACCTCATCCTGCACGTCGTGGACGGCTCGCACCCCGACCCCGAGGGGCAGCTGAGCGCGGTGCGCGAGGTGTTCGCCGAGATCGGTGCCGGCCAGGTGCCCGAGCTGGTGGTGATCAACAAGGCCGATGCCGCCGACCCGCTGGTGCTGCAGCGCCTGCAGCGGGCCGAGCCGCACTCGGTGGTGGTCTCGGCCAAGACCGGCCTGGGCATCGCCGATGCCCTGCAGGCGGTCGAGGCGGACCTGCCGCGGCCCGGCACCGGCGTCCACGTCCTGGTGCCCTACGAGCGCGGCGACCTGGTCAACCGGGTCCACCAGCACGGGGAGATCGACCGGATCGAGCACACCGCCGAGGGCACCGAGATCACCGGGCGGGTCAACGCCGACCTGGCCGGCGAGCTGGCGCCGTACGCGATCTGATCGCAACCTGACCGGACCTGCCGGATTCTGCTGCGCACACCCGCTGTGCGACGCATCATGAAGGAGTGACATCGCTGGTCCTGGGGCGGTCCCGCCGCCTCTATCTGCTCCTCGCGCTGGTCCTGGTGCTGATGGTCGGCGCCGTGCTCGGAGGCGTCGCCTGGCATGACCGCGCGGCTGCCGAGGCGGTCCGCCACGCCCGCTGCGCGCGCTTCACCCACGACCAGCACTGGCGTGCCGCCCACACGACCGGGAGCGGCGCGAAGGTGGTGGTGATCGGGGACTCGTGGTCGGCCGGGTTCGGGCTGGCGAACCCCGGCCGGTCCTGGCCGGTCCGGCTCGCGGGACGCGTCCACGTCGACGGCTTCCCGGGGTCGGGGTTCAGCGAGGGCGACTCCAGCTGCCACCTGGTCTCCTACGCCGACCGCGCGAGCGCCGACGTACGCACCGGCGCCTCGCTCGTCGTGGTCGAGGGTGGGCTCAACGACTTCGACCAGCGCTCCGGCGCGATCGCCGCCGGCTTCGGCCGGCTGATGAGCGAGCTGCACGGCCTGCGGGTGATCGTCGTCGGGCCGGCGATGGCGCCCAGTCGGGCCGCGCAGGTGCCGCGGGTCGACCGGCTGCTGGCCTCGCTCAGCAAGCGGGCCGGCGTCCCCTACCTCTCCACCGTCAGCCTGAAGCTCGGCTACCAGCGGGACGAGCTGCACCCGACCCAGGCCGGCGCGGACGCGTTCGGCAACGCCGTGGCGGCCTTCGTCGCCACGCACCCGGCCACGCACCCAGCCACGCACCCGGCCACGCACCCGGCAGCGAGCTGACTCAGCGCTCCCAGGGCGGCTGGTCGCCCATCTTCCGGTAGTACTTCGCCAGGTGGCTCTTCACCCTCGCGACGTCCTTCTCCGGCAGGTTCACCCCACCACGGGCGCCGTCGACGACGTTCCCGGCCGCCATCACGCCGCGCGGGACCGCTACCAGCCTGCCGTCGACCACGTCGGCGATCAGCAGTTTGTAGGCGGTGAAGTTCTGCTTGCTGTCCGCGTCGTACCAGACGTGGGCGTCGCGGTAGCGCTGGTTGGGCTCGTCCTCGGCCTTCGCCCAGGCGCGCACCCGCTTCTCCGCCGCCGCTCCGTCCCACGGCCGGTCGCGGTCCGCGAGCGGCAGGTCACCGAACGCCGTGACAGCCATCGTGCTCTCCTCTCGCCCGACATCGGGCTGGGTCAGGGGGTGGTGACGCACGAGGTACCCGATCGGACAAGATGGGGCGCATGGACCAACGCACTCTCGGCACCACCGGCAAGGACGTCTCGATCGTCGGCCTCGGCACCTGGCAGCTCGGCGCAGACTGGGGCGATGTCAGTGAGGCCGACGCTCGCGCCGTCCTCGAGGCCAGCGTCGCGGCCGGCGTCACCTTCTTCGACACCGCCGACGTGTACGGCGACGGCCGCAGCGAACAGATCATCGGCACGCTTCTGAAGGCGTCCGGCGCGCTTTCGGACGGCGCACCGATCACGGTGGCCACCAAGATGGGCCGCCGGCTGGACCAGGTGCCGGAGAACTACACGCTCGACAACTTCCGCGCCTGGACCGACCGCTCGCGGCGCAACCTCGGCGTGGACACCCTCGACCTCGTCCAGCTGCACTGCCCGCCGTCGGCCACCATCGAGGACGAGGCGACCTACGACGCGCTGCGCACCCTGGTCTCCGAGGGCGCGATCGCTGCGTACGGCGTCAGCGTGGAGACGTGCGACCAGGCCCTCGCGGCGATCGAGCACGGCGCTGCCAGCGTCCAGATCATCCTCAACGCGTTCCGGCTCAAGCCGTTGGACGAGGTGCTCCCGACCGCTCAGGCCCAGGGTGTTGGGATCATCGTGCGGGTGCCGCTCGCCAGCGGGCTGCTGTCGGGCCGCTACAGCAACCAGACGGTCTTCGCCTACAACGACCACCGCAGCTACAACCGCCGCGGCGAGGCGTTCGACGTGGGCGAGACCTTCTCCGGGGTCGACTACGAGACCGGGTTGGCGGCGGCCGCGGAGTTCGCCGCCCTGGTCGCCGAGCACGGGCCGGAGGGCGCGACCCCTGCACAGGTGGCGATCGCCTGGGCCGCTCAGCAGCCGGGTGTGACGACGGTGATCCCGGGGGCGCGCAACGTCGACCAGGCTCGAGCGAACGCCGCGGCCGGCACGCTGCCCCCGCTGAGCGCCGAGCTCCTCGACGGCGTACGGCGGATCTACGACACCCACCTGCGCGCGGCCATCCACCCGCGCTGGTGATGCCGGCGCCCGCCCGCCGGGACTCGTAACCGGCGGGCGGGGCGCGTAACACCGCGCTCACACGAGGTGACGGAGCGCGCAACCGGCGCAAAGTAAAAACAGGGCTCTCGTCCTTCAATCGAGAGGTACCTGTGTTGTCTGCACTCTCAGCGCGGCCGTTCGCACGCCGCCGTGCCGTCGGACTCGTGGTGGCCGGATCGCTCGCTGCATCCGCCCTGGCCACGATCCTCGGCGCCTCCCCGGCCTCGGCCTACTCCGTCTACACCAGCTCCGACGGCGTCGGCTGGACCGTCAACGACGCCCGCCGCTCCGCCTTGGACACGGGCAGCCTGCGCGCGGTGACCAACTCCCGCGCCGAGGGGATGGGCAGCCTGTTCCTGCACGTCGACGAGTCCTCGGCGCCGCGGATGAACGACCAGATGATGCGCGGGTTCGGCCTGGAGCCGAGCGGCAACGGCAGCTATCTCTCGACCCGGTCGGTGCGGCTGGGCAACATCACGGTGACCCGCAAGCTGGACCTCGCGACCACCGCCGACACCGCTTCCTTCTTCGACACCTTCACCAACACTTCCACCGAGCCGGAGACGATCGAGGTCTCCTTCGGCGGCTCCCTGGGGTACGGCGATCCCGCGGACCTGGCCTCGGGCGGCGGTGCGGCGACCGCTGCCACGGTCTCGGCCTCCAGCGACGGCAACACGACCATCGACACCGACGACACCTGGGCCACCGCCACCTACCAGGGCGCCTCCTACCGGCCCACCGGGGTGGTGCTCGGCAGCACCGGGAGCAGCCACCTCGGCAACCAGCAGCTCGACCCGTTCACCTCGACGTACTCGACGACCGGGAGCGCCTCGAACAACCCCGGCTTCGTGCAGACGCTGACCATCCAGCCGGGCGCGACCAGCTCGCTGCTGCACTACGTGGTCGTGGGGGCGCAGGGTGACACCAGCACGATCAGCACCACCACCGCGGCGCTGGCGACTGCTCCCAAGGTGGGCAACCTGTCGGTCGACGAGCTGTGCACGGTCGCCAACTGGGATCGCACCAGCCTCGGCCTCAGCGACGCGATCTGCTCCGGCGCCGAGCCGCTCAGGCTGCCGGCCGCGCCCCTCGACCCGGCGACCGGTGCCACCACGACCGTCGGCTACGACGTGACGGGCAAGACGATCCAGCAGCTCCAGGCCGACCTGAGCGCCGGCAAGGTGACGTCGGTCCAGCTGACCAAGGCCTACCTCGACCGGATCCAGGCCTACGACCAGGGGCAGCTCGGCTTCCACGCCTTCATCACTGTCGCCAAGACCGCCATCGCCCAGGCGATGGCCGCCGACCAGGCGCGCGCGGCCGGCAAGACCGGAGACCTCCTCGGGATCCCGATCGCTGTCAAGGACCTCTACAACACCAAGGACATGCCGACCACCGGCGGCACGCGCGCACTGGAGGACTGGCAGCCTGCCACCGACGCCTGGCAGGTCGCGGACCTGCGCAAGGCGGGAGCGGTGATCATCGGCAAGACCAACCTGTCCGAGTTCGCCAACTCCGGCTCGTGGAGCGAGAGCGGCTTCGAGCAGACCTGGAACGCGCTCTACCCGTCCAAGTCGTCCTTCGGCTCCAGTGGCGGCTCGGCCGTCGCCGTCGCGACGGACATGGCGGCGGCGGCGATGGGCACCCAGACGGGTGTCTCGCTCTACGCGCCGTCCACCGGGAGCAGCGTCTACGCGTTCCGTGGCACCGACGGGCTCAGCAGCACCGACGGTGTCATGCCGCTGACCTGGGGCCAGGACTACGCCGGCCCGATCGCCAAGTCGATCCCGGACCTCGCCTCGCTGCTGGACGCGACAGCTACCCAGACGACGGGCAACGACCCCGACGACATCCTGACCTCGCGGGTGGACAACGCCAAGCGGCCAACGGAGTGGAAGACCGCGCTCAACGCCGACGCTCTGAAGGGCAAGGTCATCGGCTATCTGCCCAGCTCGTTCCAGTCCACGAAGATCGCCGACGACACCACCGGCGCGATCGCGCTGGCGCACGCGACGGCCGCCATCGAGGCTGCGGGCGGCACACTGGTCCCGATCACCACGCCCGTGCCCGCACAGCCGCCCCTGCTCGACGCGAACGGCAACCCCTACACGATCACCTCCGGCGCCGGCAGCAGCACCGAGGGCTGGTGGAAGTACATCGACGAGAATCAGGGCTTCCCGTTCGCGACGCCCGGCGACCTCAAGTCGTCGCCGGCGAACCTGCCCTACAACGTCTCGCGGCCGAGCACCTCGGTGCCGATGACCGACACCGACATCACGAACTACCTGGCCCGTCGTGACGCCTACAAGGCGGCGTACGACTCCTGGATGTCCTCGGCCGGCGTCTCCGCGGTCATCTACCCCGGCTTCCTGACCGGCGTGGGCAACAACGACGAGTCCTCGGACATCTTCAGCTCCGACCGCGGCACCAACGTGCCGACCTCCAACGTCGGCCTGCCGACGGTGATCATGCCGATCGGCGTGAACGCCAACGGTCAGTCCGACAACCTGCAGATCGTCGGTCCGTCGTGGAGCGACGCGCAGGTGCTCGGCTACGGGTACGCCGTCGACCAGCAGTCGCACGCGCGTCTGCACACCACGTTCGCGCCCGCCTTGGCGTTCGCCGGAGCGGCGGCGTCGACGACGGGTCTGTCGCTGGCGAGCACGGCGATCACCTACGGCTCGACGACCTCGGCGACGGTGACGGTCGCCAGCGACGCGAAGCCCACCGGGACCGTCACGGTGCAGGTCGCCGGCAAGACGGTCACGGGCACCCTCGCCGGCGGCAAGGCGACCGTGGCGGTGCCGGCCGGGATCGGGGTCGGCACCTACGTCGTGACAGCTACCTACGCCGGGTCGACGGAGGTCGCCGCCAGCACGGCGACGGCGACGCTGACGGTCCGGTACGCACGACCGAGCGTGACGGTGAAGCTGGCCAAGAAGAAGGTGCGGGTCGGACACCGGGCCAGGCTCACGGTGGGGATCTCCTCGACGGGCGCGGTCGCCGGCACGCACACCGTGCTGGTGTACGACGGCAAGAGGATCCTGACCTCGGCCACGCTCGACTCCGCCCACGGCTCGGTCAAGCTGCCCAGGCTCGCCAAGGGCAAGCACCGCATCAAGGTGTACGTCGCCGGTGACGCGTCGTACGCGCCGGCCACCAGCCGGGCGGTGGTGCTCAAGGTCGTCCGCTAGTCCGAAGGCACCGGCGGGGGCGTGGTCTGCGGGCCACGCCCCCGTCGTGCTCCAGCGAGCCCTTGCGGTCGGCGGGGGACGGGTCGGCGAGGATGGTGCCGTGGGAAGACGTCGCCGGCTGCTGCTCTGGCCCGGACTGGCGCTGGTAGCGGCGGGGCTCGCGCTGCTGGGCTACGTGGCGTGGGAGTTCTGGGGCACGACCTGGGTCAGCCACCGGCACCGCGACCAGGCGGTCGGCGCGCTCCGTCAGGCCTGGCACGACGGGGACGGATCGGTGCGCACCCGCTGGGGCGACGCCGACGCCATCATCCGGATCCCGCGCTTCGGCGCGTCCTACGCGGTGCCGGTGCTGGAGGGCACCTCCGATGCGGTCCTGGCCACCGGCTTCGGGCACTTCAGCGGCGCCGTCGGTCCCGGCCAGGTCGGCAACTACGCGCTCGCGGCGCACCGCATCACCCACGGCGAGCCGCTGCGCCGGATGCCGGACCTGAGGGTCGGCGACCGGGTGATCGTGCAGACCAGGGCCGCCACCTACACCTACCGACTCACCAGCGCTGGGGACGCGCTGGTGGTGCCGTTCACCTCGACCTGGGTCACGGCGGCGCTGCCGACCAACCCCGAGGGCGGCGTGGAGCCGGCCCAGCGGGCCGGACAGCGCCTGCTCACGCTCACCACCTGCAGCGAGCTGTTCCACACCGACAACCGGATGGTCGCCTTCGGCGTGCTGGCGTCGGTCAGCTGATCACGCCGGCCGCGCGGGCTGCGGCGCCGTACGCCTGGGCGAGCGAGGCGACCGTCTCGTGGGCGTTGAGGCCGCTCGGGTTGGGCACCACCCACAGCTCGGCCTCGCCGAGGGTCGTCGGCTGGCGGCCGAGGATCGCCTTCGGCAGGCCGAAGGCCGTCCGGTACGCCGTGATCCCGGCGACCGCCACCACCCGGGGCCGGCGCTCGATGACCAGGGCGGTGAGGACCTCGGCCCCGGCACGCAGCTCCTCCTTGCTCAGCTCGTCGGCACGGGCGGTGGCGCGGTGGGCGAGGTTGGAGATGCCGATCCCGCGACCGCGCAGGTGCTCGCGGTCCTTCTCGCTCATCCCGGCAGCGGGGTCGATCGGACGCGTGATGACGCCGGCCGCCAGCAGCGCCGGATAGAACCGGTTGACCGGGTGCGCGAAATGCGTCTGCGTCGCGGCTGTCCACAGCCCGGGGTTGATGCCGACGAAGAGCAGTCTGAGGTCCTGACCGGGGTGCGGGAGGAGATCGGGCACGCGGGCGTCGCGGAACGACTCGAGCTCGGCACGGCTGAAGCGGGGCATGCCTCACCCTCCCAGACCGCACGCCCCAGACGTCACCTACCGCGGCTCCAGTGGTCACCTATCGCCGGTCGAGTGGTCACCGGCAGGCGCCGCGCCCGAGCAGTGCGAGCCCCTCGCGGTCACCCGGCCCGAGCGTGGTCAGGCCGGTGTTCTCGGCCGCCATCAGCTGGTGCGGGTCCTTGACGTGGTCCAGACCGAGCACGTGGCCCAGCTCGTGCATGACCACCGCCTGCTTCTCGGCCCGGCTCACCTCGCCGGTGTCGAACCAGTCCGAGCGCAGCGCCACCATGCCCGTGCGATAGGCCCGGTGGCCGAAGCCGACGTCGTACGCCGTGCTGCCGCCCAGGCCGATGTGACCGCTCTCCACGCTCATGCCCTTGATCTCGCCCGGCTCGACGAAGCCGATCAGCACCGGATCACCGGCACTGCGGTGCTCGAAGTCGGTGTCCGCGGTGGTGCCGTCGTCCTGGAAGGCCAGTCCCGATGCCCGACTGACGGTGGCCACCGCCGCGGAGATGAAGGCGAGCGCGTCGGGCGGTCCGCCGGCCGGGTTCACGACGTACTCGATCCGCTTGCACGGGTTGTACGTGACCGGATCGTCGCTCCCGGGCTGGGTCTGCTCGAACGCGTAGGGGCCGTGCTCGGCCGGCAGCGGTACCGCCGGCAGGATCCGGCTGGGCTGACGGAAGTGGATCAACCCCCGGAACTGCTGGCCGACCGCCGTCGGAACGACCAGCAGGATGCCCACCGTGAACACGAGCGAGGCGAGCATCAGCGTCGGCGTCGAACGGGTCCACCTACCCATGTCCTCACTATGCCGGTGCGTCGCAACGCCGGCACGGCCCGGCCGCATAGGGTTCGGCATGTGCGGCCGTGGAACACCTTCATCGAAGGCGACAACCTCGACGTGCTGCGCGGGCTCGCCGAGGCGGGCGAGACGTTCGACCTCGTCTACATCGACCCGCCCTACAACACCGGCAGCGCCTTCTCCTACAGCGACGACCTGCGCGGCGCCGACGGGCGGCGCAAGGGCAGGCACGAGGCGTGGGTGGCGATGATGCGCCCCCGGCTGGAGGCTGCCCGTGCCGTGATGGCGCCCGGATCGGCGCTCTACGTCTCGATCGACGACAACGAGGTCGCCTACCTGCGGCTGCTGCTGGACGAGGTGTACGGCGAGGCCAACTTCCTGGCGCAGGTGGTGGTGAACCTCAATGCCAAGGGTCGTCAGCTCGGCAAGGGCTTCGCCACCTCGCACGAGTACCTGCTGGTCTACGCCCTCGACGCGCGCACCTGCGTGCTGGACGCCTCCTCGCCCGACCTGGTGGACGAGGCCGACTTCCGCCTCGTCGCCGAGGACGGCCGCCGCTACCGGCGGCTGCCACTGCGCAACACCAACAAGAAGTTCAACCCGGTCACCGCGCCGACGCTGCACTACCCACTGTGGGGCGACCCCGTCTCGGGTCGGGTCGACGTGGCGCCGTTCGAGGGCGCTGTCGAGATCAAGCCGGTCTTCGGCGACGGCTCCCCGGCGGTGTGGCGCTGGAGCGCGCCGCTGGTCGCGGCCCGGACCGAGGACCTGGTCTGTCGACAGCTCCTCGGCAGGCTGGGGGAGCGGATCGACGTCTTCCAGCGCGACTGGCTCGACGTGACCGGTGGCGAGGGGACGCCGCGGCGCAAGAAGCTGCGCACCATCTGGACAGCCGCCGAGGTGGGGTCCACCGACACCGCGGTGGCCGAGCTGAAGTCGCTGGTCGGGCACGTCTTCGAGTCGCCGAAGCCCACCGGCCTGCTGCGTCGTGTCCTGGGCACCATGCCCGCCGACGCGCGGGTGCTCGACTTCTTCGCCGGCTCCGGGACCACCGGTCACGCCGTGGCGCTGCAGAACCTCGCGGACGGCGGGCGGCGTACGTGCCTGTCGGTCAACCACGCCGAGCCCACCCGCGTCGGCTCGAACGCCGAGCGGGCCGGCCTGGCGACCGTCGCCGAGATCACCCGCGCCCGGCTGCGTGCCGTGGCCGAGACCGTCGGTGGGGGACTGGAGGAGCGGGATGCGGCTGCGCGGTGAGGAGGCGCGCGCGGCGTGGCGGCGGGGTCTGGCGCGCTGGAAGGCGCGGCGCTGGCAGGTGGCGCAGTGTGCCATCGCGGCCGGTGTCGCCTGGTTGCTGGCGCACGAGCTGCTGCACCACAAGGCGCCGGTGTTCGCGGGCGTGGCGGCGATCGTCTCGCTCGGCACCTCCTACGGCCAGCGGTTGCGCCGGGTCGCGGAGGTCACGCTCGGCGTCGCGCTCGGCGTCCTGCTCGGCGACCTGCTCGTCGCGTGGCTGGGCACCGGCCCGCTGCAGATCATGCTGATCGTCGCGCTGGGCATGTCCATCGCACTGTTCGTCAACGGCGGCCAGCTCTTCGTCAACCAGGCGGCGGTGCAGGGCATCTTCGTCACAGCGCTCGTGCCGAGCTCGGGCACCGCCTGGACCCGGTGGACCGATGCGCTCGTCGGCGGCGGGGTGGCGCTGGTCGCAGCGACGATCGTGCCGGCCGCGCCGCTGCGCCGTCCGCGGGAGCAGGCGGCGGTGGTGGTCGCCAAGATCTCCACCCTGCTGCGGGCGGCGGCGGAGGTGATGCGCGAGGCGGACGCCGTGCACGGCATGGCGGTGCTGGCCGAGGCGCGCAGCACCGACCCGCTCGTGCGCGAGCTGCAGGCGGCGGCGGACGAGGGCATGTCCGTCGTCGCCTCGAGCCCGTTCCGGGTCCGGCACCGCGCCAACCTCCGGGCGATGAGCGAGCTGGTCGAGCCGCTCGACCGGGCGCTGCGCTCGACCCGCGTGCTGGTCCGGCAGGTCGCGGTGGCCGCCTACCGTGGCCAGCCGGTGCCCGAGGAGTACGCCGAGCTCGCCCTGCGACTCGCGCTGGCCACCGACCAGATCGTCACCGAGCTGCGGGCGAACCGGATGGCACTCGCCGTGCAGCCGGAGCTGCTGGCCATCGGCGAGGCCACCGGACGGGTCCCGCGCTCGGAGGTCATCAACGCCGAGGGTGTGCTGCTGCAGCTGCGCTCGGTGCTGGTCGACCTGCTGCAGCTGACCGGGATGGGGCAGTACGAGGCGACGGACGCGCTGCCGGCGCTGGGGTAGTCCTGGACGAGATGGCCGGCCAGACGGCTCATCCGACAGCCGTTCCGCCAGGACCGCCCCGGCGATGCCGCCTCAACGCTTCGGCGGCATCACCTTGCGCGCGCCCAGCGCGATCAGGTCCTGGTAGCGCGAGCCGGTGAACTTGCCGAAGTTGTGGATGGCGTGCGCGTCCAGGCCGACCAGCACGCGAGCCTGCTTCCTCTCGATGCCGCGGATGATCACCTGAGCGGCCTTCTCGGGGGTGGTCTTAGCCAGCTTCTCGTCGAAGAACCGAGCGGTGGCCTCCTGGTCCTCCTTGGCCGAGGTGCGGGCCGAGCGCGCGATCGCTGTCTTGATCCCGCCGGGATGGACGGCCGTGACGCCCACCCCGGTCCGGGCGATCAGCATCTCCTCGCGCAGTGCCTCGGTCATGCCGCGCACGGCGTACTTGGCGGCGTTGTACATCGATTGGCCGGGCATGGAGACCAGCCCGAAGAGCGAGGAGATGTTCACCAGGTGGGCGTCGCCGGACTCGATCAGGGCCGGCAGGAAGAACTTGGTGCCGTGCAGCACGCCGTAGAAGTTGATGCCCAGGATCCAGTCGATGTCCTCCCACTCGAGGTCGACCAGATCGCCGGCCAGGGCGACGCCGGCGTTGTTGATCACCACGTTGACCACGCCGAAGTGCGCCACGATCTCGGCGGCGTACGCCTCGAACGCTGCCCGGTCGGCGACGTCGAGCCGGTCCGAGCGGACCTCGGCGTCGGCGGCCTTGACCGCCTCCACCGTCTGGGCGAGGCCGGCCTCGTTGATGTCGGAGAGCGCGAGCCGGGCGCCGCGGCCCGCGAAGTCGAGGGCGAGCGCTCGGCCGATGCCGGAGCCGGCACCGGTGATGACGACGACCTTGTCCTTGAAGTTCTTCATGCGGAGACTGCCTCCTTGGCGGTCGGCGTGCCCTTGTCGTCGGACACGCTGCTGAGTGCTGTGACGTCGTACTGCTCGGGATCGAAGCGGGCGAGGCGCCGGCGGAAGGTGAAGGTCTGACCGGGCCACAGGGTGGTGTTGTGACCGAACTGGTCCAGATACCAGCTCGCGCAGCCGCCGGTCGTCCACACCGTGCGCCGCATCCGGCGCTGGACGGCAGCGCTCCACTGCTCCTGGGCAGCGAGGGTCGGCTCGACGGTCGCCCACTCCTGGCGCCGCATCGTGGTGACGGCGTCGACGACGTAGCGCACCTGCGACTCGATGATGAAGATCATCGAGCTGTGTCCCAGCGCTGTGTTGGGACCGACGAGCTGGAACAGGTTGGGGAAGCCGTGGATGGTCGTCCCCTTGTAGGCGCGCATCCCGGTCTTGGCCCACACATCGGCCAGGGTGCGCCCCTCGCGCCCGGTCAGGTGCTGGGCGATCGGCGGGTCGGTGACGTGGAAGCCGGTCGCGATGACCAGGACGTCGACCTCGCGCTCGGTCCCGTCGGCGGTCACGATCCCGGTGGGCGTGACCCGCGCGATGCCGTCGGTGATCAGCTCCACGTTGTCCCGGTCCAGTGCCGGGTACCACTTGTTGGAGACCAGGATCCGCTTGCATCCGGCGCGGTAGGTGGGGGTGACCTTCGCCCGCAGCTCCGGGTCGGAGATGCCCTGGGCGATGTTGCGCTTGACCTGGGCCTCGACCGCCGCCATCGCCCTCGGGAAGCGGGTGAAGGCGGGCACGCGCGCTTCGAGCATCGCGTAGACGCCGGCGCGCACCGCGCGCTGGACGCCCGGAACATGCCGGAACAACGTCTTCTCCAGCGTGCTGAAGTGGCGCTCGTTGCGCGGGATGATCCAGTTCGGGGTGCGCTGGTAGACGTCGAGCCGGCCGGCCACCTTGGCGACCTCCGGGACGAGTTGGATCGCCGAGGCGCCGGTGCCGATCACCGCCACCCGCTTGCCGGTCAGGTCGACATCGTGGTTCCAGCGGGCGCTGTGGAAGGTGGCGCCGGCGAAGGACTCGATGCCCTCGATGTCGGGCAGGCTCGGCTCGGAGAGGCCGCCGCTGCCGGCGATCACCGTCCGGGCGGCGTACGTCGTGCGCGCCCCGCTCCCGACCGCGCTGGTGTTCACGAGCCAGCGCTGCCGGCCGGCGTCCCAGTGGGCGTCGTCCACGGCGGTGCCGAGCACGAACCGGTCGAGCACGCCGGCGCGCTCGGCCACCCGCTTGGTGTACTCCCAGATCTCCTGCTGGGGGGAGTAGACCTTCGACCAGTCCGGGTTCAGCGCGAAGGAGTAGCTGTAGAGCTGGCTCGGCACGTCGCACTCCGCGCCCGGGTAGGTGTTGATGTGCCAGGTGCCCCCGACGTCGCTGTCCTTCTCGACCACGACGAAGTCGCGCTCGCCGCTCTCGTCCAGCTTGATCGCCGCGCACAACCCGGCGAAACCGGCCCCGATGACCAGGTGGTCGACCTCGATCTCACTCATGTACCCGACGGTAGGTTGCTTATTGAACAGATGTCAATAGACTCTTTCGCATGGCCTCCCGGATCCGGTTGTCGCCCGCGCAGCGACGCGAGCAGCTGCTCGACCTCGGCGTACGGCTCTTCGCGCGGCGCTCGCTGGACGAGCTCTCCGTGGACGCCATGGCCCAGGAGGCAGGCATCTCGCGCGGGCTGCTCTACCACTACTTCGGTGACAAGCTCGGCTTCCGCGAGGCGGTGGTGCGCAGGGCAGCGGCCGACCTGCTCGCGAAGACCGCGCCCCCCAGCACGGGCGAGCCGCTGGAGCGGCTGCTGTGCTCGATGACCGCCTATCTGGACTGGGTGGAGGAGAACCACGAGGGCTACCTGTCGCTGGTGCGCGGCGCCGCCTCGGACCCCACCCTGCGGGAGGTGTACGACGAGGCCCGCGCGGCGCTGACCGACCGCATCTTCGTGGAGGACGAGACCGGCCTGCTGCCTGACACCGCGGCGGCTCGGCTGCTGGTCCGGGCCTGGGCGGCCTTCGCCGAGGAGCTGGTGCTCTCCTGGGTCGCGGATCCCGGCGGGGTCGGCCGCGAGCAGGTGGTGCAGCTGCTCGCCGGGTCGCTGCCGGCGCTGGTCGGCGTCACGCCATGACCATTCGACCCGCGGAAGGTGACGGCTCGACCCGCGGAAGGTGACGGCTCGACCCGTGGAAGGTGACGGCTCGACCGGAGGGCCGCAGAACCCGGTGGTGCAGTCGGGGAGAATGGATCCCGACATGGAGATCACCTACCCGCCGCAGCTTCCGGTCAGCGAGCGACGCGAGGACATCGCGGCCGCCATCAGCGACCACCAGGTCGTCATCGTGGCCGGCGAGACCGGCTCCGGGAAGACCACCCAGCTGCCGAAGATCTGCCTCGAGCTGGGGCGTGGCGCGGGCCGCCCCCACGGCGGTCTGATCGGGCACACCCAGCCGCGTCGGATCGCGGCGCGCTCGGTGGCGGAGCGGATCGCCGAGGAGCTCGGCACCGAGCTCGGCGACGTCGTGGGCTACCAGGTCCGCTTCACCGACCGCACCTCGGCGGCGAGCCGGATCAAGCTGATGACCGACGGCATCCTGCTCGCGGAGCTGCAGCGCGACCGCGACCTCAAGCGCTACGACACGATCATCATCGACGAGGCGCACGAGCGCTCGCTCAACATCGACTTCCTGCTGGGCTACCTCAAGCGGCTGCTGCCCCGCCGGCCCGACCTCAAGGTGATCGTCACCTCGGCGACCATCGACACCCAGCGGTTCGCGGAGCACTTCGCCGACCCCCGGACGGGCGAGCCCGCGCCGATCATCGAGGTCTCCGGTCGCACCTATCCCGTCGAGGTGCGCTACCGGCCGCTGATGGCGCTGCCCGACGAGCTGGGCGCGTCGGACGACCCGGACGATGGCGAGGGCGAGCCCGTCGTCCGGGACCAGACCGAGGCGATCGTGGACGCGGTCAAGGAGCTCTCGGCGGAGGGGCCGGGTGACATCCTGGTCTTCCTGCCCGGGGAGCGCGAGATCCGCGACACCGCCGACGCCCTGGCCGACCTGACCCGCTCGACCCGCGGCGGGGGCGTCGAGGTCGTGCCGCTCTACTCCCGCCTCTCCGCGGCCGAGCAGCACCGGGTCTTCCAGCCACACCCGGGGCGGCGGGTCGTCCTCGCCACGAACGTGGCCGAGACCTCGCTGACGGTGCCAGGGATCAGGTACGTCGTGGACACCGGGGTGGCGCGGATCAGCCGCTACTCGGCCCGCAGCAAGGTGCAGCGGCTGCCGATCGAGCCGATCTCGCAGGCCAGCGCCAACCAGCGCAGCGGCCGGTGCGGTCGGGTCGAGGCAGGCATCGCGATCCGGCTCTACTCCGAGGAGGACTTCGAGGGCCGCCCCGAGTTCACCGACCCGGAGATCCTGCGCACCAACCTGGCCTCGGTCATCTTGCAGATGGCCTCGTTGGGGCTGGGCGAGATCGCCCGGTTCCCCTTCGTGGAGCCGCCGGACGGTCGCAACGTCGCCGCCGGCGTACAGCTCCTGGAGGAGCTCGGCGCGCTCGGACCTGCCCAGCAGGACCGCGCGAAGCCCGACTCCGCGCGGCGCCATCCGCGACTCACGCAGGTGGGCAGGCGGCTCGCGCGGCTGCCGATCGATCCGCGGCTGGCCCGGATGGTGCTGGAGGCCGAGCGGCTCGGCTGCGTCCGCGAGGTGATCGTGATCGCCGCCGCGCTCAGCCTCCAGGATCCGCGCGAGCGGCCGGGCCAGGACCACCCCCAGGAGCAGGCCCAGGCCGACCAGCTGCACGCCCGGTTCAAGCACGAGCGCAGTGACTTCCTGACCTGGCTCCAGCTGTGGCGCTACCTGCGCGAGCAGCAGCGCGAGCTCTCCTCCAGCGCCTTCCGCCGGATGTGCCGACGCGAGTTCCTCAACTACCTGCGGGTGCGGGAGTGGCAGGAGTTCGAGTCGCAGCTGCGCCAGGTCGCCAAGGAGATGGGGATCCAGCTCGGGCAGCCCGCCGACGCCCCGGACGCGGACGGCATCCACCAGGCGCTGCTCTCGGGTCTGCTGAGCCACATCGGGCTGCTCGAGGAACGCGAGCCGGCGCGACCCGCTCAGGGCGCGAAGGCGGGCGCAGCTCGCCCGGCCCGCCGACCGCAGCGGGAGTACCTGGGCGCGCGCAACACCCGGTTCGCGATCTTCCCCGGCAGCGTCCTGCACCGGAAGAACCCGCAGTTCGTGATGGCCGGCGAACTGGTCGAGACCTCCCGGCTGTGGGCCCGGCAGAACGCCGAGATCAAGCCCGAGTGGGCCGAGCGGCTGGCCGGCGACCTGGTCAAGCGGACCTACTCCGAGCCGCACTGGTCGCGCAAGCGAGCCGCCGTGATGGCGCGCGAGCGGGTGACGCTGTACGGCGTGCCGCTCGTGGCGGACCGTCTGGTCAACTACGGCCGGATCGACCAGGAGCTCGCGCGCGAGCTGTTCATCCGGCACGCGCTGGTCTACGGCGAGTGGCACGGCGCCGGGCCCTCGGGCCACCACCGCTTCCTGCGCGAGAACGCGGCGTTGCTGGACGAGGCGCGCGAGCTCGAGCACCGCGCCCGGCGACGCGACATCGTCGTCGACGAGCAGACCCTCTTCGACTTCTACGACGCCCGGCTGCCCGAGAACATCGTCAGCGGGGCGCACTTCGACCGCTGGTGGAAGCAGCAGCGCGACAAGAGCCTGCTCACCTTCGACCTCGACATGCTCACCCGGGAGGTGGAGGTCTCCGCCGAGGAGTTCCCCACCACCTGGGAGTCGGGGCCGCTGACGTTCTCCCTCGGCTACCACTTCGAGCCCGGCTCGGCCGAGGACGGCCTGACGATCGACGTCCCGGTCGCCACCCTGAATCGGGTCGGCGACGACGACTTCTCCTGGAACGTCCCGGGGTTGCGCGAGGAGCTGGTCACGGCGCTGATCCGCAGCCTTCCCAAGGCCCTGCGTACCAGCTTCGTGCCGGCGCCCGACAGGGCCCGCCAGTTCCTCGCCGAGACGCCGCCGGGGGAGGAGCCGCTGCTGGACGCCCTGGAGCGCTGGGGACGGGCGACGGCCGGGGTGCACATCCCGCGCGAGGCGTGGGACTGGGCCAGGGTCCCCGAACACCTGCGTCCGACGTACCGCGTCGTGGACGAGGCGGGCCGTGAGCGGGCCCGCGGCAAGGACCTGGCCGCGCTGAAGGCGCCCCTGGCCGGCGAGTTCCGGCAGGCGATCGCCGAGGTCGCAGCGGACGCCGGCCTGACTCGCACCGGCCTGACCGACTGGGTGCTCGGCGACCTGCCGGCCACCGTCACCGAGAAGCGGGCCGGGCACGAGGTCACCGTCTACCCCGCCCTGCAGGACGAGGGCGCGGCCGCGGGTGTCGTCGTCTGCGGCTCCCTGGAGGAGGCCGAGGCGCGACACCGGCTCGGTACGACGCGACTGCTCCTGCTCGGCACCGCCGACCCGACCAGGCGGGTGATCGACGCGCTGTCGCTGCAGGACAAGCTGGCGCTGGCCTCCACGCCGTACGCGACCACCCAGGCGCTGGTCGAGGACTGCCGGGCGGCGGTGGTGCAGCAGGTGGTCGACGCGCGGCCGCGCGCCATGACCCGGGAGGCCTTCGACGAGCTCCGCGCGGCCCTCGGCACGCCTGCCGAGCACGAGGCCGCGGTCGCGGCCGTGCTGGGCGACGCCCTCCGGGCCCTGGCCGCCTGGCGGGAGACGGACAAGGAGCTCAGCGGCCGTGCCGACATGTACCAGCTGCCGGCGCTGACCGACATGAGGGACCAGCTCGGCAGGCTGATGGGCTCGACCGGATCCGGGGGAGGCTTCATCCGTGCGGCCGGCGTGACCCAGCTGCGGCGCTACCCGACCTACCTGGCCGCGATCGTGGAGCGCCGTCGCAAGCTCGACGCGGCCGGGCCCAACAAGGGGGTCAACGCCGACCGCCAGCTGCAGGATCGGATCAGCGACCTGCAGGAGCACTACCTGCACCAGATCGCGGCGCTGCCGCCCGGGCGGCCGCCGGGGGAGCGGCTGCGCCAGGTGCGGTGGATGCTGGAGGAGTACCGGGTGCAGCTGTGGGCGCAGCACCTGGGCACCGCCCAGACGGTCAGTGACCAGCGCATTCGTAAAATGCTGGGGTGAGCTCCGACCGACCCCATCACCGCCCGATGAAGCCGGGCGACCGGTTCCTCGAGGCCGTCGCCGGTGGCGTCGACCCGATCCAGGTCCGCGAGGCCGCCGACCGCGCCGCGACGCTGCTGGTGCGAGGCGCCCGCACCAGCGACGATCCGGCTGTCGCCGAACGGCTGCTGCACCTGGCGGACACCGAAGGAATCGAGACCATCGCCGAGGTGTGGTCGGGCTCGCCCGCCGACTCGCTGGCAGGGTGCCTGTGGCGGCTGTTCCTGCTGCGCAGCTGGGTGTACGGCGAGCCGCACGAGCTGGCGCGGCAGTTCGACGTCGGGCGCCGCGGGGCGCCGGTCGCGCGGGTGGTCGCGGGCGTGGCCGAGCCGCCCGGGCCCGAGGAGCTGAAGGCCCTGGTCGACCAGGTGCTGCGCGGTATCGCCACGAGCGACTTCGCCGACGTCCTGCTGCGGGCGGCAGCCTTCGCCCGGGTGATCGCGACCGGCCGGGCCGCGCTGGAGCACGATCCGGTCGAGGTGCGTCACACCCTGGTGCTCTCCGAGCAGCTCGAGGCGGCCGGTCATCTCGAGCTCGAGGGCCGGCTGCACTGAGTCGCTCGCCGGGATCTGCCGCGCTGACCTGCACTGATCGAACGAGCCGGTGCAGAAGTGCGCATCGTTGGGGAGGAGCCGTTAAAATGGACAACGAGCACGTCGGGCCGTGGCAGCCCCGGGTCCCAAAATAAGCCGCTGCGAGCGGCCACGCGCCGTGAGGCGCTCCCGGTCCGGCGTGTTCATCATCGTCGTGGTGACCATCCCCACGTCCTCGCCGACAGGCTCCGCTCAGGTCGGCCCGCTACAGTGAACCGGCCGTAGCGGATGGCGAAGGGGAGGCTCGGGTTGAGGTCGGTGCGGACGGTCGCTGGCGCGATCGCGGTGATCGGAGCGCTCGTCCTCAGTGGGTGTGGCGGGGGCGACCACCCCGCCAAGCGGAGTCACGCCCCGCGGCCCTCGGCCACTGCCAGCGCCGAGCCGACGGCCTTGACCGTCGGGTTCTACGGAACCGCCGACGAGATCGCCGCTTACAAGCAGGCCGTCGACAACTACGACGCCGCCCAGCAGTCGGTGACCCTCACCCTCGAGACCTGGCCGACCGCCGCCGCCATGATGACCGATCTCGCCGCCGGCAAGCCGGCACCCGACGTCTTCCTCGCCGGTCGCGGTGACCTGGACGTGCTGGAGCAGGACAAGCTCATCTCCCCGGTCGACGAGCTGCTCGCCGCGCGCAACGTCGACCTCGGTGACGCCTACTCGCGCGAGGCGCTGGAGGCCTTCTCGGCCGACCGGCACCTGACCTGCATGCCGTACGCCGCGACCCCGCAGGTGATCTACTACAACACCGACCTCATCGACTTCACGACCATGAAGGCCGAGGGCCTGGCCACGCCGGGCAACCTCGACAGCGGTCGCTGGACCGTGCCCACCTTCGCGGCGGCCGTGGAGTGGGCGTCGCGACCGGCGACGGGCGAGCGGGCCCTCTCGCTGCCGACGTCGGTGGAGGGGCTCGCGCCGTACCTCTACTCCGGCAAGGGCAAGGTCGTCGACGACGAGTCGAAGCCGACCTCGCTGGCGTTCTCCGACCCCAGCAACCAGAGCACCTGGGACCAGCTCCTGCCCGTGCTCAGCGGCCACGGCGCCATGCTGAGCGCGAAGCAGCTGAAGAAGCACTCCCCGCTGCAGTGGTTCGAGCGGGGCAAGCTCGGCATGCTCGTCGGTGACCGCTCGCTGGTGCCCGAGCTGCGCAAGCAGCCAGGCCTGCACTGGGACGTCATCTCGCTGCCGTCGGTCTCCGGCACGACCACGATCGGCGACTACAGCGGCCTGTGCCTGAGCGCGCACACCAAGCAGACCCAGGCGGCCGCCGACCTGCTGGCCTACCTGGTCTCCAAGCCGGCGGTGTCGCTGGTCGCCCAGTCGGGCTTCATCGTCCCGGTCAACACCGAGGTCGCGATGTCGGACGACTTCCTGCAGCCGACCCAGCAGCCTCTGCACGCGAAGGTCTTCGTGAACAACACGCGCTCGATGCACATCCTGCCGATCCCGTCCGCGACCCTCGTGACGCTCGACGGCCAGGTGGGTGGGCTGGTCGCGCAGCTGCTCAAGCCGGCCGCGGACGTCGGCGGCACCACGGCGCAGATCGACGCCACCAGCAAGCCGATCTTCGAGGCGCTCAACGCCTCGCTCAGCCCGAGCCCTTCGGCGTCCGCGACGGCGACGGGGTCGGGCGGCTCCTGAGCCGGGCGCGACCCTCGCGGGTCGAACGACGCTAGTCCCGCTCGGCCCCGAGCACCGCGTCGACCAGCAGCGGCGCCGTGAGCGCGATCTGCCACCCGCGGGCGCCGTACGTCGAGAGTTGGGTGGCCATCTCGTCGAGCAGCGTGCCCGGGTCACGGGTCGCCGGCGGCGTCCACATCACCCGGCGCAGGTAGTCGGGAGTGAGCAGGTTCTCCAGGGGGACGCTCTTCTCCTCGGCCAGCTGCGCGATAGCGTCACGGGCCAGGGTCAGCCGGCGGGCGGCGACCGGGTCCTTCTCCGCCCACGCGCGCGGCGGCGGGGGCGAGTTGTCGCCGCGGGGGTTGCGGGCGGGGAGCTCCTCGTCGCTGAGCGCGAGCGCCGCCTTGATGGCGGCGATCCACCGCGAGGAGTAGCGCTCCGCGCCACGGCCGTGGAAGCCCTTCGTGCCCAGCAGGGTGGCGCGGTCGGTGGGAGCCGCGGCCGCCGCCGCCACGATGGCGGCGTCGGGAATGATCCGGCCCGGCGTGACGTCGCGCTGCTGGGCGATCTCGTCGCGGGTCTCCCACAGCGCCCGGACCAGTGCCAGCTCGCGCCGGCCGCGGATGCGGTGCATCCCGGAGGTGCGGCGCCAGGCCTCGGTCCGCGGGGTCGGCTCGAAGGACCGCTCGGCCTCGAACTCCTGGCGTGCCCACTCCGCCTTGCCGGCGGCCTCGAGCTGGTCGAGGAGCGCCGCGCGCAGCTCGACCAGCACCTCGACGTCCAGGGCCGCGTACTCCAGCCAGGAGGCCGGAAGCGGCCGGGTCGACCAGTCGGCCGCCGAGTGCTCCTTGAGCAGGTGGAAGCCGAGCACCGTCTCCACCAGCGTGGCCAGACCCACGCGCGGATAGCCCAGCAGGCGGCCGGCCAGCTCGGTGTCGAACAGGGCCGAAGGTCGAAGCCCCACCTCGGCCAGGCAGGGCAGGTCCTGGGTGGCGGCGTGCAGGATCCACTCCGTCCCGGCCAGCGCCTCGGCCAACGGCTCGAGGGTGGTCAGACCGATCGGGTCGATGAGCCAGGTGCCCGAGCCCTCCCGACGCAGCTGGATGAGGTAGGCGCGGTTGCTGTAGCGGTACCCGGAGGCACGCTCGGCGTCGACGCCGACCGGGCCGGTGCCGGCGGCGATCGCGGCGGCGGCCTCGAGCAGGCCGGCGTCGGTGTCGGTGACAGCAGGCAGGCCGTCGCGCAGAGTCAGCAGCGGCGACTGCGCAGCGGCGTCCTGCTCCTCGCCGGTCCCGGTCCCTGCCCCGGCATCGGTGGTGCTCTCGGCGCTGCTGTCGGTGGTGCCGTCCGGCGTCGGTTCCGCCTTCTCCGTCACGCAGGCCCTCGCTGCCCACGCCGGCTCGGGATCACCGCTACCCCTTCGGGGACGGGCGGCAGGCCCACGGCGGTGCACATCAGCTCGGCCCATGCCTCGACGTGCGGCCGGACGTCGACGTACCCGTTCTCGTCGGCGCGGGGCGTCCACGACGCCCGGATCTCCACCTGCGCGGTCGCCGCCTCCTCGGCCATGCCACCGAAGCTCTCCGTCGCGACCCGGGTCACCGAACCGGAGGCGGCCAGGTAGTCGGCCTCGTGGGACTCCAGCGCCTCGGTCAGCCAGGACCAGCCCACCTCGCCGAGCATCGGATCGCTGATCAGGTCGACCTCGACCTCCGCGCGGGTGTAGAGCACGCAGCGGAAGGTGCCCCCACCCCACGCCTCGTTGCCCTCGGGGTCGTGCAGCAGGATCAGCCGGCCGGTGCCGAGGTCCGCCGGCTCGTTGGCGCCGGTGTCGACCGTCACGTCCGCCGACAGAGCACTCGCGTACGGCGCGATCCGCTGCGGCGCGGGCATCTCCTCGCAGAAGATCTCCGGGCGCAGGACGGCCGCGTGCATCGACGCCACGGCAGCACGGAACACGTCAGGCACGGCGGAGCCCGTACCCGGGCGTGCCTCCTCCCGAACGACCATGCGCTCAGCGTAGGTCCCAGGACTCGCACGGATGTGCGAACACGCCGGTCCTGGTGCGACGATCGCAGCGTGACCCCCGCGACCACCGGCACCGCTGACCCTCGCCTGGCCGACTCCGCCTTCCTCAAGGCGGCCCGCGGCGAGACGCCCCAGCACACGCCGGTCTGGTTCATGCGACAGGCGGGCCGGTCGCTGCCGGAGTACCTGCGGGTGCGCGAGGGCATCGCGATGCTCGACTCGTGCATGGACGCCGACCTCATCACCGAGATCACGCTCCAGCCGGTCCGCCGGTACGGCGTCGACGCGGCCATCTTCTACTCCGACATCGTGCTCCCGCTCAAGGCGGTCGGCGTCGACCTGGAGATCAAGCCCGGCGTCGGCCCCGTCATCGCCCACCCGGTGCGGACCCTCGCCGACGTCGAGGCCATCCCGGACCTCACGCCCGAGCACGTGCCCTTCGTCACCGCGGCGGTCCGCACCCTCGTCGGTGAGCTCGGCGGTACGCCGCTGATCGGCTTCGCCGGCGCGCCGTTCACCGTCTCCTCCTACCTGGTGGAGGGCGGCCCGTCGAAGGAGTACGCGAAGACCAAGGCGCTGATGTTCGGTGCGCCGGAGATCTGGCAGGCGCTGATGACCAAGGTCGCCGGCATCTCGGCGGCCTTCCTCGAGGCGCAGGTGCGTGCGGGCGCCTCCGCCGTACAGCTCTTCGACTCCTGGGCCGGCGCGCTCGCTCCCGACGACTACCGCGACTACGTGCGGCCCTACTCCGCGCACGTGCTGGAGCGGGCCGGTGCGCTCGGCGTCCCGCGCATCCACTTCGGGGTGAACAGCGCGTTGCTGCTCGACCAGATGGGTGCTGCCGGCGCGGACGTCGTGGGTGTGGACTGGCGTACGCCGCTGGACTGGGCGATCGACCGGATCGGTCCCGACCGCGGGGTCCAGGGCAACCTCGACCCGACGCTGGTGTTCGCCCCGACCGAGGTGATGCTCGCCCGGGCGGCCGAGGTGATCGAGGCGGGCCGTCGGGCCAAGGGGCACATCTTCAATCTCGGCCACGGGGTGATCCCCGCCACCGACCCCGACCAGCTCAAACGGCTGACCGAGTTCGTGCAGTCCGCCTGAGCCCGGCCCGCACGGGCCGCCGTCACCGGGTCCGGACGCTGACCTGCTCGGTCCAGGTGCGCGCTCGCTGCGTGAGCGTGTCGACCAGGGCGGCGACCTGCTCGGAGGGATGCGGATCGCGGCGCTCCACCAGCAGCAGGGTGATCGCCGCAGCGGCATCACCGGCACCGACGATCGGGCGCGCCACGATCGCGCCCGCCCGCTCGAGCGGGTCGCCGGTCACGCTGAACGCGGGCAGGAGCGTCAGCCCGAGCCCCTCGGACACCATCAGCTTGCCCATCTCGGCGCCGTCGGTGGTGCGGCAGCTCGGCGGTAGCCTCTCGCCGAAGAGCCGGTGCGCCAGCCGGTGCATCACGTAGCCCGAGCGCATCAGGATGAACGGCTCGCGGCGCAGGTCCTCGACGCTGACCTCCGGCTGAGCGGCGTACGGGTGCCAGGCGGGAAGGACGACGACAGGGCGGCCGGTCAGCAGGGGCGTGGCCTGCACGCTGATCGGCAGGTCGTCGCCGGGCAGGACGTTGACCAGGCCCAGATCCAGCGTGCCCTCCGCCAGGCCGGCCTCGATCTCGGCCTGGAGCATGTCGAGGACCTCGACGGTTGCCTCGGGGTGACTCTGCTGCAGGCTGCGCAGGCTCGGGAAGAGCAGTTGCGAGGTGGCGGTGTTGACGGTGCCGAGCCGGACGGCGCGGGCGGCCGTGCGCTGGTCCCCGGCGGCGGTGCGCAACGCGTCGACCGCCTGCAGCACCTCCTCGATCCGGGGCAGGAGATCCCGTCCGGCGCGGCTGATCCGCGCTCCGGAGCGGCGCCGGTCGAGCAGCGCCACGCCGAGCTCCCGCTCCAGCTTGCTGACGGCCTCGCTCAAGGCCGGCTGAGAGACGTGCAGGTGCTCGCTCGCGCGCCGGAGCGACCCGAGCTGTGTCACTGCCGCGATGTACTCGAGCTGCTCGATGCGCATGCCGGCGTACCTCTCTCCTCCAGGCGTCATGAAAGGCCCTGCCGATCACCCGGTCGGCGATGCCGAGCGTCGGACCTCTCCGCCGGTCGGCGACCCTGTGCCATTCTCTAGTAATCCACTCGTTTTTCCAACGAAGGATGGATCACGTGACCGCACCGGTGGCGCCGACCGGTGCGAGGGCCGCCGCCGGCACGCCGCGGCCGCGGCACGGCCAGCTCTGAGCGCTCGAGAGGGAGGAATGACATGAACGACCTGAGGTTCCACTGGTTCCTGCCGACCAACGGCGGCGACGGCCGATCGGTGGTGGGCGGCGGCCATGGCGTCAGCGCCGGAGACGGCCTGCACGGCCGGCCCGCGTCGGTGCCCTACCTGGGGCAGGTCGCGCGCAGTGCCGAGCAGCTCGGCTTCGAGGCGGCGCTGACGCCCACCGGTGCGTGGTGCGAGGACGCCTGGCTGACCACCGCGATGCTCAGCTCGGTCTCGGAGCGGTTGAAGTTCCTGGTGGCGTTCCGGCCCGGCCTGATCGCGCCGTTCCTGGCCGCCCAGATGGCCGGCACCTTCCAGAACCTGACCAACGGCCGGCTGCTGCTCAACGTCGTGACCGGTGGGGAGAGCGCCGAGCAGCGGATGTACGGCGACTTCCTCGACAAGGACGCCCGCTACGAGCGGTGCGCGGAGTTCCTGGAGGCTGTCACCGCGCTGTGGCGCGGAGAGACGCTCAGCTACAGCGGCAAGCACTATCAGCTCGACCACGCCACCCTCTCCCAGATCCCCGACCCGCGGCCCGAGATCTACTTCGGCGGCTCCTCGCCGGCGGCCCTGGATGTCGCCGCCCGGTACGCCGACGTCTACCTCACCTGGGGCGAGCCCCCGGCAGCGGTGGAGGAGAAGCTGGAGCGGGTCCGCAAGCGGGCCGCGGACGTCGGTCGCGAGCTCCGGTTCGGCATCCGGCTGCACACCATCGCCCGAGACACCTCGGACGCCGCCTGGGCCGAGGCGGACCGGCTGCTGGCCCAGATCTCGCCCGAGGACATCGAGCGGGTGCGGTCGGGCCTGATGCGCAGCGAGTCCGAGGGGCAGCGTCGCATGCTCGAGCTCAACGCCGGGTCCAAGGACGGCCTCGAGATCCACCCCAACCTGTGGGCCGGTGTCGGCCTGGTCCGGGGTGGAGCGGGCACGGCGATGGTGGGCAGCCATGCCGAGATCGCCGACCTCATCGAGCAGTACGCCGCGATCGGCATCGACGAGTTCATCCTCTCCGGCTACCCGCACCTGGAGGAGTCGTACTGGTTCGGCGAGGGCGTCCTGCCCGAGCTGGCGCGACGTGGGCGCTGGTCGCACCCGAACCCCGTCGTCGGGCGCGCCGCGGTGCCCTTCGGGGCGCACTTCGGGGCCCCGTCGTGAGCGCGCCCGCACGGCCGGCGTCCCCGCGCCGAGTGGCGCTGGCGGCCGCCGTCGGCTGCACCATCGAGTGGTACGACTTCTTCCTCTACGGCACCGCCGCAGGACTGGTCTTCAACAAGCTCTACTTCAACGGTCTCTCCGGGTCGGCCGCCACCTTCGCCTCGTTCGGCACCTTCGCCGTCGGCTTCCTGGCCCGTCCCGTCGGTGGCCTGATCTTCGGCCACTTCGGCGATCGCATCGGCCGCAAGGCCATGCTGATCTGGACGCTGGTGATCATGGGGTTCGGCACGGCACTGGTCGGGCTGCTGCCGACGTACGACTCGATCGGCGTGCTCGCGCCGGTCGCGCTGGTGGCCTTGCGGATCCTGCAGGGCGTGGGTGTCGGCGGCGAGTACGGCGGCGCGGTGCTGCTGGCCACCGAGTTCGCACCCCGCGGCCGTCGGGGGCTCTACGGCAGCTTCGCCCACATCGGTGTCCCCGGCGGGCTGTTCCTGGCCTCGGGTGCCTTCGCCCTGGCCAGCCGGCTGCCCGACCAGGCCTTCTTGGACTGGGGTTGGCGGGTCTGCTTCCTGCTCAGCATCGTGCTGCTGGCGATCGGCTCGTGGATCCGGCTCTCCATCATGGAGACACCGGTCTTCCAGCAGGTGCAGGCGCACCAGCAGGTCAGCAGGCTGCCGATCGCCGAGGTGATCCGGGCGCAGCCGCGGACGCTCCTGCTGGGGATGGGCACGCGACTGATCGAGGGCTTCACCTACAACCTCTACTCGGTCTATCTGCTCACCTATGCGGTCAACGACCTCGGGGTGAAGAGGTCGTCTGTCCTGAACGCGATCATGGTCGGAGCCCTGCTCGGGGTGGTCCTGACGGTGGTCTCGGGTGCGCTCAGCGACCGCTTCGGCCGACGCCGGATCTACAGCATCGGTGCGGGCTTCGGCCTGCTGATCGCCTTCCCGGTGGCGGCGATGGTGCAGTCCGGCGACCTCCGGGCCATCTCTGCCGCCTTCATCGGCGGCCTGGGCCTCGTGTACGGCACTGTCTACGGGCCGCTGGCGGCCTTCTGGAGCGAGCTGTTCGACACCCGCTACCGGTTCTCCGCGCTCAACGCGCTCTACCAGGTCTCCGGCGTGCTCGCCTCGGGGTTCACCCCCCTGATCGCGGCCTGGCTCGTCGAGCTCTCCGGCGACCGGAGCCTGTGGTTCGTGGCGGCGTACAACGTGCTGCTCGCGATCATCAGCCTCGCCTGCATGCGGGCGCTCCCCGAGACGCTGGGGCGCGAGCTGGACGATCGAGCGGTGCGTCGCACGAGGCGGGAGATGACGCCGGTGTCCACGGGGGACGGTCGTGGCGGGATTGCGTCGTATGTCGAGTAAACTTATGGAGAATCTGATCAAAGACTCCGGTCCCGAGAGGACACACATGAGCACCTTGTCGGCCCTGACCACCAACCAGGACCTCGACCCGATCGCGCTGCGGCAGGCGTTCGGCGTCTTCCCGACCGGTGTGGTGGCGGTGGCGGCCGTCGTCGACGGCCGGCCGGTCGGCCTGGCGGCGTCGTCGTTCACGTCGGTCAGCCTGGACCCGCCGCTGGTCTCGTTCTCGATCGCGCGGACGTCGAAGACCTGGCCCGACCTGCGCCGCGCCACCCATGTCGGCGTGACGATCCTGGCCGAGCACCACGGTGACGTGTGCCGCCAGCTCGCGGGGGAGCCGGACGAGCGGTTCGACGGCATCGCCGTCTCGGTCTCCGGCGACGGCGCGCTCACCCTCGACGAGGGCCTGGCCCGCTTCGATTGCACGATCTACCGCGAGGTGGAGGCGGGCGACCACGTCATCGTGCTGCTGCAGCTCCATGCGGCCGAGCACGCGGCCGGCCAGCCGCTGGTCTTCCACCGCTCCGGCTTCGGCCGCCTCGCCGGCTGACCCCCCACGACGCCCGAGGGGTCGCGGTCAGCACCCGGCCGCGACCCCGTCGGGTCCTACCTGCGAAACTCGAGCGGTGCGCGTCATCGTCGTGGGAGCAGGGATCGGCGGTCTGGCTGCCGCCCGCGAGCTGGCCGTCGCCGGCCACGAGGTGAGTGTGCTCGAGGCCTCGGACCGGGTCGGGGGCAAGTTGCGCGTGGAGAGCGTCGCCGGGGTCGGTGTCGACGTCGGCGCCGAGGCGATGCTGGCCCGGCGGCCGGAGGGCCTCGCCCTGGCGGCCTCCCTCGGCCTGCCCGTGGTGCACCCGACCCGTGCCGCCTCCCGGATCCTGTCGCGAGGCGCGCTGCGGCCGATGCCGCGCTCCATCATGGGCGTCCCGACCGACCTCGACGGGTTGGCCGCATCCGGCATCCTCAGCGAGGCGGGCATGGCTCGCGTGCGGGAAGAGGCCGGACTCCCGGTCGTGTCGCCGACCAGGGACGTCTCGGTCGGCGACCTGGTCGCCGAGCGGTACGGCGACGAGCTCACCGATCGGCTCGTGGAGCCGCTGCTGGGAGGCGTGTACGCCGGCAACGCCCGCCGGATCTCCACGCGGGCCGCCGTGCCGCAGCTGCTGACCATGCTCGCCCGCGGCCCGCTCACCCCCCAGGCCGTGGCGGCGCCGGTCTCCTCCGCGCCGGTCTTCGCCGGCGTGGCGGGTGGGATGGGACGGCTGCCGGAGCTGCTCGCGGAAGGCCTCGACGTACGGCTCTCCTCGCCGGTGCGCTCCCTCGACGATCTCGACGCGGACGCGATCGTGCTCGCCACGCCCGCTGCCGCGACAGCGCGGCTGGTGCGCTCCCTCGCGCCCGAGGCGGCCCAGCTGCTCGACGGCATCGAGTCGGCGACCAGCGCCGTGGTGACCCTCGCCTTCGAGGCCGGCGAGCTCGATCTCGGCGACGACCGCTCCGGCTTCCTGGTGCCGCCGGTGGAGCCGACGGCGATCAAGGCGGCGACCTTCTCCTTCGCCAAGTGGGACTGGGTGCGCGAGGCCGGCCGGGCCGCGGGGGACCTGCTCCTGCTGCGCACCTCGCTGGGCCGGGCGGGCGAGACCATCGACGCGGACGACGCCGAGCTGGTCGCCGCATCGCGCCGGGACCTGGCGAGGATCGCGGGCGTGACGGCGGTGCCGGTCGACGTGCACGTGCAGCGCTGGGTCGACGGACTGCCGCAGTACGCCGTGGGACATCGCGAGCTGGTCGAGCGGGTGAGGGCCGCCGTCGAGAGCGTCCCCGGTACCCGCCGGCTCGCCGTCTGTGGCGCTGCCTACGACGGCGTCGGGATCCCCGCCGTGATCGGCTCGGCCCAGCGGGCTGCGGCCGGCCTCACCCGCGACTGAGCGTCTTTGTCTCATATGTCGGTAGACCAACTCGACGATCCGCCCGCCCCTCGCCCTAGACTCTCCCGCAGGTCACGACTGCCAGCGACAAGCCCCGGCTAGCTGGCGGGCAACCCTCCTTCGCGGTGGGGTGCTCCGGGTGACGACCAGGCCCACGTCGACGCGACGTCGGGCAAGCGCGAACAACACGAGGTGATCGTCCATGTCCCTGTCCACCCCTTCGGGCCCCGTCCTCCCCGCCGCCGACGCGAACATCGAGGCGCTGCTGCCGCTGGCGGCCGACGAGACGCGCGTGCCGCTGCTCGACGGTCGCTGGGTGCGCTACGCCAACCTCGACGGCGCCGCCAGCACCCCGGCGCTGGCCAGCGTGGCGGCCCGGGTCGCCGAGGTCACGCCGTGGTACTCCAGCGTCCACCGCGGTGCCGGCTACCTCTCCCAGGTCTCCACCGCGCTCTACGAGGAGGCGCGCCACACCATCGCCACCTTCGTCGACGCTCGCGAGGACGACATCGCGGTGATCACCCGGAACACCACCGACGCGGTCAACCTGCTCGCCTCCGCCGTCCCCGGGCGCACGCTCGTCCTCGACATCGAGCACCACGCCAACCTGCTGCCCTGGCAGCGGTCGCCGCATGGCGTCACGGTGGTGACGGGTGAGTCGACGGTGGCGCGGACGCTGGCCGCCCTCGAGGCCGAGCTGGTCGGCAGCCGGCACGCCCTGCTCGCGATCACCGGTGCCTCCAACGTCACCGGCGAGAGCCTGCCGATCGACCGGGTCGTCGCGCTCGCCCACGAGCACGGTGCGCGGGTCCTCCTCGACGGCGCCCAGCTGTTGCCGCACCGGCGCTTCTCGCTGACGGCGACCGGCGTCGACTACGTGGCGTTCTCCGGCCACAAGCTCTACGCCCCGTACGGCGCCGGAGCCCTGATCGGGCGGCGCGACTGGCTCGACGACGCGCCGGCGTACCTGGCCGGGGGAGGCTCGGTCCAGCGTGTCACCGTCGAGGGAGCCACCTGGTCACCCGCCCCGGCCCGACACGAGGGCGGCACGCCGAACCTGATCGGCGCTCTCGCCATCGCCTCGGCCTGTGAGGCCCTGGCAGCGCTCGACCCGGTCGCATGGGAGCACCACGAGCGGGTGCTGCGCGAGCGGCTGGTCGAGGGCCTCGGCGCGATCCCGGAGGTCAGCACCGCGGCCCTGTGGGAGGACGCCGCGGAGCCGGTCGGCGTGGTCACCTTCACGGTGGCGGGGGCCGACGCCGGGCTGGTGGCGACGTACCTCTCGGCCGAACACGGCATCGGCGTGCGGGACGGCAAGTTCTGCGCGCACCCGCTGGTGACGCGGCTCGGTCTCGTGGAGGGTGCGCTGCGGGCCAGCGTCGGCCTGGGCAACGGCAGCGAGGACGTCGACCGGCTCCTGGCGGGCCTGCGCGCCTTCGTCAGCGCTCTCGCGACGGGCGAGCTGGAGGGGCGCTACCGGTCGGCGGACGGGCTGTGGGGTCTCGCCGCAGATCCGCGTCCACTGCCCCGGATCGCCGGGCTGGCGGCCTTGGCCCGGACCGCCTCCGCGTGCCGCGGGTGAGCCCCGCACAATAGAGGCATGAGCACGCCGCAGACAGCCGACCCGCAGGCCCACCTCAAGACCAACGCCGCGAAGATCAACGAGCTCAACGCCGCGATCCGCTACACGATGTGGTCCGTCTTCGCGCTCGACGAGCCCTTCGCCGACGCCGAGGCGGGCGTCCGCGAGGAGGAGACCGCCGAGGTCGAGGCGCTGGTGGCCGAGCTCGCAGCCGACGACGTGGTGCTGCGCGGCCTCTACGACGTCGCCGGACTGCGGGCGGACGCGGACCTGATGGTGTGGCTGCATGCGGACTCCTCGGACAAGCTGCAGCGCGCCTACCACCGCTTGCGCCGCACCGCCTTCGGCCAGCGGCTCACTCCCGTGTGGTCCCAGATGGCGCTGCACCGGCCGGCCGAGTTCAACCGCTCGCACCTGCCGGCCTTCCTCGCCGAGGAGCGCTCGCACGACTACGTGGCGGTGTACCCCTTCATCCGGTCCTACGAGTGGTACCTGCTCCCGGAGGGGGAGCGGCGTGCGCTGCTGGCCGAGCACGGCCAGATGGCTCGCGACTACCCCGACGTACGGGCCAACACGGTGCCGTCGTTCGCGCTGGGTGACTACGAGTGGATCCTCGCCTTCGAGGCCGACGACCTGTCCCGGATCGTCGACCTGATGCGCCACCTCCGCGGCTCGGAGACCAGGCGCCACGTGCGCGAGGAGGTGCCGTTCTACACGGGCCGGCGCGTCGAGATCGGCGAGCTGCTGACGCAGCTGCCCTGATCCGCCTCACTCCAGCAGCGGAACCTGGGACGGGTCCCGCTTCTGGGCGGTATTGCTTGGTCCGCCGACGGCTCGGCCGATGGGTGCAGCAACCCACACCCCGTTGGAGGAGCCCATGGCCACGCTGGCCTTCGAGCGCGAGACCGAGCGCCCGACCACGCCCCTGACCGAGCGTCTGATCGGGCACCGCCCCGAAGGCTCGTCGGAAGACCCAGGGACAGGCCGCCGCCGCGGTGGGCTGCTCACCCGGGTCACGATCAAGCAGAAGCTGTGGGCGATGGCGGCCATCGCCATCGTCGTGTTCGCCGTGATGACGGGCCTCGGCCTGCTCCGGATCGGACCCTTGATCAGCCAGAACGAGTCCTCGGGGACCACCAACCAGGCGATCGCGGCGATCAGCGCCGCCCGCAACTCATGGATCGCCAGCGACGACATGATGGAGTCGGCGCTGAACTCGCCGCCGATCGAGTCCGAGCAGCCGGGCATCACCCAGACCAGTGTCGGCTACGTCGCCAGCGACTACGCGGCGACTCTGAAGTCGCTCGACACGGCGATCAAGGTGATCAAGGGCATCGGGACGCCCTCGGCGCAGGCCGTGGTGCCCCAGTTCACCGACCTGCGGGCGAAGGTCGTCGCCTACCACGACGACATCCAGGCCAAGGCCCTCGCGCTGATGCAGAAGGGCGACGAGGCCGGCGCCTCCCGGGTGGCCATCATCAAGGCCTATGCGCCGTACCTGGCGATCGACAAGATCTTCACCACCCTCACCACCGGCGGCGATGCCGCCGCCGAAGCCAACATCAAGAAGGGCAACGACTCGTTGAAGTCGTTGCGGTTGAGTTTGGCGTTGGTGGCGTTGGTGGGTGCGGTGTTGTTCTGGGTGGTGGCGTGGTTGATCATTCGGTCGATTGCGGGGCCGTTGGGTCGTGTGGTGGTGGTGTTGCGGGCGATTGCTTCGGGTGATCGTTCGAAGCGGGTGGTGCATCGCAATGTTGATGAGATCGGGTCGATCGCGACCTCGATCGATGCGGTGATCTCGTCGTTGGATGCTGCTGATGAGGCTGCTGCGGTGGCGCAGGCTGAGCGGGAGGCTCGGTTGGTGGCTGAGCAGCGGGCTGCGGTGGAGCGGGCTGAGTTGGAGGCTCGGCAGGCCGAGGAGCGGGCTGCTGCGGAGGCTGAGCGGGTGGCTGGGGAGGCCCGGGTCGAGGCGGAGCGGCGGGATCGTGAGGCTGCGGTGGAGGCTGAGCAGCGGGCGGCGGCTGATGCGGCGCAGGCTGAGCAGCGGGCTCGGGAGTTGGCGGCGGCGGAGCAGGAGCGGGCTCGTGCTGCGCAGGTCGCGGCGAAGGCCAGTGAGGATGCGCAGCGGGTGGCGGTGATGTTGACCTATGCCCAGGGGTTGGCCGCTGGTGATCTGACCGGTGAGTTGGAGGTTTCGGGGGAGGATGGTCTGGGTCAGGTTGCGGATGCGTTGCGGCGGTTGGCGGGGGCGTTGCGGGGCAGCATCGCTCAGATCGGGCAGACCTCGACGTCGATGGCGGCTGCGGCTGAGGAGTTGACGGCTGTGTCGGGGGAGATGACGCGGGGGACGGGGCAGGCCTCGGATCTGGCGGGGAATGTCTCGGCGGCGGCGGAGCAGGTCTCGGTCAATATCGCCACGGTCGCCACGGCGGCCGAGGAGATGTCGTCCTCGATCCGGGAGATCGCTCGTAACGCGACTGATGCTTCGACGGTGGCTGCGGATGCGGTGCAGGTGGCGACCACGGCGCGGGGCACGATCGATTCCTTGGGGGTCTCCAGTGCGGAGATCGGGCAGGTGATCAAGGTGATCACCTCGATTGCGCAGCAGACCAATTTGTTGGCGTTGAATGCCACGATCGAGGCGGCTCGGGCTGGGGATGCGGGCAAGGGGTTCGCGGTGGTGGCCAACGAGGTCAAGGAGTTGGCTGGGGAGACCGCGAAGGCGACTGAGGAGATCGGGCGTCGGATCGAGGCGATCCAGGGTGATACGACCAATGCGGTGGAGGCGATTACTCAGATCACGGCGGTGATCGGGCAGATCAATGACATCACCGGGACGATTGCCTCGGCGGTGGAGGAGCAGACTGCTACGACCAATGAGATCGCTCGTTCGGTGACCGAGGCTGCGACGGGTGCGAACGGGATCGCTGCGGATATCACCAAGGTTGCTGGTGCTGCCGCGGAGACTCAGCAGGGTGCGGCGGGGACCTCCGCGGCAGCCGCGGAGCTGGCCGGGATGGCCACCACCCTGGACCGGCTGGTCAGCACCTTCCGCTACTGAACCACGGGGCCGACCCCGCAGGATCAGGGCAGGCGGACCGGCGCAGGTTGCTGGTTCGTCGAGGGATGCAGCCCGACCCACGCTCCCCGTGCGGTGTTCCGCACGGGGAGCGTCTGCTTCCCGACCTACCTCGAGCCACCCACACCCGACTCCCGACGCCCGCACCGACGCCGGAGCTGACGCCGGAGCCGGCGCCGGAGCCGGCGCTAAGCGCGCCGCAGCCGGGTGATGGCTGTCATCCCGTGGAAGACCACCACGGCGGCGATCGTGCCCAGCGCGATGCCGGTGAAGGTCAGGTCCCCGGCGCTCAGGGTGAGGTTGCCGATCCCGATCACCAGCGCGACGGCGGCAGTGAACTGGTTGACCGGCGCGGAGAAGTCGACGTCGTTGTCCAGCCAGATCCGGATGCCGATCAGACCGATCAGCCCGTAGAGCGCCACCGTGACGCCGCCCAGCACGCCGGCCGGGACGGTGTTGAGGACGGCGCCGACCTTGGGGCTCATGCTCAGCAGCAGCGCCACGAGGCCGGCCACCCAGTATGCAGCGGTGGAGAACACCCGGGTGGCGGTCATGACGCCGATGTTCTCGCCGTACGTCGTGGTCGCCGACCCGCCGCCGAGGCCGGCGAGGGTGGTGGCGAGACCGTCCGCTACCAGTGCCCTGCCGGTCAGCCGGTTGATGGTCGGGTCCTGGGCGAGATGGGCCACCGAGCGGACGTGGCCGACGTTCTCGGCGACGAGCACCAGCACGACCGGTAGGAACATCGGCACCACCGACCAGGTGGCGTGCGGATGGGCGAAGTCGGGCAGGCCGAACCAGTTGGCCGTACGCACCTGCTTGAAGCTGATGTCGCCGGCGACGGCGGCAGCGGCGTACCCGACCACGACGCCGATGAGGATCGAGAGCCGTGCCGCCATGCCGCGGAACGCCACCGACGTGACCAGCACGGTGACCAGGGTGACGAGAGCCAGCCAGGGCTTGGCCTGGAAGTTGCCGGCGGCCGTGGGGGCGAGGTTGAGCCCGATCAGCGCCACGATCGCGCCGGTGACCACCGGCGGCATCAGCACCTCGATCCAGCGGGTCCCGGTGGCGACCACGATCCCGCCGACGACCGCCAGCAGGACGCCTGTCGCCACCACTCCGAACAGCGCGCCACCGACGCCCTGGCTCGGCTCGGCCTCCGCGGCGAGGATCGGTGCGATGAACGCGAACGAGGACCCCAGGTAGCTCGGCAGCCGGTTGCCGGTGAGCACCAGGAACAGCAGCGTGCCGACGCCGGAGAAGAACAGCGTGGTGCTCGGCGGGAAGTGCGTCAGCAGCGGCACCAGGAACGTGGCACCGAACATCGCCACGATGTGCTGGGCACCGAAGCCGATCGTCCGTGGCCAGGTCAGCCGCTCCCACGGGGCGACGATCTCGCCCTCGCGGATGCTTCGTCCGTCACCGTGCAGGTCCCACCCGAGTCGCATGTCAGCCCTTCCGCCACCGTCGTCGTCGGCAAAGGATGTCCGAAGACGGCCGTACGGCGGAAGTCCTCAGGGGGACTCGGTGACGCCTCGAGGGCGACCCGGTGACGCCTCGAGTGTGACGGGGTGACTACTCGGCGGCTTCGAGGGTGACCGAGATCGAGTTGATGCAGTAGCGGTCGCCGGTCGGGGTGCCGTAGCCGTCGGGGAAGACGTGGCCCAGGTGCGAGCCGCAGTTGGCGCAGCGCACCTCGACCCGCTTCATCCCATAGGAGTCGTCCTCGATGTACTCCACGGTGTCCGTGATCGGCTGGTAGAACGACGGCCAGCCACAGCCGGAGTGGAACTTGGTGTCGGACTCGAAGAGCTTGGCCTGGCACGCCTTGCAGCGGTAGACGCCCTTGGTCTCGGTGTCGGTGTACTCCCCGGTGAACGCCCGCTCCGTGCCCGCCTCGCGCAGCACGTGGTACTCCTCAGGGCTCAGCTCGTCGCGCCACTCGGCGTCGGTCTTCTCCACGTTGTAGGACACGACTCCAGTGTACGGACACGCCGAGTGGCGTCGGGGGCGTGGCGGAGGTAGGGCCTCCACCAGCGTCTACGGTGACTCCATGGCCAAGGACGCGTACGTCGCCGCGGGTGACCGGGAGGTCAGGATCTCCAGCCCCGACCGGGTGATCTACGAGGCCACGGACCGTACGCCGGCGATCACCAAGCTCGACGTGTGCGAGTTCTTCGCGACCGTCGGCGCCGGCCTGATGCGCGCGCTCGGGGAGCGGCCGACAGCGCTGGAGCGCTGGCCCTCGGGGGTCCGCGAGGGCTACCGGCTCGCGACGAGCACCACGCAGAAGGACGCCGAGGCGTTCTACCAGAAGCGGGTCCCCAAGGGTGCGCCCGACTACCTGGAGACGGTCACGGTGACCTTCCCGAGCGGTCGCACGGCCGACGAGGTGTGCCCCACCGAGGCGGCGGTGCCGGTGTGGTGCGCCCAGATGGGCACGCTGACCTTCCACCCGTGGCCGGTCCGGCGCGCCGACGTCGACCGCCCCGACGAGCTGCGCATCGACCTCGACCCGCAGCCGGGCACCGGGTTCGCTGACGCCCGCCGTGTCGCCGCGGTGGCCGACGAGCTGCTGCGGGAGCTGGGCATCGTCGGCTACCCGAAGACCAGCGGCAACCGCGGTATCCACATCTACGTCCGGATCCGGCCGGAGTGGTCCTTCGAGGAGGTCCGGCACGCCGCGATCGGGTTCGGCCGCGAGCTGGAGCGCCGCGACGGCGGCGTCACCACCGCCTGGTGGAAGGAGGAGCGCGGGCAGCGGATCTTCGTCGACTACAACCAGAACAACCGCGACCGCACCATCGCCAGCGCCTACAGCCTGCGACCACGACCGGGTGCGCCGGTCTCCACGCCGCTGACCTGGGCCGAGCTCGCCGAGCTCGACGACCCCCGCGGTCTGAACATCGTCACCGTGCCCGATCGCTTGGCCGACGCGGATCCGTGGGCGGGCATCGACGAGGTGGCGCACGAACTGACGCCGCTGCTGCGGCTGTGGGAGGAGCTGCCGGGCGGCGAGCTCAACTTCCCGCCCGACTACCCCAAGATGCCGGGGGAGCCGCCGCGCGTGCAGCCGAGCAAGAAGGTCGCCGGACACTGGGACGACGACGGCAACCGGATCGAGCGGTAGGGCCCCGAAATGAGGCCGACCCGCCGTGCCGATCCCCCGATCGCACGACGGGCCACTCACCGAAGACACACGCGCGGTCTGTCCCCCGACCTACCGCTGGCCTTACGTCCGTGGTGCTTCGACGCCTCCCATGTTGCGGCACCCGCCTCCGGGGAGGCGAACACCATAGGGAACCCTAGGCAAGCCGCCTCCTCGCGACATCCACGGGAGCGGCAGGGTTCGGTAACAGAACGGGAACAGGTCGGGCGGGTCGGTGGTCTCAGAAGCCCTGGATGCCTTCGCCTTCGCCGGCCTGCTCGTCGAAGGTCTCATGCTCGAGCAGGTGCAGCACCGGGACGCCGAGCTTGCGACGAGCCTGCGCGGTCCAGTCGACGTGGAAGAACTCGGCCACGACGTGGGGCTGGGTGAGGATGATCGCCTCGCGGCCGTCGACCTCCTTGACCTTCGCGGCGAGCGCCTCGATCGGGTCCTGGACGAGCTGTCCGGACGCGGTGGCGCCGGCGGAGGTGAGCGCGGCGAGCGTGTCGGCCAGTGCCTTGTCGGCGCGCTCACGGGCGTCCTCCTCGACAGCGGCCAGGTCGGCGCTGTTGGCCAGGACGCCTGGCGCACCGAGCAGCTCGCTGCTCGGCAGGGTGCCCATCGCCGCCTCGACACGCGCGGCGGCGTCGTCCACCGGCAGCAGGACGTGATAGGTCACCGGGTCCTCGAGGGCCTCGTGCAGGGAGCGCACCCGAGCGGCGTCGGCGGCGCTGAGCGCCTGCTCGACGAGGAGTACGACGTCGTAGTCAGCCATGGCCGGAGCCTAGTCGCATGCTCGGCGGCCGGCCGCCTCAGCCGCCCAGGACGTCGCCCAGGTCGTAGGAGACCGGCTCCTCCAGCTGGTCGTAGCCGCAGGTCTCGGGATCGCGGTCAGGCCGCCAGCGCTTGAACTGCGCGGTGTGCCGGAACCGCCGACCCTCCATATGGTCGTAGCCGACCTCCAGCACCCGCTCCGGGCGCAGGGGGACGAAGGAGAGGTCCTTGCCCTGGGACCAGCGCGACTGGGTGCCCGGAACGCGGTCCGGATTGGCGGTCAGGAACTCCTGCCACCGTCCCCACGGATGCTCCTCGATCGGCACGACCAGGGGCGCCAGCTCGTCGATCAACTCCGCGCGTCGCTTGGCCGTGAACGAGGCGGCCACCCCGATGTGCTGCAGCTCGCCGTCCTGGTAGAGCCCGAGCAGCAGGCTGCCGAGCAGGGGGCGCTCCTCGGTGGAGGTCTTGTGCAGCCGGTAGCCCGCCACGACGACGTCGGCCGTGCGGGCGTGCTTGATCTTGAGCATGGTGCGCTGGTTGGGCGCGTACGGTGCGTCCAGGCTCTTGGCGACCACGCCGTCGAGCCCGGCGCCCTCGAACTGGCGGAACCACCGCTCCGCCTCTGCCGGGTCGGTGGTCGTCCGGGTCAGGTGGCACGCCCCCGCCTGCCCGGCCAGCCCGCCGAGCGCCTCCTCCAGGGCGGCACGGCGCTCAGCGAACGGGCGATCGACGTACGAGGTCTCGTCCAGGGCGAGGAGGTCGAAGGCGACGTACTGTGCCGGGGTCTGCTCGGCGAGCAGGTTGATCCGTGACGCGGCGGGGTGGATGCGCTCCTGCAGCACCTCGAACTCCAGCCGGTCCCCGCCCGCGACGAACAGCTCGCCGTCGAGCACGCACCGTGCCGGCAGCTGCGCGCGCGCCGCGGCGACCACCTCGGGGAAGTAGCGGGTCAGCGGCTTGGTGTTGCGCGAGGCGAGCTCGACCTCCTCGCCGTCCTTGAAGATCAGGCAGCGGAAGCCGTCCCACTTGGGCTCGAAGGAGAGCCCCTCGGTGGTCGGCACCGACGGCACGGACTTGGCCAGCATGGGAAGTACGGGCGGCATCACCGGCAGGTCCATGAAGTCAGCGTAGAGGCGCCGATTGGGTACTCTGAGCCGCATGAGCAAAGTCGTCGGCTACGTACCCGGCGTCTTCGACCTGTTCCACGTGGGCCACCTCAACGCGCTGCGCCAGGCGCGCGCGATGTGCGACGTACTCGTCGCCGGTGTGGTCTCCGACGAGGTCTGCGAGGCGTCCAAGGGCATCACGCCCACCGTCCCGCTGATCGAGCGGTTGGAGATCGTCAAGGCGATCGGGATCGTCGACGACGCCTACGTCGAGGTCACCACCGACAAGCGGGACGCGTGGCGCGCGGTCGGCTTCCACCGCATCTTCAAGGGTGACGACTGGAAGGGCACGCCCAAGGGCGAGCGCCTCGAGCGGCACATGGCCGAGGTCGGGGTCGAGGTCGTCTACTTCCCCTACACGATGCACACCTCGAGCACCGCGCTGCGCCGCCACCTCGACCGAGGGGACGAGCGCGTCTCGTGACCGATCCCGTCCCCGGGCCCGCCGCTGATCGCGAGCTGGTCGGCGGCGTCGGCGTCGACGGACGCGGCGTCCACGTCACCGCCCAGGGCACCGGCCCGCTGGTGCTCTCCGTCGAGGGCCGCTACGTGTGGTCGCTGACCCCCGAGCGCGACGGTACGTCGCAGGGCGGGGGCTGGCTGGTGCCGTGGCCCAACGTGCTGCAGCGCTTCCTCGACGGGGTCGGCCGGATCAGCGTCTGCGACGTGACCGGCGAGACGGCGTACTTCGACGCCGACGTCTCCTTCGGCTCCGGTACGGATCGCCTCGAGATCGTCGACGCCGACGGCAACCCGCTCTCGGTCGACAAGGTCGGCCACCTGACCCGTTCCTTCGCCGCCACCGACGAGGGCATCCGCGACGAGATCCTCGCGGGGACCCAGCGGGCGCTGCGTGACCTGCGCGAGACCTGCGGGGTGGAGGCCTACCTCAACTACGGCGCCCTCCTCGGGGCGATCCGGGACGGCGCGATGATCGCGCACGACTCCGATACCGACGTGTGCTACCTGTCGCGGCACGAGTCGCCGGCCGACGTGATCCTCGAGTCCTACCGGATCGAGCGCGTGATGCGCGACCTGGGCTGGAACCTGCTGCGCATGTCGGGCGGCGACATCAAGCTGCTGCTGCGACTCAGCGACGGCCGGGTCTGCCACATCGACATCTTCGTGGCCTTCTACGTCCGCGGCACCTTCTACCAGCTGGGCAACCGCAGCGGCCAGGTTCCGCGGGAGGTGATCGTGCCGGTCTCGCAGGTCGAGCTGCACGGCTACACCTTCCCGGCACCCGCCGACCCCGAGGCGATGCTGGCCTTCCTCTACGGCCCCTCCTGGCGGGTGCCCGACCCGTCGTTCAAGTACGCCGACCCGCCCGCGGGCGTCCGTCGTCTCGACGGCTGGCTGCGCGGGTTCCGCACCACGATGGGCCTGTGGACCGAGTTCTGGACCGGTGCCGCCTCCGACGACGTGCCGCGGCGCAGCTCCTCGTTCGGGCGCTGGGTCCACGAGCAGCTCGAGCCCGGGCAGCCGATCCTGGACGTCGGCTGCGGTAACGGTCGCGACGCCGTGCTGCTGGCTCGTCGCGGGCACCGCCTGTGGGCGGTCGACTTCTCCCGGGGCGCCGTGCGGTTGACCGGCCGGCGCGCGAGCAAGCGGCCCGTCGACCTGCGCACCGAGCAGCTGATCCTGGGGGAGCTGCGGCACGTGCTGACCTTCGGTGCGCGGCTGGCTCGGGACCCGCACCACATCTTCGCCCGCCGCCTGATCGGCTCGCTCGACGCCGCGGCACGCGACCAGTTCTGGCAGCTGTGCTCGATGGCGCTGCGCGGCGACCGGGCGCTGTTCCTGGAGTTCGCCGCGACGGGCGACGACGTACCGGACCCGGAGCCGGTGGACCTCGAGCAACGACTGGATCCGGAGCAGGTCGCCGAGGAGATCCGCGCTCGCGGCGGCCACATCGAGCTCCTCGAGGTCGGTCCTGGCGACGACCTGTTCGACCAGCCCGACCCGGCAGTGTGCCGGATCCGGGCATCCTGGCCCGCGCCGAAGGGAAAGAACGCATGAGTGCCACCGGCAAGATCCGCTACAACATCGAGAACTGGCGCGCCGAGCGGGCCAGCGGCAAGACGGTGCGGTCCCGCCTCCGGGCGCTCGAGGACGAGGTGCAGGAGCTGCGGCAGCTGAACCGGCGCATCGCCGAGCTCACCGACGTCGTCGCCGAGCTGCTGGTGCCGATCCAGGAGCGCGACGAGGACGCCGTCCGGGAGGCACTGGAGCGCTACCGGGCCAGCATCTGACACTCTTTTCTCACGATCCCCGGTTGGTCTGCCGGCAGGGCCCGCCTGACTTTGAATCAGGACTAGCGACGCAGGTTCGACTCCTGCCCGGGGAGCTCAGCGGTTCTCGATGTTGCGCACCAGCGTCTCGCTGGTGTGCTTGATCGCCACCGAGATCAGCGGCTTGACCGCGTTCGCGATCACCTTGCCCGCCGGTCCGCCGGGCAGGGTGTAGCTGATCCACGCCTCGAGCCGGGTGCGGTCGCCGCCGAGGTCGGTGAACGTCCAGCGCTGGGTGTTCTGGACGCCCTTGACCGACTCGATCTCGATCAGCCGGCCGGGTTCCCAGCGGGTGCAGCGGAGCCGGGAGGTGAGCGAGACGCCGAGCTTCATCGTGCCGTCGTACGTCGCGCCCACGCCACGCAGCTGCTCACCCACCGGCTCGATGGTGTGCAGCCCGTACATCCAGTCCTTGGTCTTGGTGAAGTCGTCGACGTAGGCGAAGACCTCGTCGACCGGGGCGGCGATCTCGACGCTGTGCTCCACGATGCTGCTCACCCGGCGATTGTGACGTGTCCTTCCAACCGGCACCGCCGAGGACCGGCGGCGTTCGCTTTCGGCCCTGTCGGCCGGCGAGGCGTGCGCCGACGGCCTAGACGCGCCCGGCCGCCGGCTTCGAAGGTAAGGCCATGAGCGGGTTCGGGCGCGCGCACGCGAAGAGGGACGGGACCCTGGACCAGAGGGTGCCGACGGTCGAACGCGACCCGGCCACCGGTGAGCTGCGCCTCGTCGGGGAGCTCGACTTCGCGGTGGTCCCGACCGTGCGCGCGGAGCTGGCGATGCAGCTGGACTCCGCCGGATCCCACGCGGTGGACCTGAGCAGCCTGGCGAGGCTCACCCCGGCCGGGGTGACCTTCCTCGAGGAGCTCCTCGAGGAGCACGTGGCGCTGCGCTGCGCGAGGGACTGTGCGGCGTATGAGGTGCTGGACGCCGTCGGGATGCTGGACCGGGTCGAGATCGTCTGCTGAACGGCCGGATCGCGAATCGGAACGGGTATCCTTCCGGCTCCCGAAGCCACCGAGGGGCCGCCCGTGCACGCACCCGTCATCACCGAGCAGATCACCACCGACGCCGAGAGCGCCCAGGCGCTGCTCGCCTCGGCGTACGCCGAGGGTCGCGTGCGGTTCGAGACGAGCGAGGACTTCCGCTTCGGTCAGCGACGGCAGGATCTCGGCGAGCTGCGCATCGACGACATGCACTACTCGTTCTACACCGAGTACCAGATGAGCCCGCTGGGCTACGCGCTCATCGTGCGGGTGCTGGACGGTGAGCTCGGCTTCGAGGACGCGCACCGCGACCGGCGGCTGTTCCGGGCCGGGGACGTCTTCATGTGCGCGCAGCCGGACGAGCCCTACCGGGCCGTCACGCGGACGCGCCGCGCGCAGGCCATCAGCCTCGACCTCAGCCTCGTGGACGAGGTGAGCGAGGAGCCCGCCGCCGACGTCGTCCGACGCTTCACCCGGGAAGCGCTGCGCCCCGAGCAGGCCGGGCACTGGCGGCGCACCGTCGACTACCTGACCCAGACGCTGGCCGCCAACGACACCGCCGCGAGCAGCCCGCTGGTGCTGGGCGCCGCGGGTCGGCTGTTGGCCGCTGCGACGGTGACGGCCTTCACCCCGGGCGCGCTGCCCCGACCGAGCGAACACCGGTCGGGGATCGCGACCGTACGGCGAGCGGTGGCCTTCATGGAGGCCAATCCGGACCTCGACCTGAGCGTCACCGACATCGCGGCAGCCGCACACGTCTCGGTCCGCGCGCTCCAGATCGCCTTCCGCCGTCACCTCGACGCGACCCCGATGGGCTACCTGCGCCGCGTTCGCCTGGACCGGGTGCGCGCCGATCTCCACGCCGCCGACCCCACCCGCGGGGTCACCGTGACCGACATCGCGGCCCGGTGGGGGTTCGCCGACCTGAGCCGGTTCAGCGCGCACTACCGCCGGATGTTCGGCGAGCTGCCGCGAGACACGCTGCGCGGTTGAGCCCCGAAAGGCCCCGTAGGCTCTCGCCCATGACCGATCTCACCGTCATCGTGCTCGCTGCCGGCCACGGCAAGCGGATGAAGTCCAAGCTGCCGAAGGTGCTGCACACCATCGGCGGCCGCAGCATGGTCGGTCACGTCCTGTCCGCTGTCGAGTCGCTGCACGCCGACCGGGTCGTCGTGGTCGTCGGTCACGGCCGCGACCAGGTCCAGGCCCACGTGGAGCAGCTCGACGAGCGGATCGTCGTCGCGGTGCAGGACGAGCAGCTCGGCACCGGCCACGCCGCCCAGGTGGGCCTCCTCGCCAGCGGAGCGACGAGCGGCGACGTCCTGGTCCTCACCGCCGACACCCCGCTGCTGACGGGCGAGACGCTGCAGTGGTTCATGGGCCGCCACCGCTCCGGCCAGCATGCCGTGAGCGTCCTGACGGCCCGGGTGCCGGTGCCGCGTGGCTACGGCCGGATCGTGCGTACCGATGACGGCGACGTGCGCGCGATCGTGGAGGAGAAGGACGCCTCGGAGGAGGAGCGCGCGATCGACGAGATCAACTCCGGGATCCTGGCCTTCGACGCGGCCTTCCTGCAGGCGGCGCTGCCGCGGCTCGAGCGCAGCCCGGTCAGCGGGGAGTTCTACCTGACCGACACCGTGCGGCTCGCCGTCGCCGACGGCTCCCGGGCCGGCGGTCACGTGCTGGCCGACCCGGTCCAGACCGAGGGCGCCAACGACCGGGTGCAGCTGGCCGAGCTCGGCCGCGAGCTCAACCGGCGGGTGGTGGAGCGCTGGATGCGCGAGGGAGTGACGGTGGTCGACCCCGCGACCACCTGGATCCACGTCGACGTCGACCTGGCTCCCGACGTCACGCTCCTCCCGGGCGTGCAGCTGCTCGGCGCGACGAGCGTGGCCGAGGACGCCGTGATCGGCCCCGACACCACCCTGACCGACTGCGAGGTCGGCCCCGGTGCCCACGTCGTACGCACGCAGGCGGCGCTCTCGGTGATCGGCGAGGGCGCCGAGGTGGGTCCCTTCGCCCACCTGCGACCCGGCACCGTGCTGGGCAGGGCCGGCAAGATCGGCGGCTTCGTGGAGACCAAGAACGCCGAGATCGGCGACGGCGCCAAGGTCCCGCACCTGTCCTACGTCGGCGACGCCGTGATCGGCGAGGGCACCAACATCGGCGCGGGCACGATCTTCGCCAACTACGACGGCGTCACCAAGCACCGCACCACGATCGGGAAGTACGCCAAGACCGGCTCCAACAACACCTTCATCCCGCCGGTCACGATCGGCGACGGCGCCTCCACGGGTGGTGGCACGGTCGTGCGTGAGGACGTGCCCGCCGGTGCGCTGGCGGTCTCCGCGGGGCCGCTGCGGGTGATCGAGGGCTGGGCGCGCGCGAAGCGGCCGGGTACGCCGCAGGCTGCCGCAGCCGAGGCCGCCTCCGGCACCCCCGACCCGGCTGGCGACTCGGCCGGCGACCCGGCTGGCGGCGGGCGAACGGCCGGTGAACATGAGGAGTCTCACACCCGGGGGTCCCGGGTTGGGGACCCGGCGACGGGTGCGTAACAATCCTCACGTACCACCTCTGGCGGACCTAGCACGGGAGCGGCGCTCGTGACCACCGACATCAAGCGGACCACCGAGAAGCACCTGATGGTCTTCAGCGGTCGAGCGCACCCGGCGCTCGCGGAGGAGGTCGCCGAGCTCCTCGGGACGCCCCTCGTCGGCACCAGCGCCTACGACTTCGCCAACGGCGAGACCTACGTCCGCTACGAGGAGTCGGTGCGCGGCTCGGACGCCTTCGTCATCCAGAGCCACACCGCACCGATCAACGACTGGATCATGGAGCACCTGATCATGGTCGACGCGCTCAAGCGCGCCTCGGCCAAGCGGATCACCGTGGTCATGCCGTTCTGGGGCTACAGCCGCCAGGACAAGAAGCACCGCGGCCGCGAACCGATCTCGGCGCGGCTGGTCGCCGACATGTTCAAGACGGCCGGTGCCGATCGGATCATCTCGGTCGACCTGCACGCCGACCAGCTCCAGGGCTACTTCGACGGCCCGGTGGACCACCTGATGGCCTTGCCGATCCTGACCGACTACATCAAGGAGAAGTACGGCGACCAGCAGCTCGCGGTCGTCTCTCCCGACGCCGGCCGGATCAAGGTGGCGGAGCGCTGGGCGGCCCGCCTGGGCGGCGTACCGCTGGCCTTCATCCACAAGACCCGCCGCACCGACATCGCCAACGAGGTCGTCGCCAACCGGGTCGTCGGCGAGGTCAGTGGCAAGATCTGCGTCCTGACCGACGACATGATCGACACCGGCGGCACCATCGTGAAGGCGGCCGAGGCGCTGATGAAGGATGGTGCGGCTGGCGTGATCATCTGCGCCACCCACGCGATCCTCTCCGACCCGGCCGTGGACCGGCTGAAGAACAGCCCGGCCGTCGAGGTCATCGTGACCAACACCCTTCCGGTGCCGGAGGAGAAGCAGTTCGACAAGCTGACCACCCTCTCGATCGCGCCGATGCTGGCGCGGGCGATCCGCGAGGTCTTCGAGGACGGCTCGGTCACCTCGATGTTCGACGGCCACGCCTGAGCTGAGCGCCGAGGCCTCGGGGTCGGGTGACCTCCGGCGTACCTGGTGCGCCCGGCCTGACCCAGATGCCTCGCCGGATTTCGCGACGGCGGCTCCCGCCTCCTAGACTGTCGAGGTTGCCTCGGCGAGGGAGTCCGTAGAACGGAGCTCCGTGATCGACAGGGCCGGCTCTCTCCAGCGCCGCGCGCCGATGTCGGTTGCGCGGTGCTTCTTTCTCGGCCCGCGCCGGGCCCGTCCGCACCAGACTTTCCAGGAGTAGAGCATGTCCAGCGAGAAGATCACCGCAGAGGTCCGCAGCGAGTTCGGCAAGGGCGCCGCCCGCCGCATCCGCCGTGCCGACAAGATCCCGGCCGTCATCTACGGTCACGGCGCCGAGCCGACCCACGTCACCCTGCCGGGCCACGAGACCCTGATGGCGCTGCGCCACCACGGCCAGAACGCGCTGCTCGAGCTCGACATCGACGGCAAGACCCAGCTCGCCCTGACCAAGCAGGTCCAGGTCGACCCGCTGCGCCGGGTCATCGAGCACATCGACTTCGTCGCCGTCATCGCCGGCGAGAAGGTCACCGTCGAGGTCGCCGTCCACACCGTCGGCGAGGCCGCGCCGGGCACCGTCGTCACGGTCGAGCACGCCGCTCTCACCGTCGAGGCCGAGGCCACCCACGTGCCCGAGGGCTTCGAGATCTCCGTCGAGGGTGTCGAGGCCGGCACCATCATCACCGCCGGTGAGGTGGCTCTGCCGAACGGCGTCACCCTGGTCACCGACGCCGACGCCAACGTCGTCAACATCGCCGCCGCGCCGACCGCCGCCCAGGTCGAGGCCGACCTCGAGGCCGCCGAGGCCGAGGCCGGCATCGTGCACGACGCCCCCGAGGCCGAGGCCACCGAGGCTGAGTGAGGCATGACTGAGGATGGTGTCTGGCTCGTCGTCGGCCTGGGCAACCCCGGGCCGACGTACGCCGGGCACCGTCACAACATCGGCTACCTCGTCAACGACGAGCTGGCCAAGCGGCTGGGTGGGTCCTGGCGGTCCCACAAGTCCGGCCGCGCCGACGTCGTCGAGGGCCGCCTGTCGCCGGGCGGCCCTCGGCTCGTCCTGGCCCGTCCACGCTCGTACATGAACGAGATCGGCGGACCGACCAAGGCGCTCGCCGCCTTCTACAAGGTGCCGGCCGACCACATCGTCGCGATCCACGACGAGCTCGACATCCCCTTCGACACGATGCGGGTCAAGCTCGGCGGCGGCGACAACGGTCACAACGGCCTGAAGTCGCTGCGCGGCTCGCTCGGCACCGGCGACTTCTACCGGGTCCGGGTCGGCATCGGCCGCCCGCCGGGTCGGCAGGAGGTCTCCGACTTCGTGCTCTCCAACTACTCCGGCGCCGAGCGCAAGGTGCTGCCCTTCCAGGTCGACACCGCCGCGGACGCCGTCGAGTGCCTGATCACCGACGGCCTCGAGAAGACCCAGCAGCGGTTCAACTCCTGACCGGCGGCAGCGCCGGGTCGGGCTCGATGAGCGAGCCGTACGCCGCCACCGCAGCCAGCTGCGAGGTCACGCCGAGCTTGCGCCGGATCGCCTTCATCTGACTGCGCACCGTCGAGGCGGAGATCTCCAGCAGCGTCGCGATCTCCAGGATCGGCGCGCCCTCGTAGAGCAGCAGCAGGACCTCGCGCTCGCGCGGGGTCAAGGAGCGGGCCCTGGCCCGCATCTGCTCGCGGTCGTCGCGCAGGTGTCGCCACTCGGCGCGCAGTCGGGTGCGTTCACGCGCGGGTACCGGCGACTCGCCCCGGGCCAGCGACCTCAGCGTCTCCACCACCTCGTCGAGAGCGGTGGTGCTCGGCAGCACGACCGTGGCGCCATGCTCGTAGGCCGCACCCCACAGCGGACCCGAGGGGGCGCCGGTCAGCACCGCCCACGGGATCGAGAGCCCGCGGAGGAGCACGCCGCTCGCGCGCACCCGCTGCCAGCGATCGAGGTCGCTGACCAGCAGTCCCACGTCGAAGTGCTCCCCCGAGCGCGGCAGGGGGACGCCGCCGCCGGGCCAGTGCACCGGCGTGGTGCTGAAGCCACGGCTGTCCAGCGCCGTCCCGACGGCGTCGCCGATGAGCGACTGTTCCGCCGCGACAGCGGCGCGCACCACTTCGTCGCGCTGTGGCGCCATCCCTCACCTCTGCGTCGGTCGTTGTGGCGACGGCGCCTGGGCAGCGTCATCCTTGTTGATCATCCTCACGTCCCAGGAAGCGGGCGGACCCCGCGGAGCCGTTTCTCCCCAAGTTGGGGGAGAACGACGCCTCGTCTAGACATTTGTCCAGAAAAGCGGATTTTGCTTGAGTTCCGTAGCACGTCGCCGAATTTGTGTGTCGATTCGGGACCATCTCGCCAAATTGCGGTATAGCGTCCCTCGTGTTGGGGAGGTCCGGTCCGGCGCTTCATAGCGTTCGGGGCGGAACAACAAAGTGACCAGACGACGCCCCGGCGCACAGCCGGGTCTGGGCGCTCTCGGGGCGTCGGGGGACGCAGCCCAGTGCGCACCTGGTCTCGCATCGGGGGCACGATGAAACTCAATTACATACCGCGGGAGTACTGGAACTGGCGCTGTTCTGCGCTACTCCTCGTGGTGGCACTCACACCGATTCTGTCGTTGACATGGCTCTCCACCAACCGGCCGGACAAGCTGGCGGTGGCGGCGAGTCTGGATGGCTTGATGCGCGGCCCCGCGGCTGTCGCAGCAACGCTCTGCTTCTACGTGGCCTGGCGGATCAGCGCGAAGCCGCAGCTGATCTGGCTGGCCGCCGTCTCCGCGGCGATCGCCGTACAGGCTGTCCTCCAGTCCGGCCTGCAGCTCACCGACATCAGCCACGAGTACGGCGGGAGCCTCTGGCTGGCGCTCTTCGACGTCGTCAGCCTGGCTCTCATCGCTCAGCTGAGCGTGGCCGCGGGTCGCCGGTCGCACTGCGGGGACCCGATCATGCTGGGCGTCCTGGTCGGGCTCGGCCTCGGCATCGGCCGGATCCTCGCCGTCATCTTCCTGCCGCGGGTGGACGCGAACGTCCTCGGCTGGCCGGTGCTCGTGCTCGGCTTCCTCCTCCTGGCGGTGCCGGTGACGCTCCTGCTCACCCTCCTGCCCGACGTGCCGGCCTGGGTCAGTGCCCGGATGGGCGCCGGGGTGCTGCTCTACGGGATGGGGCACCTCGCCAGCTACATCGACGGCAGCGATCGCTCCACCGTCGGCAGCGTCGTGACGCTGGTGGCAGGGCTGAACGGCGCGCTGTTCCTGGCGGCCGCCGCGGCGGCGATGCTGCGGATGGCCATCGTGGAGGAGGACCGCGATCGCGACCGGCTGCGGCTGCGGGTGGACGAGCTCGAGAACGGCCTGCGTATCGACCGGGCGCGGATCCACGAGATCAACTCCACGATCGCCGGGGTGGTCTCGGCCAGCCGGCTGCTGCGCGAGGACCCGACGATCGGCTCCGAGCGGCGGGCCCTGCTGGACAACATGGTCCACGCCGAGCTCGGCCGGTTGCAGCGCCTGCTGAACGAACCGGTCGTGAGCGGGCCGGGCGTCGTCGACCTGGACGACACCATCGGGAACCTGGTGCTCGCCCAGGAGGCGCGCGGTAACAGGGTCAGCTGGCTGCCCAGCGGCGCACGCGTCTCGGCCGAGCCGGACGCCGTGGCGGAGGTGCTCAACATCCTCCTGGACAACGCCGCCAAGCACGGCTGCAGCGACACCTCGGTGACGGTCACCTCCGTCGCCGATGCGATCGAGGTGGTGGTCTCCGACGACGGTCCCGGGATCGAACCGGAGGTGCGCCAGCACCTGTTCGAGTGGGGGGCGCGCGGGGCGCGCTCGCGGGGTCAGGGGATCGGGCTGCACATCGCCCGCGACCTGACGGCACGGCACGGCGGCTACCTGCGGCTGGGGGAGGGCACCGCGCGCGGTGCGACTTTCGTGGCGGGGTTCCCGATGGCGCGACGGGGCGAAGATGAACCGGCCCACCTCGCGTAGCCAGATCCGGATCATCATCCTGGAGGACCACGTCCTGTTCGCCGAGTCCCTCGAGCTGGCGCTCACCGTCGAGGGGTACGACGTCAGGCGCGCGGAGCTACCCGTCAACGGCAGCACCCCCAGCACCGTGATCGCCTCGGTGGTGCGGCAGAGTCCGCGCATCGTCCTGCTCGACCTCGACCTGGGGCACTTCGGTGACGGCGTGCGCATGATCGCGCCGCTCGCCAAGGCAGGGGTCAACGTCGTGGTCGTCACCGCCAACACCGACCGGGTGCGCTGGGGTGAGGCGCTGCGGCACGGGGCTCGCACGGTGCTGTCCAAGTCGCGGCCGCTCAACGAGATCCTCGCGGTCGTGCGTCGGCTCGGAAACGGCCAGCCCGTGATGGAGGTCGAGGAGCGCGAGTCGCTGCTCAAGCTGTGGCACCAGCGCAATGCCGAGATGGCCGGGCTGCAGTCCCGGATCGACCGGTTGACTCCCCGCGAGGCGCAGGTCCTCGGCCACCTGATGGAGGGCATGACCGTGCACGACATCGCCGCCGCGAGCGTTGTCTCCGAGGCGACGGTGCGCACCCAGGTCAAGGCGATCCTGGCCAAGCTCGAGGTCACCTCCCAGATCGCGGCGGTGGGCCTGGCCCACCACCTGAACTGGCACCCGGCGGTGCCGGCCGAGGACGGGAGGGGACGGCGATGACAGCCTCCCTCACGCCTGCCTCGCTGAGCGCCGGCCTGCCCGTCGGCTCGCGGCGCTGGCTCGACCGGTCACGGTGGTCCCTGGCGCGGCCGGGGCTGATCGACCACCCGAGGCTGCGGGGCGGTCTGGGCCTGTGTGACGCCGTGGTGGCCACGTTCGCCGGGGTCCTGCTGGTCGGTACGACGCCGCGTGTCTTCGCTGTCGTCGTCGGCTGGATGGTGCTGCTGCGCGCGCTGACGGCGCCGACCGCCCGCCTTGCGCGGCCCAGCACCACACCGGTGTGGCGGGCAGCGACCCTGGTGTGCCTGGGCTGCTGGATCGCCGGGCCGGCCCTGCCGATGACGCCCGACCGGGCCATGCTCGGCATCGCCGTCGCGGTGTCGGGCTCGGCGGCCGCCCGGCTCGCCGCTCGCGGCCGGCGACTCCGGGTGCTGCTGGTCGGCTGCGACGACCGGGCCGTCTCCGCGCTCGACCAGACATCGGTGGGCAGGGTGCGGGCGGTCGACGTCTGCGCGCCGACCCCGCAGGCGCTGGCCTCGAAGCTCGCGGCCCACGCGCGCGGCGCGGTCGATGCGGTCCTCGTCGTACCGGGCCCGGAGCTGACCGGCCGCGCGCTACAGCGGCTGGCCTGGCAGACCGAGGCGGCCGGCCTGCCGCTCCTGGTCGAGACCGGGATCGACGGTGTGCTGCCGAGCCGGGTCGCGCCACTGCTGGCCGGCCACCTCGGGATGGTGCACGTGCAGCCGGCACGGCGGCGGGGCTGGCGACTGCTGGTCAAGCGGGTCTGTGAGCGCGCGCTGGCGCTGGGCGCCCTGGTGGCGGCCGCGCCGGTGCTGATCGGGATCGCGCTCGCGGTGCGCTTCGACAGCCCGGGGCCGGTGCTCTACCGGCAGGTACGGGTGGGGCGCGACGGGCGCACGTTCACCATGCTCAAGTTCCGCTCGATGGCGATCGGATCGGACGCCCTGCTGGCCGACGATGCGCTCGGCAACGACGGCGCCGGGCCGCTGTTCAAGCTGCGCGAGGACCCGCGGGTGACCCGGGTGGGGCGCTTCCTGCGGCGCTACTCCCTCGACGAGGTACCCCAGCTGATCAACGTCCTGCGCGGTGAGATGTCGCTGGTCGGGCCGCGGCCCGCACTGCCCAGCGAGGTGGCGACGTACGACGGCGACCCTCGCCGCCGGCTCGCCGTCGCCCCCGGGATCACCGGGCTGTGGCAGGTCTCCGGCCGCTCGGACCTGTCCTGGAACGAGTCGGTCCGGCTCGACCTGGACTATGTCGACAACTGGTCGCTGGGTCGTGACCTGGTGATCCTCGCGCGGACCCTCGGGGCGGTGCTGCGGCACGAGGGTGCGTACTGACGTTCCTTCGGGCCTCCGTCCGGGTTGATTCGGGCCTGCGTTCGGGTTGATTCGGGGTGGGTGCCGTGCGGCGCCCGCCGCCCACCGCCGAGGCAGACCTACCGCCGCGCGGCGCTCCTTCGTCGCGGCGCGTCGTCCGGTAGCGCCTCGGCGGCGCACGTCGATCACCGCCCGGCGCTCGTCCTCGCCCCATCCCGCCGTGCCCGCGGTGCTGCCGCAGTGCGCTGGGGGACGGAGGCCCGATTCGGCGGGGACGGAAGCCCGGTTCGACGGGGACGGAGGCCCGATTCGGCGGGCACGGAGGCCCGACTCAACCGAGCAGCCCGGCTCCGAGCAGATCGTCGGCGGCCTTGCGGAGCACGCCGAACGGCAGCCCGGCGCGCTCGGCGATCGAGAGCACCGAGGTCTCGCCGTCCGAGCACGCCATCAGCCACAGCATCGCCATGACCGCGTCGTCGGCGCTCCGGCCGCCCATCTTCGGGTAGAGGCCGCGCTTGCCGAGCTGGGGTTCGCCGTACGGGCTGAGGTTGCGGTACGTCGCGTCGCCCTCCAGCACCTCGAGGATCTCCTCGATCGCCGTCATCGCCTCGACCAGCTCGTCGTCGTGCACGAAGCCGAGATCGTCGGCGGAGGTGTGGTACTCGGGGTACTCACCGTGGGGGGTGCGGGTCAGCCGGCCCGCGGGCAGGTCGAAGCCGAGGGCGTTGTACTGCCGCTCGTCATAGCCGTAGGGCGAGTAGTCGATGATCCGGCCCGCCCGCCGGCCGACGACGTGCTCGGCAGCGCGATCGATCGCCTGCCCCCCGCGGCGGGTCCGCTTGTAGACCAGCGGACCACCCCCACCGAGGCCGGTCAGCACCAGCAGGTGCCGGGGTCGTACGCCGGGGTGTTCGGCCAACCAGGTCAGCGAGCCGATGGTGCCGGGCGCGAGGACGAACCGGTAGCTCAGCCGATGGCGGCGGGCGCCGATGCGGCTGGCCAGCTCGATCGCGACGCTGAGCCCGCTGAGGTTGTCGTTGGCCAGCGAGGGGTGGCACAGGTGTGAGCTGATCAGCACCTCACCGGCGTCCGGGTCCTCGCCCGGGAGCAGCACCTCGCCGTAGACCAGCTCACCACCCTCGTCGCCCTCGGTGAGCGTGGTGTCGACGACCACGTCGAACGGACCCCGGCCCAACCCGTCGCGCTGGCGCTGGCTGAGGCAGAACCCCCAGTCACGCGCGTAGTAGCTGGTCCGGTACGGGATCTGGTCGGGCCGGTCCGGCAGCGAGTGCAGGTGCGGCTCGAGCTCGGCCCGGTCGAGCCGGCCGCTGAACGGCACGCTGTAGGAGACCAGATGCAGGGTGTGGTCGGCCAGGTCGATCAGGCGCTCGCCGCTGGTGGCGTCCGCGATCCAGGCGGCGCGCGCGTTCCACTCCGGCGGTACCGTCCAGTCGAAGACGTGGCTGCCGGAGGGCACCCGGCGTACCTCCAGCGGGTGCGTCGCTGGAAGGTCGTCGGCGAGGATCGCGAGCGTCTGCCGGACGCCGTCCCCGGTCAGGCTGCGGCACAGCGGGTAGAGCCGCTCCATCCGCCGCCTGAGCTGGGCCTCCAGCGCCGTGGTGTCGGCCTCGGCTAGCGCCATCGCAGCAACTCGTCGAGCCGGCCGCCGTCGGTCAGCCGCTGGATCTGGTGCAGCCGTGTGAAGCGCTCGATCTCCACGCCGTACGCCGCCATCTGCCCGGCCAGCTGCTCGATGCCCAGCGGTACCGTCCATTGCGGCCGGAACGCCGGCAGCTGCTCGCTCGCCTTGGCGAAGCTGACCCGGTAGTCGCGGGTGTCGGCGCCCGCGCCGGCCGCGAAGGTGACGGGCGCGTCGTAGCGGGCGGCCACCGCCTCGGCGATGGCGCGCACCTGCATCACGTCCTCGTCGCGGCCGATGTTGAAGGCCTGGTCGTGCATGACCTCCCGGTCGGCCTCCAGCACGGCCAGGAACGCGCGGGAGATGTCCTCGATGTGCACCAGCGGCCGCCAGGCGGTGCCGTCGCTGGCCAGCCGCACCTCGCCGGAGCGCTGGGCGCCGGCGCACAGGTTGTTGACCACGATGTCGGTGCGCAGTCGCGGGCTGGCGCCGTACGCGGTGGCGTTGCGCAGGTAGGCCGGGCTGAAGCTCTCGTCGGCCAGCTTCGCGATCAGCTGCTCGGCCAGGATCTTGCTCTCGCCGTACGGCGTGACGGGGTTCGTGGCGCTCTCCTCGGTGACGGCTGCGTCGCCGGCGGCACCGTAGAGCGAGCACGAGGAGGAGAACAGGAAGCGGCCGACGCCGGCGGTGCGGGCGACCTCCGCGAGGTGTGCGGCACCGTGGGCGTTGACCGAGAAGGTCGTCTCCGGATTGAGGTGGCCGATCGGATCGTTTGAGATCGCGGCCAGGTGGACGACCGCGTCGAAGCCACGCAGGTCCTCGGGCGTCTGGTAGCGGATGTCGCCGGTGCGGGACTCGTAGTCCAGCCGGTAGGGGCCGAAGTCGCAGCCGTCGTACCAGCCCGCGTCGAGGCCGACGACCTCGTGGCCGGCCTGCAGGAACAGGGGGGCGAGGACCGCGCCGATGTAGCCGCGGTCACCGCTGATCAGGACCTTCACAGTGCCACTCTCACCTTCGTCGTGTGGAAGGCCTCCGCGTAGCGTGCGCGGGTCTCCACGCCACGCAACCGCATGAGGCCGAGGAACAGCTCGTCGTCCCACCAGTCCCGGCCGATCTGGCTCGGGAAGCACTCGTCGAGCAGCTCGACCTTGCGGTGCGCCTGCTCGGGCGTCAGCGAGACGTAGTGCGTGGGCGGCTCCAGGTCGCCGTCCCACTTGGGGATCTCGTAGTGCAGCACCAGCGCGTCGCGCCACACCGTGGCGGCGAGCCGGCCGAGCAGACGGTGATCCTGGTGCGCGTCGTCGACGCGCGGTGCGAGCACCAGGCCGGGTGAGACGGCCAGATCCTCCAGGCCCTGCTTCACCTCGTTCCAGTACGCCGGCAGCCGGCCGTCGGGCAGCTGGGCGAAGGAGATCTTGGCCGTGGGCGCGAAGAGTCCGATGGCCCGGGTCGACTCGGCCGCGCGCTCCGGCGTACCCGTCATGACGTGGACCCGGATGGAGGCGTCGCGCTCGGCGAGACACAGGAGCGTGCCGCCGCACCCGATCTCCACGTCGTCGGGGTGGGCGCCGAGGCAGAGCACCTCCAGGTGACCCGCGGGAAGCTGCAGTCCGAGCACGTCGCCTCCCTCGCGTCGTCGTGGCCCCTCGTGGTGGCTGCGCTGGCTCGACGCTAGGGATGCGAGCGCAGCGCGCCGCCGATCGTGCGGCGGCGTACCTCATTTGAGGGATGAGCTCCCTCGCGCCCACGCCCTAGGCTCGAGGTGCGGCAAGCCGAGGGAGCGGGTAGGGAGGACGGCGATGGTCCTGCCAACCCGGTTGGTGATCGGGTCTGTCACGTGCCTGATCGTCACGGGGACACTCGGCGCGGGGGCCGCGCCTCCCGGGCCGGCGCCCAGCAGGCAGACATCGTCTGTCCTGGTGAGCCGGGTCGCCGACCCGGGGGAGCCCCGCTCGCCGGGTAGCGTGGCGGGCGTCGGCCGAGGAGCCCAGGGGGCCGCCGATGTCGCCCGGGTCGTCTCTTCGTCGGGGTGTGTGCGATCGGTGCCGGCCGGGCCGGCGAGGAAGCCGCACGGTGCGGTGAAGGTCACCGGCCGACTCGACGTCGCGGTGGCCGAGCACCCGGCGGGCACCACGTTCTGGGTCACGCCGGGCGTGCACCGCTTCGGCTCAGGGGAATACGACAGCGTGGAGCCCAAGAAGGGCGACGTCATCGTCGGTGCACCTGGTGCCGTGCTGGACGGGCAGCACCGCAACCACTACGCCTTCGTCGGGCACGCCACCGGTGTGCGGATCAGCCACCTGGTCGTGCAGAACTTCGGCACCTCGATCACCGACGACTTCAACGAGGGCGTGGTGAACCACGATGCCGGCCACGGTTGGCGGATGCGCGCCCTCACGGTCCGGGACAACGCCGGCGCCGGGGTGTTCCTGGGCAGCGGTGACGTGCTCGCCCGCAGTTGCCTCAGCGGCAACGGGCAGTACGGGTTCAGCGCCTACGAGGACCGCGGCGTGAGCAACGTGCACCTGATCGGCAACGAGATCGCCGGCAACGACACCGCTCGCTGGGAGGAGCGGCAGAGCGGCTGCGGCTGCACGGGCGGCGGGAAGTTCTGGGCCACCCGCAACGCCGTCATCCGGAACAACGTCGTGCACGACAACATCGGCGTCGGCGTCTGGGCCGACACGAACAACACCGGCTTCCTGATCAGCCACAACACCTTCAGCGGCAACGCCGACGCGGGCGTCGTCTACGAGACGAGCTACAACGCCCGGATCGTGCACAACGTCTTCGTCCGCAACGCTCTCGTGGGCGGGCCGGCCGACCCCGGCTTCCCGCACGCCGCGCTCTACCTGTCCGAATCCGGCGCCGATCCTCGTGCGGGCGGCCGCTACGGGAAGACGCTGATGGTCGCGCACAACCGCTTCCGCGACAACTGGTCGGGCGTGGTGTTGTGGGAGAACGCCGACCGGTTCGCGGGCTCGCCGGCGAACTCCAGCACCGGGATCAGCACGCTGGTCTCCTCCCAAGCGAGCGTCGCGGCCTGCGGCACGCCGTCCCGGGTGGACAAGAAGCCGCTGATCGACGACTGCCGGTGGAAGACCCAGCACGTCCGGGTGGTGCACAACCGGTTCGCGTTCAGTGCGGCGCGGGTCGGGCACGGTTGCGCGGCGAACACCGGCTGTGGCTACAACGGGCTCTTCTCCAACTACGGCAGCTACCCGTCGTGGTCACCGTTCCAGGGCACCGTCGTGGAGGACCACATCACGTTCGCGCAGGACAACAGGTTCGCCAGCAATCGGTACGTCGGAGCCTGGCGGTTCATGGTGCACGAGCAGGACCGGGTGGTCGGCTGGGCGACGTGGCGCGCCGCGCCGTACGGGCAGGACAAGGGCAGCGTGCGTCGAGGCTAGGTCGACGACCGGCGGCAGGTCGTGCGCGCCCGCACTTCCCCCGGCCGGCGGCCGGAACTGACGCCTCGACCCACCGGAAGTGACGCCTCGACCCACCGAACGTGACGCCTCGCCACCTGCGACACCGCGTCACAGCTGTCGCTACCAACCAGTAGCCAACGCGACGACCGTCACATACTCTCGGTACATGAGCGCTTCGAACCCGGATCGTCGGCCTCTCGTCGAAGGCCCGCGTGATCCCGAGCACGACCCCGCGGCGTCGTACGCCCTCGAGCCCGACTACGTCGGTCGGCTCACCGCCCGTGTGCTGGCCAACTCCGGGCGCACCCACGAGGTGCGCTCGCCGATCGACGGCGCGCCGCTGGCCCACATCCCGCAGTCGACGGATGCCGATGTCGAGGAGGCCTTCCGCCGCGCCCGCGTCGCGCAGGAGAAGTGGGCGCGCACGCCGGTGGTCGAGCGCGAGCGGCTGCTGCTGCGCCTGCACGACCTCGTGCTCGACCGGCAGGACGAGATCCTCGACCTGATCGTGCTGGAGTCGGGCAAGGCGCGCAAGCACGCCTTCGACGAGCCGCTGCACATCGCTCTCACGGCCCGCTACTACGGCCGCACCACCGCCAAGCACCTCGGCAGCGAGCGGCGCGCGGGCGTCATCCCGGGTCTGACGCGCATCGACGTGCATCACGTGCCCAAGGGCGTCGTCGGGGTGATCTCGCCGTGGAACTACCCCTTCACGATGGCGCTGTGCGACGGGCTCGCGGCGCTCGCCGCCGGCAATGCGGTGGTGGCCAAGCCCGACGCCCAGACCATGCTCACGGCGCTCCTCGGCGCTGAGCTGCTGGAGCAGGCCGGCTTCCCGCAGGATCTGTGGACGGTCGTGGCCGGCCCCGGCCCCGAGATCGGGTCCAGCATCATCCAGCGCGCCGACTACATCTGCTTCACCGGATCGACCGCGACCGGCAAGGTCATCGGCCGGCAGTGCGCCGAGCGCGTCATCGGCTGCTCGCTGGAGCTCGGTGGCAAGAACGCGATGCTGGTCCTGGCGGACGCCGACGTCGAGCGCGCCGCGGAGGGCGCTACCCGGGCGGTCTTCTCCAACACCGGTCAGCTCTGCGTGTCGATCGAGCGGCTCTACGTCGCCGATGCGATCTACGACCGGTTCGTGGAGCGCTTCGTGGCCCGGACCGAGGCGATGACCCTCGGCGCGACCCTCGCGTGGGAGAACGACATGGGGACGCTGATCAGTCAGGCGCAGCTCGACACCGCCGTCGCGCACGTCGAGGACGCGGTCGCCAAGGGGGCGCGCGTCCTGACCGGCGGTCATGCCCGGCCCGACCTCGGCCCGTTCTTCTTCGAGCCGACCATCCTGGAGGGCGTCAGCCCGGAGATGGTCTGCTTCGGCACCGAGACCTTCGGTCCCGTGGTCTCGATCTACCGGGTCACCAGCGAGGAGGAAGCGATCGAGCGCGCGAACGACGGCGAGTACGGCCTCAACGCGGCGATCTACAGCCGAGACACCGCCCGCGCCCGCGCGGTCGCGACGCGGATCAAGTCGGGAACGGTCAACATCAACGAGGCGTTCGCCGCCAGCTTCGCCAGCCTGGACGCGCCGATGGGTGGCTTTCGTCAGTCGGGCATGGGGCGGCGGCAGGGTGCCGAGGGGTTGCTCCGCTACACCGAGACCCAGGCGGTGGCGACCCAGCGGCTGCTGCGCTTCGGTCCGATGCTCGGCATGTCGGACGAGGGCTATGCCAAGACCATGACGCTGGCGCTGCGCGCGATGAAGGCGATCGGCCGTGCCTGAGCCCCGGGTGACCAAGCACTACGACGTCCTGGTCGTCGGCTCCGGCTTCGGCGGCTCGGTCAGCGCGTTGCGACTGACCGAGAAGGGGTACGCCGTCGGCGTCCTCGAAGCGGGCGCTCGACTGCGTGACGAGGACTTCGCGAACAACTCCTGGGACCTGAAGAAGTTCCTCTTCAACCCGGCGCTCGGCTGCTACGGCATCCAGCGGATCGACCTGGTCAAGGACGCCTTGATCCTGGCCGGGGCCGGCGTGGGTGGAGGATCGCTCGTCTACGCCAACACGCTCTACGAGCCGCTCGACGCCTTCTACCGCGACCCCTCCTGGGCGCACATCACCGACTGGAAGGCGGAGCTGGAGCCCTACTACGACCAGGCCAAGCGGATGCTGGGCGTGGTCGTCAACCCGCACATCACGCCGGCGGACGAGATCATGCAGAAGGTGGCCGCCGAGATGGGCGTCGCCGAGACCTTCCACCGGGCACCCGTCGGGGTGTTCTTCGGGCCGGACGGCGCCGCCCCGGGGACGACGGTCGAGGATCCCTACTTCGGCGGCGAGGGTCCCGCCCGCAACACCTGCCTGCAGTGCGGCGAGTGCATGGTCGGCTGTCGGCACAATGCGAAGAACACGCTGGTCAAGAACTACCTCCATCTCGCCGAGAGGAACGGCGCCGAGATCCACCCCCTCACCACGGTGACCCGGGTGATCCCGCGCGCGGGCGGCGGCTACGAGGTGCACGCCCGCTGGACCAAGGCGAAGCTGTCGCGGCGTACCGCCGTCAAGGTCTTCACCGCCGACCAGGTGATCTTCAGCGCGGCGGCCATCGGCACGCAGCGGCTGCTGCACAAGCTGAAGGCGACCGGCGACCTGCCCGACATCTCCGACCGGCTCGGCATGCTCACCCGGACCAACTCCGAGGCGATCCTCGGCGCGATCGCGCCGGATCTCTCCGTCGACTACAGCCGCGGTGTGGCGATCACCTCCTCGATCCACCCGGACGCGGACACCCACTTCGAGCCGGTGCGCTACGGCAGGGGGTCGAACGCGATGTCGCTGCTGCAGACAGTCCTCACCGACGGCGGTGAGGGTCGCAAGCTGCGCTGGTTGAAGGAGATGTGGGCACAGCGCCGCAACATCGGTCGGCTCTACGACCTCAAGCACTGGTCCGAGCGGATGGTCGTGCTGCTGGTCATGCAGGCGCTCGACAACTCGATCACCGTCATCCCCAAGAAGACGCCCTTCGGCTGGCGTCTCACGTCCAAGCAGGGGCACGGCCTGCCGAGCCCGAGCTGGATCCCGGCCGCCAACGAGGGCGCACGACAGATGGCGAAGGCGATGTCGACGGACGCGGGGGAGGGGTACGCCGGCGGCACGATCGGCGAGCCCTTCAACATCCCGATGACAGCTCACTTCATCGGCGGCTGCGCCATCGGTGACTCGCCGGCCACCGGCGTCGTCGACCCCTACCAGCGGCTCTACGGGTACGACGGCCTGCACGTGGTCGACGGCTCGGCGATCTCGGCCAACCTGGGGGTCAACCCGTCGCTGACGATCACCGCCCAGGCCGAGCGGGCGATGTCGCTGTGGCCGAACAAGGGCGAGGCGGATCCGCGGCCGGCCGTGGGGGCGGCGTACGAGCGGGTGGAGCCGGTCCAGCCGGCCAGGCCGGCCGTGCCGCCGACCGCTCCGGCGGCGCTGCGGCTGCCGATCGTGGGCATCGGCTGAGCCGCAGAATTTTCTTCGCAGATTTTTCTGCGGTCGGCGTAACCGGGTCTGTCACCCCTCGTTGGAGTGGCAGACCCGGATTGCTCCCTCCCTTCATGTTCGGGTCGCTCGGTCCAGGCGCTGTCCATCAGTTGCGTGGACCATCAGGGCCCGGCCACCCTCCCTCCCCGGCCGGGCCCTGGTGCATTTCCCGGCGCCGGCGCAGAGGTCGGGGATCGGCGGGCAGCGGCCGGCGGGCAGGGACCGGTGACGGTTCGGTGTGGTGCGACCTGCGTCGATAGGATTCGGCCATGACTGACGCCGCTGCGCAGCCCGAGCACGATCTGGTCCTCGTCGTCGACTTCGGTGCGCAGTACGCGCAGCTGATCGCGAGGCGCGTTCGCGAGGCCCGGGTGTACTCCGAGATCGTGCCGCACACGATGCCGGTCGCGGAGATGCTGGCCAAGCAGCCGAAGGCGATCATCCTCTCCGGCGGCCCGAGCTCGGTGTACGAGGAGGGTGCCCCGGCGATCGACGAGAACCTCTTCACGGCCGGGACGCCGGTCTTCGGGATGTGCTACGGCTTCCAGTTGATGGCTCGCGGCATGGGCGGCACCGTGTCGGCCACCGGCGCGCGCGAGTACGGCCGCACGCCGCTGACGATCGCCACCGGTGGGACGCTGCTCGCCGACCTCCCGGCGGCCCACAACGTCTGGATGTCGCACGGTGACTCGGTGACGGCGGCGCCCGAGGGCTTCGCCGTACTGGCGTCGACGGCGGTGACGCCCGTGGCGGCGTTCGAGAACGTGGACAAGGGCCTGGCCGGCGTGCAGTGGCACCCGGAGGTGCTGCACTCCGAGCACGGTCAGCGGGTGCTCGAGCACTTCTTGTGGGACATCGCCGGCTGCCGGCAGACCTGGACGATCGGCAACATCGCCGAGGAGCAGATCGAGCGCATCCGTGAACAGATCGGCGAGGACGGCCGGGCGATCTGCGGTCTGTCGGGCGGCGTGGACTCAGCCGTCGCGGCCGCCATCGTGCAGCGAGCGATCGGCGACCGGCTGACGTGTGTGTACGTCGACCACGGCCTGATGCGGCAGGGTGAGTCCGAGCAGGTCGAGCGCGACTTCGTGGCCGCCACCGGCGCCAAGCTGGTCGTCGTCGACGCGGAGAAGCAGTTCCTCGACGCCCTCGCCGGCGTGAGCGAGCCGGAGACCAAGCGCAAGATCATCGGCCGGGAGTTCATCCGCTCCTTCGAGGGAGCGCAGGCCGACATCATCCGTGATGCGCCCGAGGGCACCACCGTCGGCTTCCTGGTGCAGGGCACGCTCTACCCCGACATCGTGGAGAGCGGCGGCGGCGCCGGCACGTCGACGATCAAGTCGCACCACAATGTCGGCGGCCTCCCCGACGACCTCGAGTTCGAGCTGGTCGAGCCGCTGCGCACGCTGTTCAAGGACGAGGTCCGTGCGGTCGGCGCGCAGCTCGGCCTGCCGGCCGAGATCGTGCAGCGCCAGCCGTTCCCCGGCCCCGGGCTCGGCATCCGGATCATCGGTGAGGTGACCCGCGACCGGCTCGACATCCTGCGGCACGCCGACGCGATCGCTCGCGAGGAGCTCAGTGCTGCCGGTCTCGACGGCGACATCTGGCAGATGCCGGTGGTGCTGCTGGCCGACGTGCGGTCCGTGGGCGTCCAGGGTGACGGCCGGACCTACGGGCACCCGATCGTGCTGCGCCCGGTGACCTCGGAGGACGCCATGACCGCCGACTGGGCCCGGCTCCCCTTCGACCTGGTCGAGAGGATCTCCACCCGGATCACCAACGAGGTGCGGGAGGTCAACCGGGTGGTGATCGACGTGACGTCGAAGCCGCCGGGCACCATCGAGTGGGAGTGAGGGCCTCCTCCCTCAAATTGGGGTGACTGCAGCCTGAACGCGGCGTCCGGGGTGCACGCACCCCGAGAGTCGGTGCAAGGGCCCCGCTCGGGGGCTGTGCCCGACCGGGGAGGACCTCGTGAACGCTGCTCGGCTCCGTGGTGAGCGTGGCCATCTGCGCGACCGCCTGCTCGTCCTGACCACCTCGCTCACGCTCGGCGTCGTCGCGGCGCTGACCCTGACCACCGGCCAGGCCGCGGCGACGACGGCTGGCGGGCTGACCTACTCCTGCAGCTATGACGTGCTGGGCTCGAACGTGCCGACCCCGGTGGTGCTGGACAGCGACCTCCCGGCCGTCTCGGGGGTGAGGAACCCGCTGAACATCACCACCTCGATGACGCTGACGATGCCGGCGAGCGTGGCGGCGAAGATGGAGGCGTTGCCGGGCTTCAGGACCGCGCAGCTCTCGCCGGACGGTGCGAGCGACGGCGTCAGCGAGACCTACATAGCGCCCACCGGCCGTACGCCGGTGACGGCACACCCCGTGCTCTCCGAGCTCGCCCAGGACGGGGACGGCGACGTGCCGTTCAGCGGGATGAGCCCGGCGCCGTACGCGATGAACCCCGGGCCGAGCGTCCCGGGCACCTACTCCCTGGTCGTCGGCGCCCTGTCCTTCCAGCTGCACGTCGACGCGACCACGCCGGTGACCTACCAGGTCAGCTGCCAGCCGCCGTCGGTGGACGTGCTGGTCGACACCTTCAGGATCACCGCGCCCACGAGCACGGCCGTGACCGTCACCGGCACCTGGACCTACGGCGACACGCCTCCCGGAGCGACCGCGACCGTCACCCGCACGGGAAGCACATCCTCATGGCCCGCCGTCAGCGGCAGCGTCCAGTTCTACGCCGACGGCGACCCCGCGGGGGCGGCGGTGCCCGTGACCGGCTCCGGCGCGGCGGACCTCGCGCACCTGCCGGCGCTCGAGCCCGGTGACCACCAGATCAGCGCGGCCTACTCACCCGACGCCGCGAGCCCCTATCTGGCCAGCACGTCGACGGCCAGCCCTGTCACGATCGACATCGGCACCTCGATCGTCGTCGTCCTCGCACCCTCCGCGGCGGTGGAGATCGGTGACGCCGCCAGCGCCACGGCGACCCTCACCGCGAGCGACGGCAGCACCGTCCCGGGTCAGGTCACCTTCACCGTGGCCGGCACCACCGGGGACCCGGTCCCGCTGACGGACGGGAGCGCCACGATCCCGCTCCCGACCACGTCGAAGGGGCGGTACACGGTGACGGCGAGCTACCCGGCGAGCGGTCTGTACCGCGCCAGTACGGGCAACACGACGACACTGGACGTCGGCGTGGCGGCCACCACGACCCGGCTCGAGCTCGACCGGTCGTCGGCGTCGTACGGCGAGCCGGTCACCGCCTCGGTCATCGTGTCGAGCGCGCACCAGCCGCCGGCCGGCTCGGTCACGATCTCGGTGGGAGAGCACGCGACGACGGTGCCTCTCACCGGTGGTCAGGCGCAGCTCACGCTGCCGACGCTGCCAGCCGATGACTACCAGATCCACGCCGTCTTCACCCCGACCGATCTCGAGGCGTTCGGCACCAGCGACGACACGGCAGCGCTCACCGTCCTGCCGGATGTCACCACGACCGCGCTGGTCCTCGACGCCGCGGCCACGCCGTACGGCGAGCGGATCACCGCGACCGCGACCGTCACCGGCGGCCCGGCGACAGCGCTGGGGACGGTGACGTTCACGGTCGGTGGTCGCAGCGTGAGCGCCACGGTGGTCGGCGGCCGAGCCCGGGTGGTGCTGCCCGTGCTGAGGCCGGGCAGCTACCAGGTCCTTGCGACGTTCGTGCCGGCCGCGGGCAGCAACGTCGGGCGCAGCACCTCGGCCCCGGCCCGCCTGACGGTGAGGCGCGACGCCACCAGCATCCGGCAGCGCGTCAGCACGTCCCGACACCGCACCCGGCTGGTCTGTGTGGTCAACGTCGTCGCTGCGCACGGCACGCCTGTCACAGGCCGCGTGCGCGTGACCCTGAGGCAGCCGGGACGGGGACACAGGTCCACGTCGGTGCTGCTCGAGCGAGGCGGCCGGACCGTACGGTTCCGTGGGCTGGCCAGGCACGGCAGCTGGAGCGTGGTGGCGACGTACGCGGGGAGCGTGACCCTGGCGCCCTCGACCGACAGGGTGCGCCGCGGCAGCACCTGACCTCGGACGCACGGCGGCCCGACGCTGTCCGAGGAGTGGCGACGGGCCGTGACCGGCGCCACAGCGCGGGACTAGGGTGATCGGGCCGACCTCGCCGTCGAGAGGACCACCGATGTACCCGGGCACCTGGGCCCAGCAGACGCCCGACAAGCCGGCGCTGATCATGGCCGGCTCCGGCCGGGTGCTCACCTACGCCGCGCTCGACGACCGCAGCCTCCGGCTCGCACGGCACCTGCGCGCCAGCGGTCTCGAGGTCGGCGACGGGATCGCGATGATCAGCGACAACAGGCTGGAGACCTACGAGGTCTACTGGGCGGCGATGCGCTCGGGTCTCTACATCACCGCTGTCAACAGCCACCTCTCGGCGCCCGAGGCGTCCTACATCGTCAGGGACTGCGGTGCGAAGGCGCTCGTCGTCTCCGCCGCCCTCGCCGGGACAGTCGTCGACCTGGAGGTGCAGGTCGCCGAGCGACTCGTCTTCGGGGGCGCCCTCGATGGGTACGCCGACTACGAGGCGGCACTGGCTGCCGCGGGCGACGAGCCGCTCCCCGAGCAGCCGCACGGTGACGACCTGCTGTACTCCAGCGGCACGACCGGCCGTCCCAAGGGGATCAAGCCGCCGCTGCCCCAGATCGCGGTCGATGAGCCGGGCTACCTCTACCCGACGGTGTTCGGGCAGGCCTACGGCTTCGGACCGGACACCGTCTACCTCTCGCCCGCACCGGTCTACCACGCCGCACCGCTGCGCTTCGTGGGCTCGGTCCACGTCGCCGGGGGCACCGCGGTGATGATGGAGCGCTTCGATGCCGAGGCGGCCCTGGCGGCCATCGAGAAGCACCGGGTGACGCACACCCAGATGGTCCCGACCATGTTCGTGAGGATGCTCAAGCTGCCGGAGGAGGTGCGGGCGGCGTACGACGTCTCCAGCCTGCGGTGCGTCGTGCACGCGGCGGCGCCGTGTCCGGTCGACGTGAAGCGCCGGATGATCGCGTGGTTCGGGCCGGTCATCGAGGAGTACTACGCCTCCACCGAGTCCAACGGTTCCACCATGATCGACTCGAGGACCTGGCTGCAGCACCCCGGCTCGGTCGGCAAGCCCCTGCTGGGCATCCCGCACATCGTCGGCGCGGACGGGACGGAATGCGCCGCCGGCGAGATCGGCACGATCTACTTCGAGCGCGAGAAGCGGACCTTCAGCTATCACAACGACCCCGGCAAGACGCGTGCCGCCGAGCACCCCGCCCACCCGAACTGGACGACCGTGGGCGATCTGGGCTACCTCGACGAGGACGGCTTCCTCTTCCTCACCGACCGGCAGGCGTTCATGATCATCAGCGGGGGCGTCAACATCTACCCGCAGGAGATCGAGGATCTCTTCGCGCTGCACCCGGCGGTGGCCGACATCGCCGTGATCGGGGTGCCGGACGAGGAGATGGGGGAGCGGGTCGTCGCCGTCGTCCAGCCGGCACCGGGCGTGGTGGGGGACCAGTCGCTGGCCGACGAGCTCACGGCGTACGCGCGCGAGCGGATCGCGCGGTTCAAGGTGCCACGGGAGATCCACTTCCGCGACGACCTGCCCCGCACCCCGACGGGGAAGATGGTCAAGGGCAGGCTCCGAGACCTGTACGCCGCCACGACCTGAGCGGCCTGTCGCCACCGCGATCGGGAGCCGCCACGCGGCCGGACGCGGGTGGTGCGCCTCGATTTGGCAAGGTCGACCGAAGTGCGTACTGTTCTCCGAGTCGCCACGGGCGGCGGGGAGCAAGACCCGGTTCCGGGTCGGGCTTCCGGCCTGGGGCTGGCCACCCTCCTTCAACTTCTTCACCGGGTTGAGACGTGTGCTCATGGAGCAGGCGTTGAAGATCCGGTGCTGGGGTGCGGGATATGGGTGTGGAGACTGGAGCGGTTATCGCGAAATTGCGGGACGCGGTTGGTTTCGGCTAAAGTGGTTATCATTGCGGCGGAAACGAAAAGCGCGTAACGCGAAATTGCGGGAAGCGAAAGTCTCCGGTAAGGTACTGCCAGGCGGTAAGGCGCCGGGTAGGATAGTGCAAGCCCCGTAGGGGAGATGCTCGTCAGGGTGTTGATCCGCGGTGCGCGTGTGATTCTTGAGAACTCAACAGTGTGTCATAGTCGACGAATTAGTTTGTTATGCCCTGTCACCTTTTGGGTGATGGTTTTGACAATGAATTCTGGCAATATGTCAGGTTCTCTTGTTCAGGCATCTCTTCTTCTCAGCTGGTCCTTTTGGGGTTGGTTGGGTTTTGTTTTTCTACGGAGAGTTTGATCCTGGCTCAGGACGAACGCTGGCGGCGTGCTTAACACATGCAAGTCGAGCGGAAAGGCCTTTCGGGGTACTCGAGCGGCGAACGGGTGAGTAACACGTGAGTAATCTGCCCTGCACTCTGGGATAGCCACCGGAAACGGTGATTAATACCGGATATGAGCCCTTCATGCATGTGGGGGGTTGGAAAGTTTTTTCGGTGTGGGATGTGCTCGCGGCCTATCAGCTTGTTGGTGGGGTAATGGCCTACCAAGGCTTCGACGGGTAGCCGGCCTGAGAGGGTGACCGGCCACACTGGGACTGAGACACGGCCCAGACTCCTACGGGAGGCAGCAGTGGGGAATATTGGACAATGGGCGGAAGCCTGATCCAGCAACGCCGCGTGAGGGATGACGGCCTTCGGGTTGTAAACCTCTTTCAGCACAGACGAAGTTCTATCTTTTTGGGTGGAGTGACGGTATGTGCAGAAGAAGGACCGGCCAACTACGTGCCAGCAGCCGCGGTAATACGTAGGGTCCGAGCGTTGTCCGGAATTATTGGGCGTAAAGGGCTCGTAGGCGGTTTGTTGCGTCGGGAGTGAAAACCCAGGGCTTAACCCTGGGCCTGCTTTCGATACGGGCAGACTAGAGGCATTCAGGGGAGAACGGAATTCCTGGTGTAGCGGTGAAATGCGCAGATATCAGGAGGAACACCGGTGGCGAAGGCGGTTCTCTGGGAATGTTCTGACGCTGAGGAGCGAAAGTGTGGGGAGCGAACAGGATTAGATACCCTGGTAGTCCACACCGTAAACGTTGGGCGCTAGGTGTGGGACCTATTCCATGGGTTCCGTGCCGCAGCTAACGCATTAAGCGCCCCGCCTGGGGAGTACGGCCGCAAGGCTAAAACTCAAAGGAATTGACGGGGGCCCGCACAAGCGGCGGAGCATGCGGATTAATTCGATGCAACGCGAAGAACCTTACCTGGGTTTGACATACACCGGAAAGCTGCAGAGATGTAGCCCCTTTTAGTCGGTGTACAGGTGGTGCATGGCTGTCGTCAGCTCGTGTCGTGAGATGTTGGGTTAAGTCCCGCAACGAGCGCAACCCTCGTCCTATGTTGCCAGCACGTGATGGTGGGGACTCATAGGAGACTGCCGGGGTCAACTCGGAGGAAGGTGGGGATGACGTCAAGTCATCATGCCCCTTATGTCCAGGGCTTCACGCATGCTACAATGGCCGGTACAAAGGGCTGCGATCCCGTGAGGGGGAGCGAATCCCAAAAAGCCGGTCTCAGTTCGGATTGGGGTCTGCAACTCGACCCCATGAAGTCGGAGTCGCTAGTAATCGCAGATCAGCAACGCTGCGGTGAATACGTTCCCGGGCCTTGTACACACCGCCCGTCACGTCACGAAAGTCGGCAACACCCGAAGCCGGTGGCCTAACCCTTGTGGGAGGAGCCGTCGAAGGTGGGGCTGGCGATTGGGACGAAGTCGTAACAAGGTAGCCGTACCGGAAGGTGCGGCTGGATCACCTCCTTTCTAAGGAGTCAGTGGCCATGGTGGCCTGCACAGTGGGTGTGGGCTGGTGGTGCTGCTCGTAAAGTGGAATCGTCGATGAAGGCCTGTTGCCGGGCTTGTGATGTCAGTACTGCTTGCCATGTGTTTGTGTGGTGGGTGTGGAACCTCGGATCGGGTGTTGGTGGTGGGTGTGGCACACTGTTGGGCTTTGAGGGATCACACTCCTCTTGCCTCCTTCTGTTCATGATCGCGCTTTTGGTGTGGTTGTGGGTGTTGGTGGGTTGGGTGGTTGATAGTTGGATAGTGGACGCGAGCATCTTATGCGCACTGCCTTGCAATGCTTGGCTCTTGCTTCACCAGGTGAGGGTTGGGTGGGTGGTGCGCGGTCTTTGTAGTATGCCTTTGAGTTTTTTTGACGAGAACAGTGTTTGTTGTTTTTGTTGAGTGTTTGTTTGGCAAGCTATGAGGGGCACATGGTGGATGCCTTGGCATCAAGAGCCGATGAAGGACGTACGAGCCTGCGATAAGCCCTGGGGAGTTGGCAACGAAGCGTTGATCCGGGGGTGTCCGAATGGGGGAACCCAGCACGAGTCATGTCGTGTTACCCCTGCCTGAATATATAGGGCAGGTGGAGGGAACGCCGGGAAGTGAAACATCTCAGTACCGGTAGGAAGAGAAAACAATAGTGATTCCGAGAGTAGTGGCGAGCGAAATCGGATGAGGCTAAACCAGCTGCGTGTGATACCCGGCAGGGGTTGCGTGGTTGGGGTTGTGGGAGCCTTCGGGTCCATCTGCCGGTGGGCCGCACAGTGAGAAAATGTCGTTGAATGCGAAGTCCGTTGGAAAGCGGTGCCGTAGAGGGTGATAGTCCCGTAGTGGTAAGACGATGTCTGTGGAGGGTTGTCCCAAGTAACACGCTACTCCTGGAATGGCGTGTGAATCTGGCAGGACCACCTGTTAAGCCTAAATACTCCTTGATGACCGATAGCGGACAAGTACCGTGAGGGAAAGGTGAAAAGTACCCCTGGCGGGGAGTGAAATAGTACCTGAAACCGTGTGCCTACAATCCGTCAGAGCCCGGCTGCCCTTTGGGTGTTGGGGTGATGGCGTGCCTTTTGAAGAATGAGCCTGCGAGTTAGTGGTGTGTGGCGAGGTTAACCCGTGTGGGGTAGCCGTAGCGAAAGCGAGTCCGAACAGGGCGTTTCAGTCGCATGCTCTAGACCCGAAGCGAAGTGATCTATCCATGGGCAGGTTGAAGCGCCGGTAAGACGGCGTGGAGGACCGAACCCACTTCAGTTGAAAATGGAGGGGATGACCTGTGGATAGGGGTGAAAGGCCAATCAAACTTCGTGATAGCTGGTTCTCCCCGAAATGCATTTAGGTGCAGCGTTGTGTGTTTCTTGCCGGAGGTAGAGCACTGGATAGCCGATGGGCCCTACCAGGTTACTGACGTTAGCCAAACTCCGAATGCCGGTAAGTGAGAGCGCAGCAGTGAGACTGCGGGGGATAAGCTCCGTAGTCGAGAGGGAAACAGCCCAGACCATCAGCTAAGGCCCCTAAGCGGTGACTAAGTGGAAAAGGATGTGGAGTCGCAGTGACAACCAGGAGGTTGGCTTGGAAGCAGCCACCCTTGAAAGAGTGCGTAATAGCTCACTGGTCAAGTGATTCCGCGCCGACAATGTAGCGGGGCTCAAGTCATCCGCCGAAGCTATGGCATTCACATGTTAGCTAAGCCGCTCCTTGTGGGTTGGTTCAGGTGTGTGGATGGGTAGGGGAGCGTCGTGTGGGCGGTGAAGCGGCGGAGTGATCCAGCCGTGGAGGCCACACGAGTGAGAATGCAGGCATGAGTAGCGAATGATGAGTGAGAAACTCATCCGCCGGATGATCAAGGGTTCCAGGGTCAAGCTAATCTGCCCTGGGTAAGTCGGGACCTAAGGCGAGGCCGACAGGCGTAGTCGATGGACAACCAGTTGATATTCTGGTACCGGCAAAGTAGCGCCCATGACGAGGCGCATGATGCTAACCACCCGAAACACCGTGATCTATGCCTTCGGGCGTGGGCGTGTGTGCGTAGCGTGGGACCCGAGTGTGTAGTAGTCAAGCGATGGGGTGACGCAGGAAGGTAGTCGATCCGGCGCGATGGTTGTCGCCGGCTAAGGATGTAGGACGCTGTCTAGGTAAATCCGGGCGGCTGTGTTTGATCACGTGTCTGAGATCTGATGGGGACCCGTTTGGGGAAGTCGATGATCCTATGCTGTCGAGAAAAACCTCTAGCGAGCTATGCGCCGCCCGTACCCCAAACCGACTCAGGTGATCAGGTAGAGAATACCGAGGCGATCGAGCGAACCATGGTTAAGGAACTCGGCAAAATGCCCCCGTAACTTCGGGAGAAGGGGGGCCGGATCCGTGAACCCACGTGCTGGGGGTAGCGGTGATGGCCGCAGAGACCAGGCCCAAGCGACTGTTTACTAAAAACACAGGTCCGTGCGAAGTTGTAAGACGATGTATACGGACTGACTCCTGCCCGGTGCTGGAAGGTTAAGGGGACCGGTTAGAGCGTGAGCTCGAAGCTGAGAACTTAAGCCCCAGTAAACGGCGGTGGTAACTATAACCATCCTAAGGTAGCGAAATTCCTTGTCGGGTAAGTTCCGACCTGCACGAATGGAGTAACGACTTGGGCGCTGTCTCAACCGTGGACTCGGCGAAATTGCACTACGAGTAAAGATGCTCGTTACGCGCAGAAGGACGGAAAGACCCCGGGACCTTTACTATAGTTTGGTATTGGTGTTTGGTTCGGCTTGTGTAGGATAGGTGGGAGACTGTGAAGCATGCACGCCAGTGTGTGTGGAGTCATCGTTGAAATACCACTCTGGTCGTACTAGATGTCTAACCTTGGGCCATGATCTGGTTCAGGGACAGTGCCTGATGGGTAGTTTAACTGGGGCGGTTGCCTCCTAAAATGTAACGGAGGCGCTCAAAGGTTCCCTCAGCCTGGTTGGTAATCAGGTGTTGAGTGTAAGTGCACAAGGGAGCTTGACTGTGAGACAGACATGTCGAGCAGGGACGAAAGTCGGAACTAGTGATCCGGTGTCGGCATGTGGAAGCGGCATCGCTCAACGGATAAAAGGTACCCCGGGGATAACAGGCTGATCTTCCCCAAGAGTCCATATCGACGGGATGGTTTGGCACCTCGATGTCGGCTCGTCGCATCCTGGGGCTGGAGTAGGTCCCAAGGGTTGGGCTGTTCGCCCATTAAAGCGGCACGCGAGCTGGGTTTAGAACGTCGTGAGACAGTTCGGTCCCTATCCTCTGCGCGCGTAGGAAACTTGAGAAAGGCTGTCCCTAGTACGAGAGGACCGGGATGGACGAACCTCTGGTGTGCCAGTTGTACCGCCAGGTGCATGGCTGGTTGGCTACGTTCGGAAGTGATAACCGCTGAACGCATCTAAGCGGGAAGCACGTTTCAAGATGAGGTTTCCCACCCTTGATGGGTTAAGGCCCCCTATAGACGATGGGGTTGATAGGCCAGAAGTGTACAACCGTGAGGTAGAGCTGACTGGTACTAATAGGCCGAGGGCTTGCCTTACAAATGCTCAACTGAACCAACAACCATGTTGGCTACTGCGTGATGTTCGCGTCCACGAACCGACTATCTCCACTGATTCTTGAATAGTGGCAGACGATGTAACCATGTTTTCCCCGGGCACGGCGCTGTGTGCGTGTGTGGTGGGGTCTAGGGTTACGGCGGTCATAGCGAAAGGGAAACACCCGGTCCCATCCCGAACCCGGAAGTTAAGCCTTTCAGCGCCGATGGTACTGCAACCGGGAGGTTGTGGGAGAGTAGGACGCCGCCGGACAAACATTCACGTAGGGCCGTCCCCGTTTCAGGGGACGGCCCTACGTCACATTTACGGGTGTCAACGCGGACGGAGGCCCGGTTCAACGCGGACGGAGGCCCGGTTCAACGCGGACGGAGGCCCGGTTCACCAGGGGCTGGGGCGGTAGTCCTTCAGGAAGCAGCCGTGCAGGTCCTCGCCGGCCTCCCCGCGGACGATCGGGTCGTACACGCGGGCGGCTCCGTCCACCAGGTCGAGGGGCGCGTGCCAGCCTTCGGCGGCGATGCGGAGCTTGTCCTGGTGCGGTCGCTCGTCGGTGATCCAGCCGGTGTCGACGGCTGTCATCAGGATGCGGTCGGTCTCGAACAGCTCGGCAGCCGAGGTGCGGGTGAGCATGTTGAGCGCGGCCTTGGCCATGTTGGTGTGCGGGTGGCCGGCGCCCTTGTACCGGCGGCTGAACTGCCCCTCCATGGCGCTGACGTTGACGACATAGGCGCGTCGCGCTCCCGCGGCGACAGCGGCGCGCAGCGCCGGCCTCAGCCTGGCGACGAGCAGGAACGGCGCCACGGTGTTGCAGAACTGCACCTCGAGCAGCTCCAGCGGGTCGACCTGGTCGATGACCTGGGTCCAGGAGTTCACCGTCGCGACGTCGGGCAGCAGGCCGCCGGCGTCGACCGCCGTACCGTCCACGTGGGCGGCCAGGGACGCGTTCCCGGCGGCGAGGGCCAGCTCGGTGAGCGTCGCGGGGTCGTGGTGCGCGATCCGGCGTTCTGCCAGCGCGCCCGCCAACGCGGCCGGGTGGGCCTCGCTGATCCGGTCGAAGGTGAGCATCGCGACGTCGAGGTCGCCGGGCAGCTGAACGCTCTCGCCGGCGACGAGCGGCGCGTAGGCGCCGGGGGAGCGGCGTACGGTCTGGCAGGCATTGTTGATGAGGATGTCGAGCGGGCCGCCGGAGGCGACCTCCTCTGCCAGGGCGATCACCTGGGTCGGGTCGCGCAGGTCGATGCCCACCACCGTCAGCCGCTTCAGCCACTCGGCGCTGTCGGGCATCGCCGAGAATCGGCGTACGGCGTCCTTGGGGAACCGCGTGGTGATGGTCAGGTCGGCGCCGTCGCGCAGCAGCCGAAGGGCGATGTGCATCCCGATCTTGGCACGACCTCCGGTCAGGAGGGCGCGCCGGCCGGTGAGGTCAGTGCGCTGGCACCGCTTGAGGTGGCTCGTCGCGGCACAGTCGGGGCACAGCCAGTGGTAGAAGGCGTCGACGACGGTGTACGGCGTCTTGCAGATGTAGCAGCCACGCGCGGTGCGCAGCTCGCCGGCGATCGCCCCGGGCGCGCTGGAGACCAGCGGCAGACCGGCCGTCTCGTCGTCGATGCGCAGCGACGAGCCGGTGGCCGTCAGCTCGGTGACCGACCGGTCGTGGTCCTGGCGCTCCTGGCGGGACGCCGCGCGTCGGCTGCGGCGCAGCAGCTTCCACATGTAGCCGGTGGCGTGCTTGACCGTGCGCACGTCGGGGTGCTCGGGATCGAGTCGGTGCAGCTCCGCCAGCACCTTGAGCGTGGTCGCGAGCTCGTCGGGGTCGATCCGGTCGAGCGGGGCGTCGGTCGCGGGCACCGGTGGAGTCTAGACGCGGTGGGGCTCCACGCGTGACCTGCCGGCGTCTCGCTCGTAGAACCTGTGCGGGCCCGGCGACGGGCCGCGGGCGTGCCGGCCGCCGGCGGAGCATGTGGGGCTTCGTGTGCGGCCGGCACCGTCCGCGGGGAGGCCGGGGCCGGGCGAGTGCGGCGAGGCGTTCCTCGGCGATCGTGCGCGCGAGAAACGACAGGGCCGCGGCCGTCGACGCGCTCGTGGTGACGAGCGTGTCGCTGCCGCGGCCCTGTCGTGACGGGGCGCTCCCCGGCTTACGTGAAGATGCTGACCCCTCCAGGCCCGACCAGCAATCCGACGATGATCAGCACGATGCCCCACAGCAGCGCGCCTCGAAAGATGCTGACGATGCCGGACACGACGAGGATCACTGCCAGGATCCAGAGCAGAAAGGCCATCGCTTCCTCCCTCAGTAGGTGAGGTTCCGTGGTACCCCCGCGGGCATTTGTTCACTCATCCTCGACGTCATCCTCGTCGAGGTCGTCGTCCAGGTCCTCCTCGAGGACGACATGCACGGCCGCCTCCTCGGCGGAGGCGCCCGCGCCGTCGATGCCGGCATCCCAGCCGACGAGGTCCTTCTCGGTGTCCTCGCCGTAGCCCTGGTCGGGGTCCACGAGGCGGCCGGCGCGCCGGTCGCCCACCTCACGGTTCTCGTCGCCCTCGTCAAGATCGTCGTCGGTCTCGGCGTACGGGTCCGCCTCCGGCTCCTCCTGGCGGATGCGCTGGTCCAGGGACTCGCCCTGCGCCTCCTCCCAGGGCGTGTTGCCATAGCCCTCGGCGGCGCTCCACTTCTCCGGTGGGGAGTAGCCGGGGTCGAGCTCGTCGTCGGGCTCGCGACCCGGATCGGAGGCCTGATCCCCCTCGGCGCCGGGCTGGTCCTCGTCGTCGACGCTGTAGTCGCCGTAGGACTCGCGTTCCTCGGTCATGGGAAGTCGCTCCTCTCGTTGTGGAGGGGACAGGTGCCCCCAGCCCAGTGTGCCGACACGTCGGCGTCCGGTGAACGAACAACGAAACAAAAGTAAGTCACGTGAGTTAGTGTCCTCTTTCGCTCCGGTGACGCACCGGAGCGTCTCGTGATGACGAAGGGATGAGCCGTGACTCCTCGCACGACCCTGGCGGTGCTCGCGGTCGGCGCCCTGGCCGCGCTCAGCGGCATCGCGCACGTTCCCGGCGCTGCGTCCGCAGGGAGCACCACCGTGAGCCCGACCGGGAGCCAGGCCGGTGGCCTGGCCGGTGGGATCGGGCCGGTCACGCAGGCGTCCCACCCCTCCCTGCTGCCCCGCACGGCGACCCCCGTGCCGCCGCTGCGCGGTTTCCCCCGGCGTCCCAACATCTTGATGATCACCGCTGACGACCTCTCCGAGCTCGACCTGCCCTTCATGCCGCACGTCCGCCACCTCATGGCGCAGCAGGGCGTCACGCTGAGCGAGGCGGAGGCGCCGACGCCGATCTGCGTCCCCGCGCGAGCCTCGCTGCTCTCGGGGCAGTACGCGCACAACGACGGCGCCCGGACGATCTCGGGCCCGCACGGCGGCTACCACTCCTTCGACGAGCACGGCACCGTCGCCACCTCCTTGCGCGCGGCCGGCTACGACACGCTCTTCACCGGCAAGTTCCTCAACGGCTACGGAGAGCACGGCACCGCCCACCAGGTGCCGCCGGGCTGGAGTGACTGGCGGGCCACGATCGACCCCACGACGTACGGGTTCTTCAATCCGACGTTCGACCTCAACGGTCGGCTCGAGCACTCCCACGGCTACAGCACCACCGTGATCAGCCGACAGGCGAACGCCATGCTCCGCTCGCCCGCACGGGCGACCAGACCGTGGTTCGCCTGGGTCAACTACGTGGCCCCGCACTTCGGCGGTCCGATCGAGCCGGGCGATCCCCGCAGGATCTTCCGCGGTACGTCGGCGGCCATCCCGACGACCGTGCCGGCGCCACGCGACCGGGGTCGCTTCGCGGCGATGCCGCTGCCGCACCGTCCCGACCTGTTCGAGGCCAAGCGCTACCGCAGGCTGCTGCCGAAGAACTCGCCCGGCCGCAGGAAGGTGACGCCGAAGCTGAGGCGGGCGCTCCGGATGGCCTACGACCAGCGCCTCGAGGCGGTGCAGGGCGTCGACCGGGCCGTCGCCGCCCAGCTCCGGGTGCTGCGGCGCAGCGGGCAGCTCGACGACACCATGGTCATCTTCGCCTCCGACAACGGCTACGCCACCGGTGAGCACAACATCAACGGCAAGCTGTGGCACTACGACGAGATCGTCCGCATCCCGATGCTGATCCGCGGTCCGGGGGTGCCGCGCGACACCACCGTGGCGACGCCCGTCACGAACCCGGACGTCGCCGCCACGATCATCGCAGCGGCGGGTGCGCGACCGCAGCGGACGCTGGACGGGGTCGACATCCGGCCGTGGCTCAGCGCGCCGGCGCAGGAGCGGGTGGTGCCGATCGAGGGCTGGCCGGTGACGAACGGCGACCGCAGGCTCTACTCCGGCGTGCGCTTCGGCAGCTACACCTACGTGCGGCTGCGCCATGGGCGCGAGGAGCTCTACGACCGCTCGAGCGATCCCTACGAGCTGCGCAACCTGGCGAAGGTGCCAGCGGCGCGGCACGTCCTCGAGCAGCTGCGCGCCCTCGACGCGCGCTATCGCGACTGCCGGGGCGGCAGCTGCCCGACGGCGTTCTACCCCGCGACCTAGGTCAGGCGTCAGCCACCGACGTCGGCCGCGGCGCTGCCGGCTCAGCCGTCCGATCGAGCCGGCTCGGCCACCAGATCCTCGCGCCGAGGTCGAGGTTGAGAGCCGTGACGAGGACCGCTCGCACGATCATCGTGTCGAGGATGACCCCCAGCGCGATGGCGGTGCCGATCTCGGCGAGGAACACCAGCGGGATGGTCCCCAGGACGGCGAAGGTTGCGGCGAGCACCAACCCGGCCGAGGTGATGACGCCACCCGTCGACGCCAGCGCGATCAGCGACCCCTGCCGGGTGCCGACCCGCTGGGTCTCCTCGCGGACCCTGGTCATCAGGAAGATGTTGTAGTCGATCCCCAGGGCGACCAGGAAGACGAACACGAACAACGGGAATCCCGAGTCGGCCATGTCGAAGCCGTAGAGGTACTTGAAGATGAGGGCCGAGATCCCCAGCGCGGCCCCGAAGGAGAGGATCACCGTCGCGATGAGCAGCACGGGGGCGAACAGTGCCCGCAACAGCAACATCAGGATCAGCATGACCACGAGCAGCACCACCGGGATGATGAGCCGGTTGTCGCGGTGGGCGGCGTCGGCCGTGTCCAGGTAGATCGCCGCGGAGCCCCCCACCAGCGTGTCGGGGATGTCGCGCACCGCGTGGCGCACCGCCACCACCTGATCGGCGGCCGTCTGACTGGCCGGGTCCACTGTCTGCGTCACCGGCAGGTACTTCACCCCGCCGACGGCCGGCACCGTGTCGCTGACCGGACCGAGGCCGCGCACCGTCTCGATCGCCGCCACCACCGCACCGGCGTGTTCAGGCGTCGTGACCACCTGGATCGGGGTCGAGGTGTCCGCCAGGCCGTGGTCGACCAGCACCCGCTGACCCACCACCGAGTCGTAGGTCTTGGTGTACTGCTTGTCGGTCGGGATGTTGCCGGTCTTCAGGGTGAGCATCCCCAGGCACGCGATCAGCAGCACCGCCGACGTGGTCACCCACACGGTGCGGGGGCGGGGCGCGATCCGGTTGCCGACCTTGGCCCACAGCCCGCGCGTGGTCGGCTCGTCGGAGCCGTACGCCGGCCGGCGCGGCCAGAACACCCAGCGCCCGGTGATGACGAGCAGCGCCGGCAGCAGGGTGAGCATCACGAGCAGCGTGACCAACACGCCGATCGCCATGATCGGGCCGAGGCCGGCGGTGGAGTTGAGCTCGGCCAGCAGCAGGCACAGCATGCCGATCGCTACCGTCGAGGCGCTGGCGATGACCGCCGGCGACGCGCGGTGCAGGGCCACGGCCATCGCCTCGTGCCGGTCCTCGTGACGGCGCAGCTCCTCGCGGTAGCGCGCCACCAGGAGCAGGGCGTAGTCGGTGCCGGCACCGATGACCAGGACGCTCAGGATGGCCTGGCTCTGACCGTTGACGGTCAGATTGGCGTACTTCGCCAGGAAGTAGATGACCGCCTCGGCGGTGAAGAGGGCGAAGACCGAGGACAGGATCGGCAGGACCCACAGGATCGGGCTGCGGTAGGTGAAGAGCAGGATGACGATCACGACCCCGAGGGCGGCGTAGAGCAGCGTCCCGTCGATGCCGGCGAAGGCGTCGGCGGCATCGGCCGTCTGGCCGCCGGGGCCGGCGAGGTGGACGTCCACCCCCGAGATGTGCGTGATCGAGCGGAGGTCGTCGGCGATCGGCGGCATCTTGTTCCAGCCCTCGGAGCCGAGGTTGAAGGTGACCACCGAGGTCGCGACCGTCGCGTCCTTGGACACCAGGCCGAGCCTCTGACCGCTCGCCGCATCCTTCGGGTAGGTGACGGTCGGGGCGCCGTCGGACGGCGTGACGACGCCGTCGAGATCGGCGATCTGTGGCGCCTGTCCGGCGATCGCCGCGAAGTCGGCGGCGGTCAGCCCGCCCGCGCGGTGGTAGACCACGATGGTGGGGATGTTGTCGGGGTCGGAGAACGGCTGCAGCTTGTCGAGGGCCTTGGTCGACTCGGCGCTGGAGGGCAGCCAGGACGACGCCTCGTTGTTCTGGACGTCGCCCAGCTTCTGCGCGAAGGTGCTCGCGGCGGCGATGACGATCAGCCATGCCACCAGGACCACCCACTTGGTCACCCGCCCGGTCAGGGCGCCAGCGATCTGACGGTGCATAGGACCAGTGCACCGCATTTTGCCCGCCCGCGGCACCGGGGTTTCCCCCGATCTGGTCACGAGCGGACCGGGGACGAGGCCCCGACGCGAGCAGGGGTGGGCTCAGACCTCGCCGTACAGCGTGGTGCGCTCGGCGACGGGGCGACCGATGCCCTCGGCGATCTCGGTGATCTCGGCGACGGTCTTGGCCGAGCCGTGCTCCGAGCCCGCCATCCGCGAGATGGTCTCCTCCATCAGGGTGCCACCGAGATCGTTGGCGCCCGCCTCGAGCATCGCCTGGGTGCCTTCGACGCCGAGCTTGACCCAGCTGGTCTGGATGTTGTGGATCCGGCCGTGGAGCATGATCCGCGCCATCGCGTGCACGGCGAGATTGTCGCGGCGGGTGGGGCCGGGGCGGGCGGCGCCTGCCAGGTAGATCGGCGCCGAGGTGTGCACGAACGGCAGCGGCACGAACTCGGTGAAGCCGCCGTACCCGCCCTCGAGCGCCCGGTCCTGGATCCGCTTGAGGACGTTGAGGTGCCCGACCCAGTGCCGCGGGTTGTCCACGTGGCCGTACATCATCGTGCTGGTCGTCGGGATGCCGACCCGGTGGGCGGTGGAGATGATCTCGATCCAGCTCTTCGCCGGCAGCTTGCCCTTGGTGAGCACCCAGCGGACCTCGTCGTCGAGGATCTCCGCGGCGGTGCCCGGGACCGAGCCGAGCCCGGACTCGCGGGCCTTGATCAGGAAGTCCTCGATCGAGAGGCCGGTGCGGGCGGTGCCGTTGACGATCTCCATGGGGGAGAAGGCGTGGACGTGCATGGCGGGCACCCGCTGCTTGACCGCCGCGACGAGGTCGAAGTAGGCCGTCGCGGGGAGCTGCGGGTCGATGCCGCCCTGCATGCAGACCTCGGTGGCGCCGAGCTCCCACGCCTCGGCCGCACGGTCGGCGACATCGTCGTAGGACAGCGAGTAGGCGTCGGCGTCGGTGCGGCGCTGGGCGAAGGCACAGAAGCGGCAGCCGACGTAGCAGACGTTGGTGAAGTTGATGTTCCGGTTGACCACGTAGGTGATCCGGTCGCCGACCACCTCCTTGCGCAGGTCGTCGGCGAGCCGGGCGACCTGGCGCAACAGATCGCCTTCGGCGGTCATCAGGGTCAGGGCGTGCTCGTCGGACAGGTTCCCGGGGTCCTTCTCGGCCGCCGCCATCGCCTCGCGGCCCTCGGCATGCAACACCGCCGGGGCGCCGGTGGAGACGGCGGCCTCGCGGACAGCGTCCCAGTCGCCGTACACGTTCTCGAAGTCGCTGCGGCGGTCCTCGCTGCGCCCCTCGGTGTCCACCGCTGTGTGCAGGTCGGTGCGGCCGACGCTCTGAGCACCGCCGTCCGGCTCCTGCCAGGTGAGGCCGGCCTGCGGCCGGATCTCGGGTACGGCGAGCCCGTCGGGGCCGGCCAGCGCTGCGACATGGGCGCTGACGCGTGGGTCGAGCCAGGCGCCGCCCGTCGGGCCCAGCCCCGCCCGCACGTACTCGGGATGGACGGTCAGTCGCGGGCGCAGCTCGAAGCCGCACTCCGCGCTCATCCGGCGCAGCGCGTCCAGCGAGGGCCACGGTCGCTCGGGGTTCACATGGTCGGGGGTGAGCGGGGAGACGCCGCCCCAGTCGTCCACCCCGGCCTCGAGCAGCGCGCGGCACTCGGCCAGATCGACGAGGTTCGGCGGGGCCTGGACGCGAGCCTTGGGACCGAGCACGATCCGGGTCACAGCGATCGCTGCCCGGTACTCCTCCAGGGCCAGATCGTCGGTGTGCCGCATCGCGGTGTCGGGCTTGGCCCGGAAGTTCTGGACGATGACCTCCTGGAGGCCGCCGTACTCCTTGTGCACCCGGCGCAGCGCGAAGATCGTCTCGGCCCGCTCCGTGAGCGTCTCGCCGATGCCGACCAGGAGACCGGAGGTGAACGGGATGGAGAGCCGGCCCGCGTCCTCGAGCACCCGCAGCCGCACGTCGGGGTCCTTGTCAGGCGAGCCGAAGTGGGCCAGGCCCTTGGTCTCGAAGAGCCGTCGGCTGGTGGTCTCCAGCATCATCCCCATCGAGGGGGAGACGGGCTTGAGCCGGTTGAGCTCCTCCCACGACATCACCCCGGGGTTGAGGTGTGGGAGCAGCCCGGTCTCCTCGAGCACCCGGATCGCCATCGCACGCACGTAGGCGAGGGTGGAGTCGTAGCCGCGACTCTCCAACCACTCGCGGGCCTCGGGCCAGCGGTCCTCGGGCCGGTCGCCCAGCGTGAACAGCGCCTCGAGGCAGCCCAGCTGGGCGCCCTCGGCGGCGATCGCCAGGATCTCGTCAGGCGACAGGAAGGGCTCGCGTCCCTCGCGGGCCGCCTGGCCCGGCGTCTCCACGAACGTGCAGTAGTGGCACCGGTCACGGCACAGCCGGGTGATCGGGATGAACACCTTGGGGGAGTAGGTGACCGTTCCGGGCCGGCCCGCGGCGACCAGGCCCGCGTCGCGGACCTTCGCCGCTGCCGCGCAGAGTCGGTCGAGATCGGCACCGGTGGCGGCGAGCAGCGCCGCCGCTTCGGGTACGTCGAGGGCGGCACCGCGCTCGGCGCGCGCGAGCGCCCGGCGTACCTGCTGGGGAGTGGGGGCTGGCTGCGACATCACTGCCAGGCTAGCGACCACAGCGAACCTGCCGCCGCGCAGGCCGCTCCGCGAGCAGGCTGACCCGGAGAAGCACTGAGGGGTCCGGAGCCCCCACACGGCTCCGGACCCCTCAGGGTCCTTAGTAAACTCGCCCCCGGTGTCCGGTTGCGGCCACCGTCATCGATCGGTCACGAGACCTTCACGGTCGCGGACTTGGTGAACTTCAGCACCGTGGCGGACCCGGCGTACTTCGCCGTGATCGTGTGCTTGCCCTTCTTGAGCTTCTTCTTCAGCTTCACGACGAGCTTCCCGGCCTTGACCTTGCTGCTGCCGAGCAGCTTCTTGCCGTCGTAGACGCTCACCGTGCCGGGCACGGACGTGGCGCCGGTCAGCGTGATGGTCAGCTTCTTGGACTTCGAGGTCAGGGAGCCGACCTTGATCTTGCGCACCTTCGCCGGCTGGGCCGCGAGGGTGCCGCGCGCGACAGCGCTGGTGAGGAGACCGTTCGTGGCGGTGACCGAGATCGTGTAGGCGTCGCCTGCGACGAGCGACACGTCGTCGTACCCGAGCATCACGTCGGTGGGATCGGTCTCCCCGGTCGTGACCAGGTCCGGTACGGCGGGATGCGTGGTGTCGTGCAGCGTGACCGCGTAGGTGAGGAGGTCGTCGGTGTCGTGCGGCCACGCCGAGGAGCCGGTGGTCGACGGGGTGAAGGCCACGTCGGCGGTGGTGGCGTCGCGCTCAGCCGTGATCCGGGAGGGTGCGCCGGGTGTGGCGAGGCGGTCGATCACCGGGGCCGAGTCTTCCTGCGACGTCTCCACGGCGGTCAGGACGCCGCGGTCGAGCGTCAGGACGAGGGCGTCGGTGGGCGGCGTGTAGCTGGGTGCGGTGTCCTCCTCGTCGTCGTAGCTGCCGAGCGAGGCGACAGCGTAGGCGGTGATCGAGCCGTCGCCGGTCGCGTAGACGGTCCGGCCGTCGGCCGAGACGAGCAGGGAGTCGGCGCCGTCGATCGGCTGCGCGGCGCGGCGGGTGCCGCCCTTGACCGCGTAGAGGGTGGGGTCGTCGCCGGTGGTGGCGACGTAGCTCGTGCCGTCGGCCGCCACCGCCAGGGCGGTCGGGGGTGTGTCCACGTCGCCCGGTCCGAGCGCGACGGTCGTCGGCGTCGCCGCTGCGGCGTGCGAGCCGATCGACCAGAGCCGGGAGGTGCCGTCGGTCGAGGTGCCCGAGAACTCGAAGGTGCCACCGGTCGGGTCGAAGGCCGCCGAGCCGACGTTGGCCAGCGCCGTCACCGACGTGGTGGCGGTGGGGACGGTGGCGTCGCCGAGGCCGACGACCGGGTAGACAGCGGCCTCGACGGATCCGACCACGCCCAGCTCGGTGCCGTCCGCTGAGACGGCGAGGGCTACCGGCGCGGTGGCGTCGCTCGGCAGTGCCGTGGTGACGACCGTGCCATCGGCGCCGATCGTCCACAGCGTCGCGATGTCGTCGCCGTCCTCGTCGGGGAGCGTGCCGACGACGTACGCGGTGGTGCCCTGGACGGTGAGATCGGCCGGGCTCGCATCCTCGCCGAGGTCGACCAGGCTCGGGGTGCCCCCCGCGACCCGCACGAGATCCGGGTTGCCGTCGCCGTCCTCGCCGGCGACGAAGAGGGTGCCGCCGCTGGTCGCTGTCACCTTCAGTGGCGTGAAGCCGGCGGGCCACGTCGAGACGGCGTGGGCCGGAGCGATGGAGCAGGCGATGGTGGTGGCCGCGAGCGCGGCGCTGGCGAAGCCGGCCGACAGCTTCCTCATCCGGATCTTCCCTTCCTGGTGCCGGCTCACGCTGAGCCGCCTCAACCGACGAGATCGGCAGCACGCGGGTGTGGCTGAGGAGACGTCCGGGACAGCACGGTGCCGGCACCCTTGATCGGGTGCCGGCACCGTGACGGGACCGCGCGTCAGCGGGATGGGGTCACTTCACCTTGACGGTGACGCTCTTGGTGAACTTCGCGACGCTGCTCGAGCCGGCGTACTTCACGGTGACCTTGTGCTTGCCCTTGGCGAGCTTCTTCTTGAGCTTGACCACGACCTTGCCGTTCTTCACGGTGGCCGTGCCGATCAGCTTCTTGCCGTCGTAGACCTTGACCTTGCCCGGGACGGTGCTCACGCCACTCAGGGTGAGGGTCAGCTTCTTGGCGCCCGCCTTCACCTTCGTGGCCTTGATGCTGCCCACCGTGGCGCGCACGAGGGTCGTGGCCGAGGTGGCCGTGGCGGACTCGTGGCCGGGGAGGGAGGCGGTGACGATGACACCGACGTTGAGCCCGGCCAGGTCCTGGGTGGGCGTGAACGTCGCCTTGGTGGCGCCGTCGATCGCACCGCCGTACTGGCCGCCGTTGTAGATCCACTGGTAGCTCAGGGTCGCCGTCGCGGGCCAGGTGCCCGTCACGTGCGCGGTGAGGACGCTGCCGACGGTCCCGCTGCCCGAGACGCTCACGTGGCCCTGGCCGCTCAGCGCCGGCAGCTTGACGACCGCAGGAGTCACCGGGCCGTAGGTGTCGGACACGGCCTGGGTCGGGGCGAACCCGTCCGCGGTGCCGGTCACCTGGACGGCGAGCTCCTTGTCGAGGAGGCCCGCGCCGATCACCAAGGTGGCGTTGGTCTGGTCCTTGATCGCGGTGTACACGGTGTTGCCGTCGTTGTCGTCGGTCACCGTCTCCCACTGGTAGGACTTCGTCACCTTCGCGTCCCAGCCAGTGACCGAGGCGGTCAGCGTGCTGCCGACGGAGGTGTCACCGGCGACGGACACGGTGGCGTCGGGCAGGGAGGGCAGGGCAGCGACCGCGTCGCTGAGGTAGCCGCCGTTGAACGTGCGCACCGAAACGTCGTAGTGGTGGCCGACGACGATGCCGCTGCTGGAGTCGAGGAAGACACCGCCGGAGTTGCCCGACACGGTGACCGAGTCGTGCGGCGCCGCCTGGTCGGTGGCGGTGACGAGGTAGCTCAGACCGGTCGCGTCGGCCGGGTCGGTCCAGTTCACCAACAGGCCGGGGCTGTCCTGGTCCGCCTGGTTGTAGTCGGTCAGCGTGGCGTCGCTGATGGGCGCGGGAGTGCCCAGCGAGAAGAGCCGGGCCGGCTGCGGCGCGCCGCTCTCGGGGTCGTACGGCGCGTCGACGCCGTAGAGAGCGTCGTCACCGGACACCAGGGCGGCGACCGAGTACCCGGGGTACGCCGAGGGCGCGGGGTTCGTGTCGGAGTAGGAGGTGAGCTCGTCGAGGTCGACCCGGACGATGGAACCGCCGTCGCTGGCCCACACGGTGTCGCCGCTGGTCGACGCGGCGAGTGCGGTCGCTCCCACGGGGATCCGGCCGGTGACGGGTTCGCCGTCGGTGGCGTCGAACACCTGGATCGGGGTGCTCCCGTCCTCGCTCTGGTCGTCTCTCTCGGCGACGACGACCCGGGAGCCGGCCAGCGTCACCGCGTTCGGCGGTCCGGCAAGCTTGCGCACGCTCGCCGCACCGCCGTCGGCGGCCGTCCACAGCTGCGGCGTCCCGGCGTCGTCGCCGTCGGTCGCGTACTCGACGCCTGCGAAGAAGGCGGTGCCGGAGTCGGTCACCGCCACGCCGCTGGGCGTCAGGAAATCGCCCGGCTCGCCGAGGGGGACACTGGAGGCGACGGAGCTCGACGGCGCGAAGGTGTAGAGCTCCGCGCCGGTGCCTTGGTCGTCGATGACCGGGAGCGCTACATGCTCGCCGTTGCGGGAGATGGCGATCAGACCCGCTCCGTTCAGATCGGAGAGCGTCTCGAGCGCTTCGGTGTCGCCGACCTTCGCCGTCCACACGCCATCGCTGTAGCCGCTGGGACCGTTCTGAGCCGCCGAGATGACGATCTGGCCGGTCGGGCTGACCGCGGCGGAGTCGACGGCGGCGATCGTCGCGTCACCCACCGGGGTCAGCGTCAGCGTCTGGGTGGTCGTTGCACCGGTCGCGAGCAGGGTGGTGGCGACGTCGAACCTGGTCCGGTCGGCGCTGTCGAAGCCGATGGTGTACACAGCGGTTCCATCGGTCGAGACCACCGACGACACGCGCGAGTCGGGAGTGAAGCCGAGCGACACCGGCCACGTCGGGGCGACCGCCCCAGCGCTCCCGGCACCGCAGGCGATCCCGGTCGCGACCAGGGCGGCGGCTGCGATACCGCCGTACAACTTCTTCATTAACGTCCTCCAAACCGAGGGCCCCGACCTGGGGCCTATCGGATACCTTCGGGCGCTGCGGCCGGCCCCGCAGCGGAACCGGTGGCCGGAAGCGGTCATGTCCGCGATCGGACGCGCGACGCATGCCCGACGCCTCCGCGTGCAACCATCACGTCATGCCGCCTCGACACATCGCGCTGCTCGCCACGGCGCTCCGGGCCCGGCCGCGCACCGTCGCCGCGCTCAGCGAGGTCGCGATGCGCGACGAGCAGACCGTGCGCGAGCAGGTGCGGGAGCTGGCGGCCGAGGGCTATCTCGCGCTGTATGGGGAGGACATCCACTACCTGGCGCCCGACGAGGCTGTCGCCGAGGTCGTACGCCGGCGCGCCGTCGAGGTCAACGACCAGGTCAGCCGCCGGCTCCAGGAGCTGGTCGAGCTGGTCGCCCAGCTGCCGGGCCTGGCCCGTGACTGGGAGGTCGGCGGGGCCGGCCACGGCATCCTCGACGTCGAGGTCTTCCATGGCTGGTCGGCCGTCACCGACCTGTGGCACCAGGTCATCCAGCGCCAGGACCTGCGGCGCACCGACATCGTGCTGCCGGACGCCTCCCGCCTCTTCGTCGCGGACCCGGACATGCAGGCGCTGTGGCACAGCGTGATCGGGCGCGAAGGTAACCGCGCCCGGATCATCGGCAACCTCACCGACACCGCGCGTCCCGAGGCGGCCGAGCGGATCCGGCAGGAGCTCGACGCCGGGGTGGACATCCGGATCACCGCCGATCCGGTCAGCTGGTTCTGGGTCGCCGACGGCGAGGTGGTGGCCCTTCCGCTGAAGTGGGGTGAGGGCTGGCCCACCTCGACCATCGCCATCCGCAGCCCCGCCGTCGCCGGGCTGGCCCAGTGGGTGTTCGACGAGATGTGGGCCGACGCCGTCCCGGTGCGCGAGGAGCCCGCCACCTGGGACCCGCTGCTGCGGCTGATGTCGCGTGGAGCGACGCTGGAGGCAGCCTCACGGGCGTTCGGGATCTCCGACCGGACCGGCCGGCGACGCGTCGCCGACGCGATGGAGCACTTCCGCGTCTCCAACCTCTTCGCGCTAGGCGCGGCGTGGGGACGCAAGCGGTCCCCATGACAGCCCGGGCGGCTAGGAGATCCACTCCTTGACCTGGCTCACCGAGGCGAGCGCGTCGGTGCCGGCCGCAGGGGTCACCTGCAGGCTGGTGATGCCTGCCTCGGCGAAGGCGGCGATCCGCTCCTTGACGTAGGACGCCGGCCCGACCAGGTTGCCCGCCTCCAGCCACTCCAGCGGCACCAACGCCTCCGCGTCGCGCTTGTGGCCGTCGAGGTAGAGGTCCTGGATCTGCTTCGCCTCCTTCTCGAAGCCGAACTGGCGGGCCATGTCGTTGTAGAAGTTCTTCCCGCGCGCGCCCATACCGCCGATGTAGAGGGCGTAGATCGGGCGCATCTGGTCGAGCAGTGCCTTGACGTCGTCGCCCTCGCCGATGGCGAGCAGGCCGCCGGCGCTGATCTGGAGCGGCCCGAGGTCGGCGCTGCGCTCGGCCTTGCCGGCGGCGAGCGCCTCTCCCCAGACGGTCCCGACCTTCTCGGGGTAGACGAGGAACGGCAGCCAGCCGTCGGCGACCTCGGCGGTCATCTGCACGTTCTTGCCCCCGAGCGCCGCCACCCACAGCGGTACGTCGGAGCGCTCGGGCCGGTTGAGCAGCTTGAGCGGCTTGCCCAGCCCGGTGCCCTGGGCCGCCGGCAGCGGCAGCTGGTAGAGACCGTCGCTGGTCAGCGCCTCGCGGCGCAGGCCGCGGCGGACGATGTCGATGATCTCGCGGGTGCGGGCCAGCGGGCGGTCGTAGGGCACGCCGTGGAAGCCCTCGATCACCTGCGGGCCGCTGGCGCCCAGGCCGATGATCGCCCGGCCGCCCGAGACGTTGTCGAGCCCCGCGGCGGTCTGGAGCAGCGCGGCCGGCGTACGGGAGAAGATGTTGAGGATGCCCGAGCCGAGCTCGACGCGATCGGTCTTGGCGGCGAGGTAGCCGAGCAGCGAGACGGCGTCGAAGCCGTAGGCCTCGGCCACCCACAGCTGGTCCAGGCCCGCCTTCTCCAGGGCGACCACCTGGTCGGCGGCCTCGCGCGGGTTGCCGAAGTAGGCCAGTTGCGTCGAGAGCTTCATGACACCGATTCTGTCAGGGTCGCGCGCACGGGTGGTGCACGGTCCGTTCTCGCCGTCTACTGGAGCCGGCGCATGCGCTGCGGAAGCACCACCAGCAGGCCGACCAGCACCAGCCCGAGGACGATCCCAGCGGTGATGGCCGCAGCGCGATGCCACACCACGTCGAACACCAGCATCGCGATGCCGTCGACCAACAGCGCCAGCGTGGTCAGCACCGCTGTCAGCAGCCGTTGCGCCGCCTCGACCACGCGGTCCTTGACCTGACGGCCGGTCAGCCGCTGGTGCACCGCGACGGCTGTCATCACGAACGCCGTCGTCAGCAGGGCGAGCACCACCAGCACGAGGTAGAGGCCCCGCTGGAAGTCGTCGAGCGTGGTGAACCGGCTCTGGAACGGCAGCGTGAGCAGGAAGCCGGAGGTCAGCTGCGCACCCGTCTGCATGACCCTGAGCTCCTGCAGCAGATCGTCGAAGAGCCGGTCCATCCGCTCCGCGTGCGTCTCGTCCCGGCCGTCGGGCTGGTCGTCGGGTCGGTCGTCGGGCTGGTCGTCGGGCTGGTCGTCGGGTCGGTCGTCGGGTCGGTGCTCGGTCTGGTCATCGGTCCCGGCGGCGGACCGTTCCGTCGAAGAGTCCATCTCCTCCGGGTTGCCCGGCGTCGGGTGGTAGAAACCCGGCATGCCTTCCGTGACCGGGTGGACCCGGGGAGAGACGCTCAGCCCTGCCCACCGGCGGCGGCTGCTCGGTGCCGGTGTCGACCCCGAGGTCCTCGGCGTACTGACCCTCCGGCGGGTGCTCGACCCGCTGCCGGGGTGGTGGCACGACGGCGGGAACGCGCTCTACCTCGGTGAGGGCGCGGTGGTGGACCCGGCGCTGGTCGGGCGGCTGGCCCTCTATCCCTTCGCCGACGCCCTGGTCGTGGTCGCGGCCGACCTGACCAACCTCGTCTCGCTGCTGGTCGGGGGTGACGAGGCGACCGTGTTCCTCGGCCCCGGCACCGAGCTGACCGCCGGTGAGATCTACTGCGGGGCCCGTTCCGCCGTCGTCCTCGACGGTGCTGTCCTCGCCACCCGGTGCGCCGTCATCGACGCCCGCAACGGCGGCTCGATCATCGCCCGGACCGATCAGCTCTGGGCGGCCGACGTCTACGTCGCCACCGACGACATGCACCGGCTCGAGGACGTCGTCACGGGGGAGCGGATCAACCCGTACGGCGCCACCATCCGGCTCGGTCGCCACGTCTGGCTGGGCCGCGACGCGGTGGTGACCGGTCACGTCGACATCGGTGACGGTGCCGTCGTCGGGGCGCGCAGCCTGGTGCGGGGTCAGAAGGTGCCCGCGCGGACCGCCGTCGCCGGTACCCCGGCGCGGATCATCCGCGAGGGGGTCACGTGGCGCGAGGACGACGCCCCCTGATCGTCACCAACGGTTAACACTCCATCGGCCGGGGAGCGTTCCGGGCTTCAACCCGGCTCGGGACCGTGGGGACATGCCTCTCGTCATCGGCCACCGTGGCGCCCCGGGCCATCTCGCCGAGCACTCGCTGGAGTCCTACCGCCTCGCCATCCGGATGGGTGCCGACGCGGTCGAGACCGACATCGTGATGAGCAGCGACGGCGTCCTCGTCGTCCGCCACGAGAACGAGCTGTCCCGCACCACCGACGTGGCGTCGCGACCGGAGTTCGCCGGCCGGCACACGGTCCGGCAGGTCGGCGACAAGCTTTGCCGCGGCTGGTTCACCGAGGACTTCACCTTCGCCGAGCTGCGCTCGCTGCACGCCCCCACGGCGTACGACCCGATCATCAGCCTCGACGAGCTGCTGCTGCTCGTCGCCGAGGAGTCGGCGCGGATGGGCCGCCGGATCGGGCTGCACATCGAGGTCAAGCACCCCGCCTACTTCGCGGCGGCCGGGCTGCCGATGGTGGGTCCGCTCCTGCAGACCCTGCGCGACCACGGTGTCGACCGGCCGGCCACGCGGGTCTGGATCCAGTCCTTCGACCCGGAGTTCGTCCGCCGGATGGACCCGTTGACCTCCTTGCCGCTGGTGCAGCTGGTCGACGAGACCTGGGGACGGATCGACTGCCACGCGATAGCGGCGTACGCCGACGCCATCGGTCCCCGTCGCACCATGGTGCTCAGCGCCGACGGTGCGGTCAGGCCGCTGCTCGCCGAGGCGCACCGCGCCGGCCTCAAGGTGTTCGTCTGGACGCTGCGTGGCCCGGTCGGCGCACACCGCGCGATGCTGGCCACCGGCGTCGACGGGGTCTTCACCGACTACGCGGACAGGGCCGTCGAGGCGCTGGCGCGCACCGTGGTGGGCGAGCCCGCCTAGCAGCCGAGGCGTCACCTTCCGCGGGTCGAGTGGCCGCGGAGGTGGACACTCGACCCGCGAAAGGTGACGTCTCGGCGTCAGCGGCCCACGCCGTGGCGGCGCAGGCCCGAGATCGCCACAGCGATCAGGCCGACCCCGCCGCCGATGACCCACGGCAGCGGCAACAGCCAGCGGATGTCGGTCCCGGTCACGGTGTCGCTCTGCACCAGCGCCCAGCCGCCGACGATCGCGAGGAAGACCAGGCCCATCACGAGGTGGCCGACATTGATCGGATGGGAGCCCGTACGCCGCTGACCCTCGTCGTGGCGAGGCCGCTCGCCCGGCTCGGGATCGACCGCCTCCTCGAGCAGCTCGGTGCGCTCCGGCTGCTCCGGCTCAGCGGGCAGGGATCGGGTCTCGTCACTCATCGCTGGTCTCCACGGTGATCTGGCCGACGTTGAGGTCGGCGTGGATGTAGAGGGGAACGCTGGTCAGGCTGCCGGTGACCGAGCCGCTGTTGCGGGGGTGGATGCCACCGTGGCCCTCACCGAAGATCTCGACCTGCCCCGGCCCCTTGACCACACCCTCGGCCGTGGTCGAGATCTGTGGGGGGACGACGATCTCGATGCTGCCGACGTGGCCGGTCACGGAGACGGAGCGGCCGGAGAGCGCGGTGGGGTCGCTCACCTGGGAGAGGTCGAGCCGGAGCTCGCCGGTGCCGAGGTGGTACTCGGTGCGCAGGGCCGCGGTCGAAGTCGGGGTGTAGTGCACGCTGCGCCCGTGTCCGTCGAGCTGCCACTTGTCCGCGGCCAGGCTGCCGACCAGGACGAGGCTGGTCACGAAGCCGAGCAGGATCAGGCCGCCCGCCCGGCCCCAGAACGCGCCCACGACGAGCATCAGGCCGATGATCCCCACCGCGAGCGCCGGGTACGCCGGACCGGCGACCGAGGCCCCGGCCAGGTCGACGATCCCGAGCACCCCCTCCGCCAGCGCGATCAGCGCGATGGTGAACCAGAAGAGGATCGGACCGCGCTTGCGGGGGTTGGTCGGAGCGACGGGTACGTCGTCGGGCGCCGGCACCTGGGGCGGAGCCTGCTGCGTCTGCTGCGTCTGCTGCGTCGCGGGCGGGGTGGCACCGGCCGGCTCCCGTCGCCCCGGCAGCCGGAGCTCGCCGCGGCGCTCGCTGATGATGAGCAGCGCGATCACCGCGATCACGAAGACGGGCCACGGTGCGTGCAGGTGCCCGGCCGTGTCGCCGAGCAGCGCCACCGTGGCCAGGGCCGCCACGCCGTAGAGCACGAAGGCGCGACTGCGCTCGTCGAGCCGCACGATCGCAGACCGCTTGCCCTCCTGGGGCACGAACAACCAGGCGCCGATGTAGAGGATCAGGCCGGCGCCGCCGAAGAAGATCAGCACGACGAGGGCCACCCGGACGACGATCGGGTCGATCTGGAAGTGCCGCGCCAGCCCTCCGCCCACGCCGGCGATGTGCCGGTCGTCGCGGCTGCGCCGCAGGTTGCCGAGGTGGTGCGACGCGGGCGCCCCGGCAGGTGTGCCGGGACCCGGATCGTGCGGGGCATCGGTCGGAGTCGTGGTCATGTCCCCAGCCTCCCGGGCGCGGCGCCGTACGGCCATCGGGGAGTCCCCTGATCCTCCGGAGCGGCCCCGAGGCCGGGATCAGGGATGTTCCTCATGGAACCGCGCGCGCGTCGCGTGTGACGATGGCTCCACGATGAGCGAGCTCCCGTTGCCTCCCAAGGCCTATCGCGACACCGAGACCGGCATCGTCGGTGGGGTGGCCGCGGGCCTGGCCGAGCACCTGCGGGTGGCGGTGATGTGGGTACGGGTCTTCTTCGTCGCCACCGCCCTGCTCAGCGGGCTCGGCGTGCTGCTCTACGCCGGGCTGTGGCTGTTCCTGCCCGCCGCCCCGGCGCACGAGCCGGGCACTCCCGGTGCCGAGAGCGCGCGGCGCGGCGGCCGCCGGCCGGGCCGGATCCGGCGGCTCACCGACGCCGGCCCCGCCATCGCGCTGGTCGTGCTGGGCTTCGGCGGCGTCCTGCTGGTGGAGTCCGCGCTGGGCATCGGCACGCTCTTCTGGCCGGTGGTCATCGCCGTCGCGGGTGTCGCACTGCTGTGGCGGCAGGCCGACGAGGCACAGCGGGCGCGCTGGCTCGACGCCGGGGAGCGCCTCGACCCGGTCGCGCTGGTGTTCGGCCGCGGGGGCTGGGCGTCCTACGTCCGGGTGGCCGCCGGCATGCTCCTCGTACTGGTCGCCTTCGGGCTCTTCTCGCTGCGCGGAGGCTCGGCGGGGGATGCGGGACAGCTCCTGGGCGCCTTCCTCCTCGGCTTCGCCGGCATCGGCGTCATCGTCGGACCGTGGGCGCTGCGGTTGGTCTCCGACCTCGGTGCCGAGCGCGCCGAGCGGGTGCGCACCCAGGAGCGGGCCGACGTGGCCGCGCATCTGCACGACTCGGTCCTGCAGACGCTCGCGTTGATCCAGAACAACGCCGACGACCCGGTCACCGTCGCACGGCTCGCCCGCTCGCAGGAGCGCGACCTGCGGTCGTGGCTGTACGCCGACAGCGTCTCGCCCGACGCCAGCATCGCCGCCGCGCTGCGGCAGGTGGCGGCCGAGGTGGAGGACGTCCACGGTGTCGCGGTCGACGTGGTGGCTGTCGGTGACCGGCCGCTGACGGCGACGCTGCGGCCGATCGTCGCGGCCACGCGCGAGGCCGTCACCAACGCCGCCAAGCACGCAGCGGTGGCACGGGTGGACGTCTATGCCGAGGTGAACCCCGGTGCGGTCGAGGTGTTCGTCCGCGACCGCGGCGTCGGCTTCGCGCTGGCGGAGGTCTCCGAGGACCGCCACGGCGTACGGGACTCGATCCGGGCGCGGATGGAGCGGCACGGAGGCAGTGCCGAGATCAGGACCGGCCCCGGCGAGGGCACCGAGGTGCGGCTGCGGATGCCGTGCGGGGAGAGTGAGGAGGCGAGATGAGCGTGCGAGTGGTGGTCGTGGACGACCACGCGATGTTCCGCAGCGGGGTGCGGGCCGAGCTCGCGGAGCAGCCGGGGATCGAGGTGGTCGCCGAGGCCGAGGACGTCGACAGCGCCGTCGCGGCGGTGGCGAGCCGGCAGCCCGACGTGGTGCTCCTCGACGTCCACCTGCCCGGCGGCGGTGGTGTCGAGGTGATGCGACGGGCGCCGAGCGTCGACGGGCGGCCGCGCTACCTGGCGCTGTCGGTCAGCGACGCGGCCGAGGACGTGATCGGGACCATCCGCGGCGGGGCGCGTGGCTATGTCACCAAGACGATCACGGGCCCCGAGCTGGCCGCCGCCATCGAGCGCGTCGCGGGCGGCGACGCCGTGTTCTCGCCCCGGCTCGCGGGCTTCGTGCTCGACGCCTTCTCCGGCGTGATCGAGGTGGCGGCGGTCGACGAGGACCTGGACCGGCTGACCGAGCGGGAGCGCGAGGTGATGCGGCTGATCGCGCGCGGCTACTCCTACAAGGAGGTCGCCAGGGAGCTGTTCATCTCGATCAAGACGGTCGAGACCCACATGTCCAGCGTGCTGCGCAAGCTGCAGCTCTCCTCCCGGCACGAGCTGACCCGCTGGGCCTCCGACCGCCGCCTGCTCTGAGTCGAGACGTCACCTTCTGCTGACCGAGTGGCCGATCGTACGGCGGGGCCGCGCCGGTGCGCCGCCGACATCTAGCCCTCCTCGATCCGCAGCGTCAGCTCCTTGAGCAGGGCGGCCAGCGTGTGCCTCTGGGCGGGGGTCAGAACGCCGAAGAGCTCGTCCTCGGCACGTCCGCGCAGCCGCATCGCGCTGCGCCAGACGTCGCGGCCTGCCGCGGTGGCCTCGATGTGCACCCGGCGCCTGTCGGCGGGGTCGGCGCGGCGCTCCACCCACCCGGACCGCTCGAGGCCGTCGAGGCGGCCGGTCATGCCTGCGTTGCTGATGCCGAGGTCCTCGGCCAGCTGCGAGGGGCTGGCACGGCCGGGGGTGTCGCGGATCATCAGCACGTGCAGCGTGTCGTACTCGAAGTCCTGCAGCCCGACCTCGGTCACGGCCTGTTGCTTGGTGCGCTGCAGGTGCGCCCGCACCCGGTTGATCCGGACGGTGATGGCCTCGACGTCGTCGTCGAAGTCGATGTCGATCCAGTGGTCGCGCCAGCGCTCGACGTGCCGGTCGGCCCAGTCCTCGCCCTCCATGCCCCGACCTTATTCGTTGGCGAATAGTTTGTCAGCGAACTATTCTGCGGGACATGAGCATCGTGGCGCTCGAGCGCTCCGGCGTGCTGCGTCATCGCGAGTTCCGGCTCCTGGCCGGGGGCAGCGCCGTCAGCTCCTTCGGCAACGCCATCACGCCGGTGGCGCTGGCCTTCGCCGTACTCGACCTGGGTGGGAGCGCCGCCGAGCTGGGACTGGTCGAGGCGGCGTTCAGCGCCGCCGAGGTGCTCACGACCCTGCTGGGTGGCGTTCTCGGCGACCGGGTCTCGCGTCGGCTGATGATGCAGGGCTCGTCGATGGGCAGTGCGTCGATCCAGGCGGTGCTGGCACTGACCCTGGTGCTGCACCACGCCTCGATCGGAGGCCTCACCGCCCTCGGGATGATCGCCGGTGTGCTCTCAGCGCTGAGCGGACCGGCCTCGAAGGCCGTCACCCGGATGACGGTGCCCGAAGCGGACCTGGCCGGCGCCGTCGCCACCCGAGCGCTCCTGCAGCAGCTCGCCATGACCATCGGGTACGCCGTGGGCGGGATCCTCGTGGCGGCCGTCGACGCCGGCTGGGCGATCATGATCGACGCGGCGACGTTCGGCGTCGCCGCGGTGTGCTTCTCCCGGCTGCGGATCCCGGATCTGGCCGCCGGCCCGCGGGGTACGGTCGTGGCCGAGCTGGGCGAAGGTGCGCGGGAGGTGCTGCGGCACGCCTGGCTCTGGCTGCTGATCGGCCAGGCCCTGCTCTACCACTTCTTCTTCGGCGGTGCCCAGAACGTCCTCGGACCCATCGTGGTCGGCGAGGGCATGGGCCGGGCCGCCTGGGGCGCGGCCCTGGCCTGGCTGATGGTCGGGTTCGTCGTGGGCGGCCTGATCTGCCTGCGCTGGCGCCCGCGCCGCTCCCTGTTCATCGGCACCATGCTGCTCGCCACGACGGCGCTGTTCCCCCTGGCGATGGCGCTCGCGCCGACGCCGCCGCTGGTGTGGGCCGGCGCCTTCCTGCACGGCGTCGGACTCTCCATCTTCTCGGTCTTCTGGGACCTGGCGATCCAGCAGAACGTGGCGGACGACAAGCTGTCGCGGGTCTACGCCTTCGACCTGGTGGGCTCGTTCGTCGCTCGGCCGCTGGGACTCGCGCTGACCGGTCCGGTCGCCGAAGCGGTCGGCTTCGAGCGGTGGTTGGTCGTCGTCGCCGCGGTGATCGGCGGGTCGAGCCTGCTGACGCTGCTCTCGGGCGACGTACGCCGGCTCGAGCTGCGCCGCTGAGTCGGGAACTGTCGGCCCGGCGACCTAGGCTTGCCCCAGCATGAGTACGCCCGAACCCGCCGCCCTGTTCGCCCTGCCCGAGGAGCGCCCTGCTCGCCGCGGCCCGAGCCGCGACGAGCTGCTCGCCGGGCTCAACCCGCCGCAGAGCGCCGCCGTCACCCACGAGGGCGTGCCGCTGCTGGTGGTGGCGGGCGCGGGGTCGGGCAAGACCCGCGTGCTCACCCGGCGGATCGCCTGGCTGATCAGCGAGCGGGGTGCCCATCCGGGCTCGATCCTGGCGATCACCTTCACCAACAAGGCGGCCGCCGAGATGAAGGAGCGCGTCGAGGACCTGGTCGGCAAGCGCGCCCGGATCATGTGGGTCAGCACCTTCCACAGCGCCTGCGTCCGGATCCTGCGCAAGGAGATCGACAAGCTCGGCTACAAGTCCAACTTCACGATCTACGACGCGCAGGACCAGAAGCGGTTGATGGGTCTCGTGGTCGGCGACCTGGATCTCGACCCGCGCCGCTACCAGCCGGCCCAGGTGCTGCACTGGGTCAGCGACCAGAAGAACGAGCTGCGCACCGCCGAGGACGCCACCAAGGACGCGAAGAACCAGCTCGAGGAGAGCTACGCCGCGGCGTACACGCTCTACCAGCGCCGCCTGACCGAGGCGAACGCGCTCGACTTCGACGACCTCATCATGACCACGGTGCACCTGTTCCGGCAGTTCCCGGAGGTGCGCGAGACCTACCGGCGGCGGTTCCGGCACGTGCTGGTCGACGAGTACCAGGACACCAACCACGCGCAGTACGCGCTGATCCACGAGCTGTGTGCCGACGATCCGGAGGACCTCGACCCCACCTCGCCGCGCAGTGAGCCGGCCGAGCTGATGGTGGTCGGCGACGCGGACCAGTCGATCTACGCCTTCCGCGGCGCCAACATCCGCAACATCCTCGACTTCGAGCAGGACTTCCCCAACGCCACCTCGATCCTGCTCGAGCAGAACTACCGCTCCACCCAGACCATCCTGACCGCCGCCAACGCCGTCATCACGCACAACAAGGGTCGCAAGGAGAAGCGGCTGTGGAGCGAGGCCGGCGACGGTGAGCGGATCGTCGGCTACGTCGCCGACGACGAGCGGGACGAGGCCCGCTTCGTCAGCGACGAGATCGACAAGCTGGTCGACGCCGGCCACAAGGCCAGCGACGTGGCGGTCTTCTACCGGACCAACGCGCAGAGCCGCGTCTTCGAAGAGGTGTTCATCCGCACCGGGCAGCCCTACAAGGTCGTCGGCGGGGTGCGGTTCTACGAGCGGCGCGAGGTGCGCGACGCGCTCGCCTATCTGCGCACCCTGGCCAACCCGGCGGACCAGGTCTCCCTGCGCCGGATCCTCAACACCCCCAAGCGGGGGATCGGCGACCGCGCGGTCGAGTGCGTGGACGCGCTCGCCCAACGCGAGGGCCTGACGTTCTGGGAGGCCCTCCAGCGCGCCGACGACGCGCCCGGGCTGGCCACCCGCAGCGCCGCCAACATCCGCACCTTCGTCGGCATGATCACCGAGCTGCAGTCGATGGTGGCGGGCGGCGAGCGTCCCGACGTGGTCCTCGAGTCGACCCTGGCTCGCTCGGGGTACCTCGAGGAGCTCGAGGCCAGCGACGACCCCCAGGACGCGACCCGGGTGGAGAACCTGGCCGAGCTCGTCGCGGTCGCCCGGGAGTTCTCCGACGACCCGGTCGCGGGGCCCTCTGCGGATCCCGCCGACGTGGACGCCGGCATCCTCTCCCCGGGTCTGGACGACTTCCTGGAGCGGGTGGCGCTGGTCGCCGACTCCGACTCGATCCCCGAGGGCGAGGACGGGGTGGTCACCTTGATGACCCTGCACACCGCCAAGGGGCTGGAGTTCCCGGTGGTCTTCCTCACCGGCATGGAGGACGGGGTCTTCCCACACTCTCGTGCCCTCGGCGACACCACCGAGCTGGAGGAGGAGCGACGGTTGGCCTACGTCGGGATCACCCGAGCCCGCGAGCGCCTGTTCCTCTCCCGCGCGGTGGTCCGGTCGGCGTGGGGTGCACCGGCGCACAACCCCGCGAGCCGGTTCCTCGACGAGCTCCCGGTCGACCTGGTCGACTGGCGTCGTACGGAGGCGGCGATGACGAAGTGGTCGCGTCCGGATCTGGGCGGCGAGCGGTTCGGCAACGGGCTGGGCACCATCACCGGCACCGGACGCCGCAACTTCTCCTCCGCAGCGATCCGCGCCGACGCCGCTGCGAAGTCCAAGCCGGCTCGCGAGGTGCCCGCGCTGGTCCCCGGGGACCGGGTCACGCACGACACGTTCGGCCTCGGGAGCGTGGTCTCGATCGAGGGCGTGGCCGACAAGACGGTCGCCTCGATCGACTTCGGGACCCAGGGCGTCAAGCGCCTGCTGCTGCGCTACGCCCCCGTCCAGAAGCTCTGATCGCGGGACGGAGGCCCGATTCGAGCGGGACGGAGGCCCGATTCGAGCGGGACGGAGGCCCGATTCGAGCGGGACGGAGGCCCGAATCAACGCGCGAGCGACTCCGCCCAGCTCGAGGCCGGCGGGTCGGTGCGGCGCAGCCGACGGATGCCTCGCAGGTCCTCCAGCACCGTCGAGACGATGTCGACGCGCGAGTCGGGGTCGTCGGTCCAGATGACCGGTACCTCGTGGATCCGCATCCCCGCCCGCTGCGCCAGCACCAGCAACTCGGTGTCGAAGAACCAGCCGTCGTCCTCGACGCGCGGCAGCAGCCGCTGCGCGGCCTCCCGGCGGATCGCCTTGAAGCCGCACTGGGCGTCGCTGAAGCGGGCGCCGAGCCGCCAGCGCAGCAACCGGTTGTAACCGCGGGAGAGGAGCTCGCGCTTCGGCCCCCGCCGCACCGTGCTCTCGAAGTGCAGGCGCGAACCGATCGCGACGTCGGCCTGGTCGCTGAGCAGCGGCGTGATCAGCGGCAGGAACGCCCGCAGGTCGGTCGAGAGGTCGACGTCCATGTAGCAGAGGACCTCGGCGTACGACGCCGTCCAGGCAGCCTTGATGGCGCGCCCGCGTCCCTTCTCGGCCAGCCGCACCGCCGCCACGTCCTCGAACTCCTCCACCAGCCCCTGGGCGATCGCCCAGGTGTGGTCGGTGCTGGCGTTGTCGACCACCACGATCCGGTAGCTGGACGACAGCTCCCGTAGGAAGGCGTGGACGCGTCGCACGCAGGCAGCGAGCTGGACCTGCTCGTTGTGGACCGGGATCACGACCTCGAGGGTGCTCATGTGTTGTCTCCTGTGGTGGTGGAGGTGGCGGCCGTGCTGGTGCTCGGCTGGGTGAGGTCGTAGACGGTGGAGCTGCCCACGGTCTGCGCGGTGTAGTGCGAGGTGACCCACTGCTCGATCGACGAGCTGGACCCGCTGCTCCCGCCGTTGCTGCCACCGCCGAAGCCTCGGCCGCCGAATCCGCTGCTGCTGGCGATGTAGTAGTGGATCCTGCCCTCGGAGACCCACTGCTCGAACTGGGCCAGGGTCGGGCCGTTGGCGGTGCTGTTGAAGCCTCCGATCGCGATGACCGACGTTCCGGTCGCCAGCTCGTAGCTCGCCGCGTTCTGCGACCCGCTCACCGCGGCACTCCAGGTGTAGGACGAGGCGTCCTTCGTCAGCAGGCTCTTCAGCTGGCTGTTCACCGTCGCGCCGTCGAGCAGACCGCCCCCGCCGCCGGCGCCGCCGCGACCGCCGAAGCCGCCACCGGGGAAGCCGCCGGCCTGACCGGTGGTCCCGCCGGTGGTCCCGCCGCCGGGGAAGCCGCCTCCGGGGAAGCCGCCTCCGCCGAAGCCGCCCTGCGCACCGTTCTGCCCGGAGCCCGGCCGGCCACCGCCCTGGCGGCCCGGTCCGCCGCCGAAGCCGCCGCCGAAGCCCATCGAGGTGACCGGGCCGGCGGTGACGATCGAGCCGGTGTGGGGCGAGCGGATCGTGTCGATGGAGTACGCCGCCGGCCCGACGAACATCCCCAGCACCGCTCCGACCAGCACCGCGGTGGTGAGGCGGCGCCGCCAGGGGAGCAGCAGGGCGGCGGTGCCGGCCAGGCCGAGGAGGAGCACCAGCCAGCGCAGGGCGTCGTACGGCTGCTCGTGCGACTGGTGCAGGAGCACGAACGCCCAGATCGCGCTCGCCGCCAGGGCGGCTGCGAGGGCCGCGCGAGCCGGCCACGCCGCACGGCGCTGCCACAGGATCGCGGCACCGATCGTCGCCGTCATCGCTATCCACGGCGCCAGCGCGACGGTGTAGTAGTCGTGGTAGATGCCGGCCATGGAGGAGAAGACCAGGCCGGTGGTGAGCATCGCCAGGCCCGTCATCAGCAGGGCGGCGCGGGGTAGGTCGGTGCGCGGCGCGCGACCGCGTGCGACGACGCCGGCGACGAGCACGATCAACGCGGCGGGCAGCAGCCAGGCGACCATCCCGCCCGAGACGCCCTGGAACAGACGCAGCACGCCCACGCCGCTGCTGAAGCCGGCATTGCCGTGGCCGCCGGTCTCGTTGCCGTTGAGCCGGCCGAGGCCGTTGTAGCCGAAGGCCAGCTGCAGGATGGAGTTGTCGGTCGAGCCGTCGATGTAGGGCCTGGCCGAGGCGGGCACGATCTCCACGATCGCCACCCACCACCCCATGCTGACGACCATGGCGGCGAGGCCGCCGAGCAGGTGGAGGATCCGCTTGCGCAGACCGGTCGGCGCGGCCAGCAGGTAGACCAGGGCGAAGGCCGGCAGCACCAGGAACGCCTGCAGCATCTTGGTGAGGAAGCCGAAGCCGAGGAGTACGCCGGCCAGCAGCACCAGCCGGCCCGACGCCCGCTCGGTGGCGCGCAGGACGACGTACCCCGCGGCGGTGAGCAGGAAGAGCAGCATCGCGTCGGGGTTGTTGAACCGGAACATCAGCGCCGCGGCGGGGGTGAGCGCTGTGGCCGCACCGGCGATGATGCCGGCGACGTGGCCGTTGACCCGGCGTACGGTCAAGAAGACCAGGTAGACAGTGGCGACGCCCAGCAGCGCTTCGGGGACCAGGATGCTCCACGAACTCATCCCGAAGATCCGCACCGAGAGGCCCATCAGCCACAGCGACGCCGGTGGCTTGTCGACGGTGATCGCGTTGCCTGCGTCCAGGGAGCCGAAGAACCAGGCCTTCCAGCTCTGCGATCCGGCCTGGGCAGCGGCGGAGTAGAAGGAGTTGGCGTAGCCGGACTCCGAGAGCGTCCAGAGGTAGGCGAGCGCGGTACCGGCCAGCAGGGCGAGCAGGGATCCACCACGCCAGCCGAGCAGGCGGCGGCGGGTGGCGGCCGGCGCGACCGGTGCCATCGGCGGAGCGAAGGTCGTCATGCCTCCACGGTGCCAAGCCGGACTGATACGCGGGTGAGGCGTTGCTGAACGCTGCCCTCGAAAACCGTCAAGTCTTCGTCAAGCCTCGAGGCCCGAGTCAACCGGGACGGAGGCCCGACTCAACCGGGACGGAGGCCCGAGTCAACCGGGACGGAGGCCCGAGTCGGCTACTGGTTGGCGTCGGGGTCGATGCCGTGCGCCTTGAGGGCGGTGTCCGGGTCGACCGGGTCGCCGCCGCCGGGGCGGACCTCGAGGTGCACGTGCGGGCCGGTGGTGTTGCCGGTCGAGCCGACGTATCCGATGACCTCGCCCTCGGTGACCTTCTCGCCGACGGTGGCGCCGAAGCGGACCTGGTGGGCGTACCAGAGCTCGGTGCCGTCGGGCAGGGTCTCGACGGTGCGGTTGCCGTAGGCACCCGCCCAGCCGACCTCGGTGATGGTGCCCCCGGCGACCGCGTGGATCTCGGTGCCGGTGGGGCAGGCGAAGTCGAGGCCGGTGTGCACGCTGGCCCACAGCCCGCTCACGTCGTCGAAGCGGCCGGTGAGGTGGTAGCCGCCCGCCGTGATGGGCAACCCCCACTGGTTGGCGGCCTTGAACTGGTCCTGCGTGGTCGCCTTGTCGTTGATCTTGGTCAGCGCCTTGTTGCGCTCCTCGACCGCCTGGTCGGCGGCGGCGCTGGTGCTGCGGTCGCTGCTGCGCGAGACAGTGGCGCTGCGACCGGCGGGCGCGCCGACCCGGCCGACGTCGCTGGCACCGGCGAGGGCGCTGGCCGCCACGAAGCTGTCGTGGGTGGTGTGGGCCGGAGCGTGCGCCGCGGTGACGGCACCACCGACGGCGATCGCCAGCGAGGCGACGCCGAGGGCGAGCGGCGCCGAGGGGAGCCGCTTGAACAGCGGGTTGCCGGTGCGGGCACCGGTGCCGCCGCCGGCGCGGCGCTTGCCGATCGAGACGATCGGAAGGTGGGAGGTGGTCTCGGCACCGAAGTCGGTGGCGTAGGCGGCCGTCTCCTCGAAGGGCGGCAGCGAGCCGGTGTCGATCCGCAGGTCGCGCCACGCCGTGGTCTCGACAGTGCTCTCGGTCGCCGTCTGGAGGACCGAGGTCGCCAGGTGTTCCAGCGGCTTGACGAGCTCGGTCTCGACCGGCTCGATCACCGCGGGAGCGTCCTGCGTGAACGTGCGCCGCGGAGCCGGTACGCCGAGCGGGGCGGCCGCCTCGAGGGCCGGAGCGGGAGCCTGGGCCGGCGCGGCCGCGGCGACCGACAGAGCGGTCAGGACGGCGTGCTGGACCTCCGCGGGCGGCTCCTCGACGGGAACGGCCGCCCGGCGCTTGCCGACATACGGCGCGGCCGGCGGGGTTTGCGCCTCAGCCTGAGCGGGAACCTCCACGATCGTAGCGGCGCGCCGCCGCCCCACGTAGGAGGACGTCTCAGGGGTCTCTTCCGAGGGGTGGCTGTCGACGACGACATCCGCTCGGTGGTTACCCATGTGTTCACTGCTCCGCTGCTCGGGGTTCAGACGGCGAGCCATGACTCTAACGGACCGTTCGGGCCCGTCAAGAATCGCCTACCCCCGGATTCGGCAGCGCTCGTCTCGATCTGACCGTATGGCGTGCATCACGTCAAGGCCCCGGGGGTCGTCGTGGGGTCCGGGCAGGGCTAGTGTGCCGGAGGATCACCGAGCGAACGCGTCGCCTCTGCGCGCCTGCCGCTCGCCCGATACAACCGACATAGAGACATGGTGGATCAGTGGATCTGATGGAGTACCAGGCGAAGGAGCTCTTCGCCAAGCACGGTGTCGCAACCACCCTCGGTGTGGTCGTCGAGACCGCCGAGGACGCCCGGGCCGCCGCGGAGCGGATCGGCGGCGTGACCGTCATCAAGGCGCAGGTCAAGGCCGGCGGCCGCGGCAAGGCGGGCGGCGTCAAGCTCGCCAAGACAGCCGACGAGGCCTTCGAGCACGCGAGCAACATCCTCGGCATGGAGATCAAGGGTCTGCGCGTCAACCGCGTCCTGGTCACCCCGGCGACGCCGCCCCAGGAGGAGTACTACTTCTCGTTCCTGCTGGACCGGTCGAACCGTCAGTACCTGTGCATCGCATCGGTCGAGGGCGGCGTGGAGATCGAGGAGGTCGCCAAGACCAACCCCGACGCCGTCAAGCAGATCGGCATCGACCCGGGCCAGGGCGTCGACGAGGCCAAGGCCCGCGAGATCGCCACCACCGCGGCGTTCCCCGAGGCGGTCTTCGAGCAGGCCGTGGAGCTCATCCAGGCGCTGTACAAGACGTTCGTCGAGGAGGACGCGACCCTCGTCGAGGTCAACCCGCTCGCCCGCCTGGAGGGCGACAAGCTCGAGGCACTCGACGGCAAGATCTCGCTGGACGACAACGCCTCCGAGGTCCGTCACCCCGAGCACGAGGAGTTCGAGATCCGTGAGGAGGCCGACCCGCTCGAGGCGAAGGCCAAGGACCTCGGTCTCAACTACGTGAAGCTCGACGGCCAGGTCGGCATCATCGGCAACGGCGCGGGCCTCGTGATGAGCACCCTCGACGTGGTCGCCTACGCCGGCGAGGCGCACGGGGGCGTCAAGCCCGCCAACTTCCTCGACATCGGTGGCGGGGCCAACGCCCAGGTGATGGCCAACGGCCTCGACGTCATCCTCAACGACGACCAGGTCAAGGCCGTGTTCGTCAACGTCTTCGGCGGCATCACCGCCTGCGACGAGGTGGCCAACGGCATCAAGGGCGCGCTCGAGCTGCTCGGCGACAAGGCCACCAAGCCGCTCGTCGTCCGCCTCGACGGCAACAACGTCGAGCTCGGCCGCCAGATCCTGACCGACCTCAACCACCCGCTCGTCACCGTCGTCGACACCATGGACGGCGGCGCCGACAAGGCGGCCGAGCTGGCCAACTCCGACAAGCAGAGCGCCTGAGGCGGGGGAGAAGAAGAATGAGCATCTACCTCAACAAGGACAGCAAGGTCATCGTCCAGGGCATCACCGGCGGCATGGGTGCCAAGCACACCGCCCTGATGCTCGACTCCGGCGCGCAGATCGTCGGCGGTGTCAACGCCCGTAAGGCCGGGAGCACCGTCACCCACAAGGACGCCAACGGCGCCGACGTCGATCTGCCGGTGTTCGGCACGGTCAAGGAGGCCATCGAGGCCACCGGCGCCAACGTCTCGGTCCTCTTCGTACCGCCGGCCTTCACCAAGGACGCCGCCATCGAGGCCATCGACGCCGAGATGCCGCTGATCGTCGTCATCACCGAGGGCGTGCCCGTCCAGGACAGCGCCGAGGTGTGGAGCTACCTCCAGGGCAAGAAGACCCGGATGATCGGGCCGAACTGTCCCGGCATCATCACCCCGGGCGAGTCGCTGGCCGGCATCACGCCGCACACCATCGCCGGCAAGGGCCCGATCGGGCTGGTCTCCAAGTCCGGCACGCTGACCTACCAGATGATGTACGAGCTGCGTGACTTCGGCTTCTCGACCGCCATCGGCATCGGCGGTGACCCGATCATCGGTACGACGCACATCGACGCCCTGCAGGCCTTCGAGGACGACCCGGAGACCAAGGCGATCGTGATGATCGGCGAGATCGGCGGCGACGCCGAGGAGCGCGCCGCGGCGTACATCAAGGAGCACATCACCAAGCCGGTCGTCGGCTACGTGGCGGGCTTCACCGCGCCGGAGGGCAAGACCATGGGTCACGCCGGTGCGATCGTGTCCGGCTCGGCCGGCACGGCTGCCGCGAAGAAGGAGGCCCTCGAGGCCGTCGGCGTCAAGGTCGGCAAGACGCCGTCTGAGACCGCCGAGCTCATGCGGGAGATCATGAAGAACATCTGAGTCGCGTCCGACTCGAGGGGTGCCCCGGTTGCTTCGGCAGCCGGGGCACTCCTGTCTTCCGGAGCACGTCGAGACGTCACCTTTCGCGAGCCGAGTGGCCGACTCGGTCCCCCAGAACTGACCTCTCGGGCGTTCCCGCCCTACCGGAGGTAGGTCAGCCGCAGGGCGGCCCGCTGGGCGAGTGCGGTGAAGTCGGCGTCGGTCATGGTGACCTTGCTGGAGGGGACGAACCCGACCTGGGTGACGCCGGCGCCGTTGCGCACGATCGCCATCAGGTAGACGACCGAGGCGGTGGGGGAGGTCTCGACCCGGACCCGCCAGGCGGTGATGTCGACGCCGGCGGTGGAGGTGGTCGTGAGCTGGGTGACGTGGCTGCCGAGGTCCTTCTTGGGACAGCTGGCGAGCTTCTTGCGGATGCCGTCGACGAACGTGGAGGCGGCCTTCGCCTTGCCGAAGTCGCCCATGGTCTGGGTGAGGCCGAACTGGGGTGCCAGCCCCTGGGCGGTGGGGATCACGAACGAGCGGGTCAGCGCGTGGGTGATGCCGGCGCCGGTGAAGGTCGCCTCGTCGCAGCGGGTGGCGGCGACGTTGGTGCTGGCCGTGGTCGGAGCGGTGCCCACCCAGGGCTCCTCGACGCCGGTCACGGGCGGGAGGTCGACCTCGTTCATCAGGGCCGGCTCGGCACCTGAGGCCGGTGGCGGCGCGGCGGCCGCGACAGGCTGCGTCGTACAGGCTCCTGCGCCGGGCTGGCGGCACAGCTGTTGCACGGCGGTGCCGAGCAGCGAGGTCACGCCCGAGGTCGCCGGGGCGTCGCTCTTCGCCACCGGGATGGTGCCGGTGACAGCGGTGGTGAGCACCCCCGTGCGGGCCACCCCGACGGCGATCGTGCGCTCCGGGGAGGTCCAGTTGCGCAGCAGCAGGACGGTGGCCTGGTCGCCGAGACCGCTGACCCGTTCGGTGGCCAGGAGCTGCACCCGGCTGTCGCGGCAGCCGCCGTACCAGCCGAGCGTCTTGGTGTACGCCGCCTGGGCGGCCGTCGACGTCGCGGAGGCGAGCGTGGTCTGGGCGGCGGTGATGGTCTTCTTGTCGCCGACGAACGTGCGCGCCAGGGCGGCTCGCGGGTGCGGGTCGGCCAGCGCACCGCGCTGGCAGGGCAGCGCCACCGCACCGTTGTCGTCGTCCGAGGTCAGCGTGGTCATCCAGGCGCCGCCGAGCGCGCTCCCGACCTGCTCGGGCTGGGCCAGGGTGTCGGCGCTCAGCCGGTAGGTGGCCGCCGCCGCGGCGGTGGTGGCGTCGTCGCGGTGGTGCAGCGAGAGGTTGCCCAGGCTCGGCCGGTCGCCGGCGGCGTCGGTCACGGCGATGCCCGATCCGGCGAACGCCGCGACCGCCAGGACCAGCCCCACCGCTGTATGCGTACGTCGCCGCGCGGCGCCGGCGCGGGTGAGGATCGTGGGACGCGGCCACCGCACCGACTCCACGGTCGGGACCAGCGACTCGAAGCTGGGCTGGACGTCGGCGGGCAGCGCGCTGCGGGCCAGCATGAAGTCGCTGGTCGCGGCGCGCAGCGCCTGCTCGGCGCGGATCTGGGTGATGCCGACCTCGCGCGCGACGGCGTCCTCGCTGATGGTGGTCAGGTGCGCGAGGAGCAGCACCTTGCGCTGCTCGAGCGGGAGCCGGCTCAGTGCCTCTAGGGTGGCCTGGGCATCCTCGTCGCCCTCCTTGGGGCGGTGGAAGTGCGGCACCGAGTGCCGGCGCAGCGCGTGCCGCCAGGCGAGCGGGCGGACCCAGTTCTCCCGCTCGACCGGGTCGAGGCGGCCGATCTTGCGCCAGTGGTGCCAGCCGATGACGAGGGCGTCCTGTACCGCCTTGCGGCCGGCGGTCAGGTCACCGGTCAGGGCCCAGGTCTGGAGCAGCAGGCGGCTGCGGACGTCCTTGTAGAACGTCTCGAACTCGAGGGCGTGGCGCTGCTTGCTGCTCATGGGCAGGGGACACGTTAGCCGTGGCGCGGTGAGGGTGCCCCATCGGTGAGGGTGTCCTCGGGTGGACTGCGGCGAGTCTCCCCGGAGCCGTCGAGCGCTCGGGCGAGGATGGTCGCGATGACCTCCTTGCTCCCTCCCTCCACCCGGCGCCGTACCGATGCCGAGCTGCGCGCCGACCTCCGGTGGCGCCGGCCGCTCGCGCTGGTGGCGACCTTGGGTGGGGTCGCGGCTGCGGTCTCCACGCTGCTGGTCTGCCTCGCCGTCGGCGTGGTGGGCTGGTTCCTCACCGACGCCGGCGCGCACGGCACGCCGTCGGGAGCGCTGCGGGTCGGCGCGCTCGGCTGGCTGGCCGGGCACGGCTCGGGCGTGGTGGTGCAGGGCGTGCGGCTGACCGCCGTACCGCTGGGGCTGACCCTGGTCCTGGCCTGGTCGATGTGGCGCTTCGGCCTGCGGGTGGGCGACTCGGTCGCCGAGCACGGGCCCGACCATCACGGCCTGGCCGACGGCGAGCGGGACTGGACGGTGCCCGCTGCGACCGGCCTCTTCACCCTGGGGTACGTCGTGACGGCGCTCGTGGTCGCGGCCTTCGCCGGCTCCGCCGCGACCGCCCCCGCGCAGGGACGGGTGGTGCTGTGGTCGCTGCTGCTGTGCGTGCTCGCCGGCGGCAGCGGGATCGCCGTCGGCTCGGGCCGCGCCGCGGTCCGGATGGCGCTGCTGCCGCCGGTGGTGCGCTCGACGTTCGCGATGGTGCGGGTCCTGCTGCTGGCGTGGCTCGGCGTCTCCGCCCTGGTCTTCGCCGCCGCCTTCGTCATCGACGGCGACACGGCGCTCAACGTGATGTCGCAGCTGCACCTCGGTCCCGGCCCCGGCGTGCTGTACGTGGGCCTGATGCTGCTGGTGGTGCCGAACGCGACCCTGTTCTCCAGCTCCTACTTGCTCGGGCCGGGCTTCACCGTCGGCACGCACACCCTCGTGACGCCGACGGTGGTCAGCCTCGGCCCGCTGCCGATGTTCCCGCTGCTGGCCGCGCTGCCCGACAACGGTCCCACGCCTGCCTGGACGCCGTACCTCCTCGCGCTCGCGCCGATCGTGGCCGTCGTGGCGGTGGTCATCGTGCAGCGCCGGCAGCCGACGCTCCGCTGGGACCACGGCGCCGTCCGAGGCTTGGCGGCCGGTGTGCTCAGCGCCGTCGCGATAGCGATCCTGGCCGGCCTGGCCGGAGGAGCCGTCGGCCCCGGGCGGATGGCCGACGTCGGCCCGCTGGCCTTCGACACCCTCGTCCACGGCGTCACCTCGTTCGGCATCGGCGGCCTGCTCGCCGGTACGGCGATGACCGCGTGGCGGCGTCGCCGCGCCGGCCGGACCGCCGAGGTGACCGACGAGGTGATCGACGAGGTGGCCGCCGAGGACTCCGCGGGGGCCTGAGCCCGGCCCTAGACTCCCGGCGTGACCGCTCGCCTCGTCGTCCTCGTCTCCGGCTCCGGGACCAACCTCCAGGCCCTCCTCGACGCCTGCGCCGACCCGGACTTCGGTGCTCGGGTGGTGGCGGTCGGTGCCGACCGTGACGGCATCCTCGGCCTGGAGCGTGCCGAGACCGCCGGGGTGCCGACCTTCGTGGCACGGCTCAAGGACTTCACCGACCGCGAGCGCTGGGACCAGGCGCTGGCGGACAAGGTGGCGGCTTTCGAGCCGGACCTGGTGATCTCGGCCGGCTTCATGAAGCTGCTCGGGCCGGCGTTCCTGGCCCGTTTCGGCGGTCGGACGATCAACACCCATCCCGCCCTGTCGCCGTCGTTCCCCGGCACCAGCGGCCCCGCCGACGCCCTGGCGTACGGGGTCAAGGTGACCGGCTGCACGCTGTTCGTGGTCGACGAAGGGGTGGACACCGGTGCGATCGTGGCGCAGACAGCCGTCCCCGTGGAGCCGGACGACACCGTCGAGGTGCTTCACGAGCGGATCAAGGTCGCCGAGCGCGCGATGCTCGTCGAGACCGTCGGTCGGATGGCCCGGGAGGGCTTCACCGTCGAGGGTCGACGGGTTCGCTTCGGCGGCTGAGCGCTCGCTAGACTGCCCGGACACGACTGGCGCGGGTGGGTCAACCACCAGGGAGTGTGTGAGCCGGCATCGTCCGCCTGGGTGCCGCCCTTCATCGACCACTAGGAGTCAGTGATGGCCGGACAGCAGGACACGATCCAGATCAGGCGGGCCCTCGTGTCCGTCTTCGACAAGACCGGGCTCGACGAGCTGGTCACCGGCCTGCACGCGGCAGGCGTCGAGCTCGTCTCCACCGGCGGCTCCGCCGCCCTGATCGAGTCGCTCGGCCTGCCGGTGACCAAGGTCGAGGACCTGACCGGCTTCCCCGAGTGCCTCGACGGCCGGGTCAAGACGCTGCACCCGCGTGTCCACGCCGGCATCCTGGCCGACCGCCGGCTGGCGTCGCACGAGGCCCAGCTCGCCGAGCTCGGCGTGGAGCCGTTCGACCTCGTCGTGGTCAACCTCTACCCGTTCGCCGCCACGGTCGCGGCCGGTGGCACCCCCGAGGAGATCATCGAGAAGATCGACATCGGCGGTCCCTCGATGGTCCGCGCCGCGGCCAAGAACCACCCTTCGGTCGCGATCGTGACCGACGGTGCCGACTACGCGAAGGCTGTCGAGGCCGCGCAGGGCGACGGCTTCAGCTACCAGGAGCGCAAGGCGCTGGCCGCGAAGGCCTTCGTGCACACCGCCACCTACGACGTCCACGTCGCCTCCTGGATGGGCTCGGTCCTGACCGACTCCGCCGAGGGCACCGGCTTCCCCGCCTGGATCGGTGCCACCTGGGACAAGCAGTCGGTGCTCCGCTACGGCGAGAACCCGCACCAGAGGGCAGCGCTGTACGCGAACGGCTCCGGCGTGACCGGGCTGGCCCAGGCCGAGCAGCTGCACGGCAAGGAGATGTCGTACAACAACTACGTCGACACCGACGCCGCGCGCCGTGCTGCGAACGACTTCACCGAGCCGGCGGTGGCGATCATCAAGCACGCCAACCCGTGCGGCATTGCTGTCGGTGCCGACATCGCCGAGGCGCATCGCAAGGCGAACGCGTGCGACCCGGTCAGCGCCTTCGGCGGCGTGATCGCCGCCAACCGGACGGTCACCAAGACGATGGCCGAGCAGCTGCGGGAGACGTTCACCGAGGCGATCGTCGCTCCGGCGTACGACGACGACGCGCTCGAGGTGTTGCGGACCCTTCCGCGAGGCGGCAAGAACATCCGGATCCTCGTGGCGCCCGTGACCGTCGGCGCTGCTGTCGAGACCCGGGCGATCTCCGGCGGCCTGCTGGTGCAGGAGGTCGACCACGTCGACGCCGAGGGCGACGACGTCTCCACCTGGACGCTCGCCACCGGCGAGGCTGCCGACGAGCAGACGCTGGCCGACCTGGCCTTCGCGTGGAAGGCCTGTCGTGCGGCGAAGTCGAACGCGATCCTGCTGGCCAAGGACGGCGGCGCGGTCGGCATCGGGATGGGCCAGGTCAACCGGGTCGACTCGTGCCGGCTCGCGGTCGAGCGGGCGAACACGCTGGCCGGGGACGAGGCCCGTGCCGAGGGCGCGGTCGCGGCCTCGGACGCGTTCTTCCCCTTCGAGGACGGCCCGCAGATCCTGATCGACGCCCGGGTGAAGGCGATCGTGCAGCCGGGTGGGTCGGTGCGCGACGAGCTGACCATCGAGGCCTGCAAGAAGGCCGGCGTGACCATGTACTTCACCGGCACCCGCCACTTCTTCCACTGATCGGGGACGCGACATGACCGCACAGAAGCTGGACGGCAGCGCCACCGCGAAGGCGATCAAGGACGAGCTCCGCGAGCGCGTGGCCGCGCTGCATGCGCGCGGGATCCGCCCGGGTCTCGGCACCATCCTGGTCGGCAACGACCCGGGCTCGACGTGGTACGTCAACGGCAAGCACAAGGACTGCGCCGAGGTCGGCATCGAGTCCATCCGCATCGACCTGCCCGAGACCGCCACCCAGGACGAGATCGAGGAGGCTGTCCGCACCCTCAACGACGATCCTGCCTGCACCGGCTACATCGTCCAGCTCCCGCTGCCCCAGGGCATCGACGAGAACCGCGTCCTCGGCCTGATCGACCCCGCGAAGGATGCCGACGGCCTGCATCCGACCAATCTGGGCTGGCTGGTGCTGGGTCGGGAGGCCCCGCTGCCGTGCACGCCGTTCGGCATCGTGGAGCTGCTGCGCCGCCACGGCGTGCAGCTCGACGGGGCCGAGGTCGTCGTCGTCGGCCGCGGCGTCACGGTGGGCCGGCCGCTGGGGCTGCTGCTCACCCGGCGCAGCGAGAACGCCACCGTCACGCTGTGCCACACCGGCACCCGGGACCTGGCCGCGCACACCCGCACGGCCGACATCGTGGTCGCTGCGGCCGGCGTGCCCGGGATCATCACGGCCGAGATGGTCAAGCCGGGTGCGGCCCTGCTCGACGTCGGCGTCTCCCGCGTCGAAGGCAAGATCGCCGGCGACCTCGCCGCCGACGTCTGGGACGTGGCCGGCTGGGTCTCGCCCAACCCGGGCGGCGTCGGTCCCATGACGCGAGCGATGCTGCTCTCGAACGTCGTGATCAACGCCGAGAAGGCGAACGCGTAACTTGGCCTCTGTGACTCCTCTCTCCGACGGCCCGGCGCACGAGCCGCGGCCGGCGGTGCCCGACGCGCCGGCGCCTCGCGGCGCCGCCGACCCGGCCGGCCCGGAGGCGCCGGAGGCCACGCAGGCGCCGGTGCCGCCGCCCATCGCGATCGTGGCGGAGGAGCGGCGCTACCCCTCCACGATCGGTGGGCTGTTCTACCTCGGCATCCTCGCGCTCACCGTGCTGGCGCTGGTCGTCGCGGGGCTCGGCCACTGGCGCGGTGGCGTGCACATCCTCGCGGTGGCGATGGTGGCCGCCTCCGTCCTGCGGGCCGTGCTGCGCAGGCGTGACACCGGGATGCTGGCGGTGCGCAGCCGCTGGTTCGACGTCTCGTTGCTGGGTGCGGTGGGCATCGCGCTGTGGGTGCTGGCCAGCACCATCCCCGCCCAGGGCTAGAGCGTGGCCCGCGTGCGCCCGTCGGCGGGCTCGGTGGCGCGCTCGGTGGGGCGCTCGGTGGCTGGGTGCCTGCTCGCCGTCGCCCTCACCGCCTGCGGCACCGGTGCGCAGCCCTATCCGCCCAGCGGCGTCGACGAGCTGGTCATCCCGACCCCGTCACCGCGGCCCGCGGACTTCGTCGACCGGATCGACAATGTCTGGCTCCCGCTGCGTCCGGGCCGGACGTGGGTGTACGACGTGACGCGCATCGGCTACCCGAACGCGGAGCGAACGGTGAGCGTCCTGCCTGCTCCCGTACGTGTCGACGGCATCAGTGCCACGGCTGTGCGCACCGTGCTCACCCGCCCGGGGGAGACCGCCTCGACGCGCACCGACTACTACGCCCAGGACACCCGCGGGGACGTGTGGTGGCTCGGCCAACAGGGCTGGTGGCAGGCCGGACAGGAAGGCGCGCGGGCGGGGCTGATCCTCACCGCCACGCCCCGACTGGGCGACGGCTATCGTGCCGGCTACCTGAAGGGCGTCGTCGAGGACGTGATCACCGTCGTGCAGGCCAAGCCGGTGGTGGCGCTGGAGCGGACCTCCGCGCTCAGCCCCGGCGCGTCGGTCTGGGACACCTACCGCAAGGGCGTCGGGCTCGTCGACCGGCTGGACAACAGCACCGGCGAGCACGACACCCTGCGGCGGTAGGCACAGGACCGAACGTGCGGAGCGCCGCGCTCACGAGGTGAGCGCGGCGCTCCGCGAGACGACGGGGGACCCGTCAGGCCTGCGGCGGGTCGTGCTTGATGACGGTGGTGCCGTCGGGCTCGTCGGTGGGAGCGGCCGGCGGCTCGATGGGCCGCCACTGCTGCGCGGCGTAGTCCCAGCGCCACCCGTCCTGCTCGATGACCGGCAGATCCGCAGGTGCGACCTGGGCCTGGCCCGTCTGCTGGCCCGTCTGCTGGCCGGTCTGCGTCCAGCCGGCCTGGTTCTGAGCGGCCTGGGTCTGACCGGCCTGGGCCTGGCCCGGGGTGCCCGGGACCCCGACGCCGGGAGCGGCCGCGCCGGCGCCGCCCCAGCCCTGCTGGCCCCAGCCGGCGTACTCCGGGGTGCTACCGGCGCGCGACTTGGCCGGCAGCAGCAGGCCGGAGCCGGGGACCGGGTCGTCGACCCGGCCGAAGATCAGCGGGTAGGTGAGGCCGGCGACGGCCCCGCCGATGAGCGGCGCGAGGATGAACAGCCACAGCTGGCCGATCGCGTGGCCACCGGAGAAGAGCGCCGGGCCGATCGAGCGGGCGGGGTTCACCGAGGTGCCCGTGGCGGGGATGGCGACGAAGTGGATCGCCGCCAGCGTCAGGCCGATGGCCAGCGGAGCGGCCTGGCTGTAGGGGTTGCGCTCGTCGGTGGTGCCGAGGATGACCCAGACGAAGACGGCTGTCAGCACGAGCTCGAGCAGGAACGCCGCCCACCAGCCGTAGCCCCCGGTGCCGCCGAAGTGGTTCTGTCCCAGGCCCAGTCGGTGCGAGCTGTAGCCGTCGTACCCGTGGGCGAAGATCCACAGCGCCAGCGCGCCCACGATCGCGCCCACGATCTGGGCGACCGCGTAGTAGCCGGCGGTGACCCACGAGATCCGGCCACTCATGGCGGCGCCTGCCGAGACCGCCGGGTTGAAGTGGCCGCCGGAGACGCGGCCGAAGGCGTAGACGGCGATCACGATCGCGATGCCGAAGGCGAGGCCGACGGTGGTGATGAAGGCGATGTCGGCGTTGTTCTCCTGCTGGGCGGCCCAGATGGTGGCGAAGACCGCCGCACCGCAGCCGAACAGGACCAGGATGAAGGTGCCGAGGACCTCGGCCGCGAGCTTCTGCGTCAGCGTCGGCTCGGTGGTGCTGGTGGTGTCACGCACGATCTCTGCTGCGGTGGTGTTGGCGCCGCTGTCCGCGGTCATGTCCGAGCCCCCTCGTCGATACAGATGGTCCGATCACTTCTGCTGCCCGACGGGTGGCCGAGCATTTGGCACTCTAGCCCTTCCGGCCCACCGCGATCGGATGCGAAGGTGGGCGGTGCGCAGGCGTCAGGTATCTTGACGTCGAGAAAGAGTTCCGAGCCGAAGCAGGAGCCATGGCTGCCGACAACGCCAAGATCATCTACACCTACACCGACGAGGCGCCGCTGCTGGCGACGTACTCCTTCCTCCCGATCGTCGAGGCGTACGCCGCGAAGGCCGGCGTGGAGGTCGAGACTCGCGACATCTCCGTCGCCGCTCGCATCCTGGCGCAGTTCGGCCTGGCCGACGACGCGCTGACCGAGCTCGGCGAGCTGGCCAAGACCCCCGACGCCAACATCATCAAGCTGCCCAACATCTCGGCGTCGATCCCGCAGCTCAAGGCGGCCATCAAGGAGCTGCAGGGCCAGGGCTTCGCCGTCCCCGACTACCCGGACGCGCCGGCCACCGACGAGGAGCGGGAGATCCGCGCCAAGTTCGACAAGGTCAAGGGCTCGGCCGTCAACCCAGTGCTGCGCGAGGGCAACTCCGACAGGCGTGCGCCGCTGTCGGTGAAGAACTACGCGAAGACCCACCCGCACCGCAACAAGGCGTTCGCCGAGGGTTCCCAGACCAACGTCGCGACGATGGGGGAGCACGACTTCAAGTCGAACGAGAAGTCCGTCACCGTCGCCGCCGACGACACGCTCTCGATCGTGCTCGAGACGGAGTCCGGCGAGACCCGGGTGCTCAAGGGCGGCCTGAAGGTCCTCGCCGGCGAGATCGTCGATGCCACCAAGATGGAGGCCGCCCACCTGCAGGCCTTCCTGGTCAACGCCGTGGCCGAGGCCAAGGCGCAGGACGTGCTCTTCTCGGTCCACCTCAAGGCCACGATGATGAAGGTCTCCGACCCGATCATCTTCGGCCACGTGGTGAAGGCCTTCTTCAAGGACGTCTTCGCCCGGTACGGCGACGACCTGGCAGCGGCGGGCCTGTCCGCGAACGACGGCCTGGGCTCGATCCTGGCCGGGCTGGACAAGCTCGCCAACGGCGCCGAGATCAAGGCCGCCTTCGAGTCGGCTCTGGCGAGCGGCCCGAAGCTGTCCTACGTCAACTCCGACAAGGGCATCACCAACCTGCACGTCCCCTCGGACGTCATCGTGGACGCCTCGATGCCGGCCCTGGTCCGCAACGGCGGCAAGCTGTGGGGGGCCGACGGCGGCGAGGCCGACACGCTGGCTGTCATCCCGGACAGCTCGTACGCCGGCGTCTACCAGACGGTGATCGAGGACGTGAAGGCCCACGGCCCGCTCGACCCGGCCACCATCGGCACCGTGCCGAACGTCGGGCTGATGGCGCAGGCGGCCGAGGAGTACGGCAGCCACGACAAGACCTTCGAGATCCCGGCGGACGGCACCGTGCGGGTGCTCGGCTCCCACGGCGAGGTGCTCATCGAGCACGACGTCCAGGCCGGTGACATCTGGCGGGCCTGCCAGACCAAGGACATCCCGGTCCAGGACTGGGTGAAGCTGGCCGTCGACCGGGCGCGGGCCTCGCAGACCCCGGCGATCTTCTGGCTCGACGAGACCCGGGCGCACGACGCCGAGATCATCAAGAAGGTCCTCACCTACCTGCCCCAGCACGACACCGAGGGTCTCGACATCAAGATCCTGGCCCCGTCGCTGGCCACGGCGTACTCGCTGGAGCGGATGCGCAAGGGCGAGGACACCATCTCGGTGACCGGCAACGTGCTGCGCGACTACAACACCGACCTGTTCCCGATCCTCGAGGTCGGCACGTCGGCCAAGATGCTCTCGATCGTCCCGCTGATCGCCGGCGGCGGCCTCTTCGAGACCGGCGCCGGCGGCTCGGCGCCCAAGCACGTCCAGCAGCTGGTCGAGGAGAACTACCTGCGCTGGGACTCCCTGGGCGAGTTCTTCGCCCTCGTCCCCTCGCTGGAGAAGTACGCCGAGCAGGCCGGCCGGCCGGCGGCGAAGGTGCTCGCCGACGCACTCGACCGCGCCACCGGCACCTTCCTCAACGAGGACCGCTCGCCGGGCCGCAAGCTCGGCACGATCGACAACCGCGGCTCGCACTTCTACCTGGCCCTGTACTGGGCGCAGGAGCTGGCCGCGCAGACCGAGGACCCCGAGCTGGCGGCCGCGTTCAAGCCGCTCGCGGAGAAGCTGACCGCAGCGGAGGGCGCCATCGTCGAGGAGCTCCTGGCCGCTCAGGGCAAGCCGGCCGACATCGGTGGTTACTACCACCCGGACGCCGAGAAGACCGCCGCGGTGATGCGGCCCTCGGCCACGCTCAACGAGGCCATCGCCTCGTTCTGAGCCCGACGTCCTCGGTGCCCCGGTCGTTCTCGGCCGGGGCACCGGTGATCTCCGGCGGCTCGGCGCTCAGCCGTAGACGCCGAGGAAGCAGTGCGCCGCGGCGTCCACGATCTCCTCCGCGCTGGCCTCCAGGCTGCCGTCGAGCCAGGCCGTGATGAGCTCGGCCATCCCGCCGATGAACAGCAGACCGGCGAACTCGTCGGCCCGCGCCCCTCGCCCGGAAGGCAGGCCGAGGTGGGTGCGGGCCTCCTCGGTGGAGCGGTGCGCCAGGTAGCGCAGGAGGTCCGTACGCCGCTGGCGCAGCGCGGGGACGGCGGCGGCCTCGATGATCGCGACCCTGCCCTTGCGGGGGTCGTCGACCAGCAGCTGCACGAACGCCCGGACGGTGGCGTGCACCCGGCCCGCGGGCTCCTCGCCGGCCGCGTCGGCGGCGTCGGCGGCCGCCAGGGTGACCCGTTCGATCTCCGCGGCGACCCCGTCCAGCACCGCCAACAGGGCCTCGTCGAGGCCGCGGAAGCTCTCGTAGAAGTAGCGCTCGGTGAGCCCTGCTTCGGCACACACGGCCGTCATCGTCGTCCGGGTCGCCGGATCCGCCCACACCGCCAGCGTCGCCTCCAGGAGTCGCTGCCGCCTCTCCGCGGCTCGCTGCTCGGCGCTCATCCCGCGGTAGACCCCCGTCTGCCCAGCCATGCCACCCAGCCTCTCAGCAGATTGGTGCCGCGACAAGGTTGACAGGGCATCCTTCCTGAATGAGGCTGAGCATGACGCAGGTCACATCCGGTCCAGCCGCAGCCAACGAGGTACAGCGATGACGATCCAGGCCACCCGACCCGACCGAGGACGCGCGCAGGCCCGTCCGGACTCCGCCGAGGCGCGCCCGCTGCCGCCGCTCATCCCCGCCGACAGGGGGCTGCCGGTACTGGGCCGGATCCTCGACTACGCCAAGGACCCGATGGGTCTGATGCGGCACCAGTGGGAGACCTACGGCCCCGTCTCGCCGTTCAACTCCCTCGGTGAGACAGGCGCCATGGTGCTCGGTCCGGACGCGTGCGCCGAGGTGCTGCAGAACAAGGACAAGGCGTTCGCCAACGGCTGGCGCAAGATCGTCGGCCCGTTCTTCAACGGTGGTCTCATGCTCATCGACTTCGACGAGCACCACGTCCATCGGCGGATCATGCAGGAGGCGTTCACCCGGCCCCGGCTGGAGAGCTACACCGCGCACATGCAGCCGGCGATCGCCGCCGGCATGGCCGACTGGGGCGACGACGGATCGTTCAAGTCCTACTGGCGTCTGAAGCAACTCACCCTCGACATCGCCGCCGACATCTTCATGGGCGGTGCGGCCGATACCAGTCGCGCCGAGATGGATCGGGTCAACAAGGCCTTCATCGCCTGCGTCCAGGCGGCGTCGGGCATCGTCCGCGCCGACGTGCCGATGACGCGCTGGGGGCGGGCCTTCCGGGGGCGCCGGGTGCTCGAGGAGTTCCTGCGGCACTACCTCCCGGCCAAGCGCGCCACCGCCACCGACGACATCTTCTCGGTGCTGTGCCACATCGAGACCGACGAGGGTGAGCGGTTCAGCGACCAGGACGTGGTCAACCACATGATCTTCCTGATGATGGCGGCACACGACACCTCGACCATCACCACCTCCACGATGATCCAGCTGCTCGGCCAGCACCCGGCCTGGCAGGAGCGCTGCCGGGCCGAGTCGCTCGCGCTGGGGGACGCCCCGACGATGTCGGAGCTGGAGGGTCTGGCCGCGCTCGACCTGGTGATGAAGGAGGCGCTGCGGCTGCACGCGCCGGTGCCGGTGCTGATGCGGCACACCGTCAAGGACACCGTCGTACAGGGCGTGCGGATCCCGGCCGGGTCGGACACGCTCGTCGGCGTCCAGTTCTCCCACCTGATGGAGGACTACTGGACCAATCCGATGGTCTTCGACCCCGAGCGCTTCTCCGACGTACGCCGCGAGGACCGCTCGCACCGGTTCGCCTGGGAGCCCTTCGGCGGCGGGGTGCACAAGTGCATCGGGCTCTACTTCGGCGGCCTGGAGGTCAAGTCGATCATGCACCGGCTACTGCGGACCTACCACTGGAGCGTCTCGCCGGGCTACCAGCCGCCGATGGACAACCACTCGCTGCCGTTCCCCAAGGACGGTCGCCCGATCACGCTCGTCCGGAACTGAGGTCCGGCCATGACCGCCACGCTGCCCGATGCGGGCGTGCGACCCGTCTGGATCACCGACGCCAAGGTCGCCTCCTGGCTGCGCTGGGTGCACACGTCGGCCTCGGGTGGGTCCGAGACCGCGACCGCGCTGGCGCCGTACGACGCGCTGCCGACGGTGCCGGTGCCGATGAGCACGGTGGCCGACGTGCAGGCCGCCGCGAGTGCCGCCCGCGCCGCCCGACCGGCCTGGGCGGAGCTGCCGTACCGCGCCCGTGCGGAGGTGATGCTGCGCTTCCACGATCTGTTGCTGGAGCGCCAGGACGAGGTGATGGACCTGATCCAGTGGGAGATGGGCAAGGCCCGCTTCCATGCCTGGCAGGAGGTGCTGCAGGTGGCGAACCTGACCCGGCACTACGCCCGGCACGGCCAGGCCTACCTGGAGACCAGGAGGGTCCGGTCGGTGATTCCGTTGGTCACCAGCGCCAAGGAGGTGCGGGTGCCCAAGGGCGTCGTCGGGTTCATCTCGCCGTGGAACTACCCCTTCTACCTCGGCGTCGGCGACGTCGTGCCGGCGCTGCTGGCCGGCAACACCGCCCTGGGGAAGACCGATCCGCAGACACCGCTGACGCTGCTGTGGGCGCGGGCGCTGCTCGCCGAGGCCGGCCTGCCCGAGCACGTGTGGGAGGTGGTCGCCGGCGACGGCCCCACGCTGGGCCGGGCGCTGATCGACGAGGTCGACTACCTCTGCTTCACCGGGTCGACCGCCACCGGCCGGGTCGTCGCCCAGCAGGCGGCCGGGCGGTTGATCGGTGCCTCGCTGGAGCTCGGCGGCAAGAACCCACTCATCGTCCGGGCTGACGCCCGCCTCGACGTCGCCGCACGCGGCACGGTGGAGGCGGCGTTCGCCAACACCGGGCAGATGTGCATCCACATCGAGCGGGTCATCGTGCACGAGGACGTCTACGACGCATTCGTCGCGGCGCTCCTGACCGCCACGCGCACCCGACGCCTCGGGCAGTCCTTCGACTTCGGCCACGACATCGGTTCGCTGGCCTCGCAGGCGCAGCTGGACAAGGTGAGCGCGCACGTGGACGACGCCGTCGCGAAGGGCGCCACCGTGCTGGCCGGCGGTCGGGCCCGTCCCGACCTCGGGCCCTACGTCTACGAGCCGACGGTGCTGGCCGGCGTCACCGACGAGATGGACCTGTGCCTGGGGGAGACCTTCGGTCCGGTGGTCGCGCTCTACCGCGTGCGCGACGACGAGGAGGCGATCGCCGTCGCGAACCGGGGCCGGCAGGGGCTCTCGGCCAGCATCTTCAGCAAGGACATCGGCGGCGCCGAGAGGCTTGCGGCACGGATCCGGGCCGGGTCGGTGAACATCAACGACGGCGCGTCGCTGGCGGCCGGCTCCATCGAGGCCGGCATGGGTGGGATGGGCGAGAGCGGTCTGGGCCGCCGGCACGGGTCGGAGGGGATCAAGCGGTTCACCGAGTCCCAGACGGTCGTCTCCTCCCGGGTCGGCCCGGTCGGACCACCGCCGAGGGTGTCGGTGGAGAGGTTCGTCGCGATCGGGAACGGCCAGCTCAGGCTGCTGCGCCGGCTGGGGGTCAGGTGAACGACACGACGGACGGACGAGTGGAAGGTGGCATCGTGACAGCAGGCGACGACCGGCCGGGGGAGCACAACCTGGCGCTGTTGGCACAGCGGAGCTTCGAGCGGCTCGGTGACTACGACTCGCTCCACTTCGAGGGAACGTGGCACACCTCGGGTCAGATCCACGACCGCTCCACCCGGGTGGCCGAGGGGCTGCGCGCGCTCGGTATCGAGCCGGGGGACCGGGTCGTGGTGCTGACGATGAACACCCCGGAGGTGTTCGTCTCCTATCGGGCGATCTGGCGGGTCGGGGCGGTGGTCACCCCGGTGATCTTCCTGCAGACGCCACCGGAGCTGCGGCACATCCTGGAGGACTCCGGCGCGAAGGCGGCGATCCTCACTCCCGAGCTGCTGCAGCTGTTCCGGGCGGCGAGCGAGGGGCTCGCCATCACCGCCATCGTGGTCGACGGCGACGGTGCGGACGCCACGACGCCGTACGCCCGCCTGGAGGAGGCCGAGCCCGGGCCGATCGCGCCGCGGGCGGACGACGATCTCGCCGCGCTCCTCTACACCGGCGGTACGACGGGGCGCGCCAAGGGCGTCATGCTCTCCCACCGCAATCTGTGGGAGGCCGGGCGGGGCATGGACGCCGTGGCCCGGTCGACCGGCTCCACCCGGACGCTGCTGGCGCTGCCGCTCTCGCACGCCTTCGGGCTCAACGTGCTCGTGGCGGGACTGCACGCCGACGAGCGGCCCGTCTCGGTGATGCAGCGCTGGTTCGACGCGCGGGGGTGGTTGGAGCTGGTCCAGGAGCACCGCGTGCAGAGCGGTCCGGTGGTGCCCTCGATGATGCAGATGCTGCTCGACCAGCCCTATCAGGACTACGACCTGAGCTCGCTGATCTCCTTCGGCTGCGGCGGGGCGCCGCTGCTGCTCTCGCTGCGGGAGAAGGTGGAGAAGGCCCTCGGCGTGGCGATCCTGGAGGGCTACGGCTGCACCGAGACCAGTGCCATCGTGACCGCCTCGACCCTGGAGGAGAGCCGGGCCGGCAGCGTCGGGAAGCCGGCCGCCCACGCGGAGGTGCGGATCACGGGACCGGACGGGACGGTGCTGCCGGTCGGTGCGGAGGGCGAGATCTGCGTGCGCGGCGGCGGGGTGATGCTCGGCTACTGGCACGCTCCCGAGCTCACCGTGACGGTGATCCGCGACGGCTGGCTGCACACCGGCGACGTCGGCCGGCTCGACGAGGACGGCTACCTTTACGTGGTGGATCGGGTCAAGGACCTCATCATCCGCGGCGGCTTCAACGTCTACCCGCGCGACGTCGAGGACGTCCTGGTCGAGCACCCCGCGGTGGCATCGGCGGCCTGCGTCGGTAGGCCCGACCCGGAGAGCGGCGAGGAGGTCGTCGCCGTGGTCCAGCTGCACCCCGGCGCGTCGGCTCGGCCGGAGGAGCTGATCGCGTTCGCCCGGGAGCGGATGGCCCGGCACAAGTACCCGCGCGAGGTGCGCGTCGTCGACGCCGTACCGCTGACCAGTGTGGGGAAGATCAATCGCAAGGCGGTGCGCGACCTGATCCGCTGAGTCGATTCCGGGCGGGCTCGGCCCGAAGATCCTCTCCGACGTCGGCGCTCGCGGTCCCGGATCGACAGCGCTGACCGATATCGAGAGGAAATCCGTCGGCCGTCGGGCCTAGGGTCGACCTGACATGACCGAGACGCTCACCGCCCCCTCCGCCCGGTCCTCGCAGGTCGTTCCGCCCTCCGAGGATCCTGCCCGTCACGTCGATTGGCGACGGATGCGCAACCCCGTCGCCGGGATCGCCCTGGTCGCGCTCGCCATCGCAGCGCTGAGCCAGGCGCTCGGCACGGTCGTGGCCGGTCGGCTCGTCGACGGCCCGACCGGCCGGCTGGTGGAGCTGCTGGCGCTCCTCGTGGTCGGCGGCGCGCTCCTCGACACCGCCGGCCGGATCGCCTGGGCCGGCGTCGTGGACCGGGCCGAGGGCCGGCTGCGGGGCGACCTGCTCGACGCGGCGCTGCACCAGCCGCTGGCCGAGCTCACCGAGCAGGCGGTGGGCGAGATCCTCGACCGGGTCGACGACGACACGCACGAGGTCGGCACCCTGCTGCGGATGCAGCTGTGGATGGCCATGCGCACGGCGTTCGGGATCGTGCCGATGTGGATCGTGGCCGGCGTGAGCTGGTGGCCCGCGTGGCTGCTCTTCCCGGCCGTTGGTGCGGTGGTCGTGGTCGTGATGCGGCCGTTCCTGATCGAGATCTCCCGCCGCAAGGTGGTCGAGGAGGCCGCCTGGACCGACCACGCGGCAGTGCTCGAGGAGGGCATCGCCGGGCGGGACGACCTGCGCACCAGCCTCGGTCAGGCCTTCGCCGTACGGCGCCTCGCGCAGCTCTCCGCCACGGTGCACGCACGCTTCGGCGAGGTCGTCTCCGTGGAGGCGCGGCTGGCCACCCGCGCCGGCCTGCTGCTCAACGGCCTGCTGATCATCATCGCCGTCAGCGGTGTGGCACTGGTCGGCGGCGGCCACCTCGACGTCGCGCGCCTGGTCACGCTCTTCCTGGTCACCACCAGCTTCGTCGGCCAGATCAACCAGCTCGCCCACCAGCTGCCGGACATCCAGGCCGGCCTCGGCGCTGTCATCCGGCTGCGCCAGATGCTCGCCGTGGAGGCCGAGCCGAGGGGCGGGGAGCCGGTCCCGGCGGGTCGGCTCGACCTGGCGATCCGGCACCTGGACTTCTCCTACGCCGAGGGTGCGTTCGGGCTGCGCGACGTCACCCTCGAGGTCGAGGCCGGGCACACGGTCGCGCTCGTGGGCCGGACCGGATCCGGCAAGTCGACACTCGCCTCGCTGCTCTCCCGCGCTGTCGAGCCCCCGGCCGGCACGGTCTTCCTCGGCGGTGCCGACATCACCACCCTGGACCTGCACGAGCTGCGCGCCCGGGTGGGCGTGGTCACCCAGCGCACCGAGATCCTGGCCGGGACGCTGGCCGAGAACATCACGCTCTTCGCCGCCACCCCGCGCGCTGAGATCGAGGCGGCCGTGGCCGAGCTCGGTCTGGCCGGGTGGGTGGCCGGTCTGCCGAACGGGCTGGACACGCTGCTCGGCCCCGGCGGCACCAGCCTGTCGGCGGGCGAGGAGCAGCTGGTCGCCTTCGCCCGGCTGCTGGTGCGCGACGTCCAGGTGGTCGTCCTGGACGAGGCCACCGCCCGGATGGACCCGCTCACCGAGAGCCGGGTGGTCGCGGCCGCCGACCGGCTGCTGGCGCATCGCACCGGGGTGCTCGTGGCCCACCGGCTCTCCACCATCGAGCGCGCCGAGATGGTCGCCGTGCTCGACCACGGACGGGTCATCCAGCAGGGCCTGCGCGACGAGCTCGCCGCCGTCGACGGGCCGTTCCGCCGGCTGCTGGCGGCCAGCGCCACCGAGGACTTCGACGCGGCCGAGCAGATCGTGGCGATCGAGCAGGGGGTCGGGCGGCCCGCGGCGCCCGAGGCCCTGGACACCGGCGTCGGCGGCCGTCGGCGTACGGGCGAGCCGCCGCAGCGGCCGGCCATCGCGCCCGGCCTCTCGCTGGCCCGCGGCACCTGGCGCGCGATGGTCATCAAGCCCTGGTGGGGGCTCTTCTCGGTGGTCGAGTTCCTCCTCGGCACGATCTTCGCCCCGCTCGGGGCGCTCACCGGCTTCGTCTGGGGCCGGATGGTGCAGGACCTCACCGACGGGCGCACGCCGAGCGGGATGACGGCTCTCCTGGTGCTCATGCTGGTCGTCGCCCCGGTCATCCTCGCCGATGCGTTCCGGCGTTACCCGCGCTGGTGGATCGAGGTGATGCTGCGGGTGCGGATGGCGGTCCTGGTCGGCCAGATCCGGCCGCGCCGCCTGCCGCGCACGCCTCCGGGCGAGGTGGTCGCCCGATCGATGGACGCCGACCGCCTGGCCCGCTACTCCGACCGTTGGATCGACTTCGCCAACGGCGTGCTCATCTCGGTGGTCACCATGGTCGCCGGCGGCACCTGGCTGGCGGGCGCGATCCTGCTGGCCGTGATGGCCAGCAGTGCGATCGCCTCCTCGATCGGCCGTCCCATCGCCGGCCGGTCGGCGGCCAGGTCCTCGACGGCCCGCGCCCGGTTCGGCCGCGCGGTGGTCTCGGCGGTGGAGTCGGCCCGGACCGTCAAGCTCGCCGGCCGGACGCCGCAGGTGCACGCGCACCTGCAGGAGGTCGACTCCGGCCGCGTCGAGGCCGCGGTCTTCGAGCACCGGATCCAGGCGCTCCTCGACGGCATCCCGATCGTGCTGGTCCAGGTCGGCGTCGTAGTGGCGTGGGCGTGCTTCCTCGGCGACGTGTGGGGGCTGGCGACGGCGCTGCTGGTGTCCAACGCCGTCAACGGGTTCGACTGGTTCGGCCGGGTCGCCGGTGCGGTGGTCACCGAGGCGCCCGGCGTCGCCGCCTGGCAGCGGGCGACCAGCCGGTTCGCCGGGGGTGGCGACATGATGAGCCTCGCGCCGGGGGTCGACCTGGTGACGGGTGCTGCCCCGGACCCGGACCGCCCTGGGCGCGAGCCGCTCGACGAGCTGCACCTGCGCGACCTGACCGTGGTGCACGACGACGGCACGGTGGGCGTCAGCGGGGTCGACCTCACCGTCCGCCGCGGCGAGCTGGTGCTGTTGCTCGGTCAGGTGGGCTCGGGCAAGTCCAGCCTGCTCTCCGCGCTGGCGGGTCTGCTCAGCCACACCGGGGAGATCCGGTGGAACGACGCCGCCGTGAGCGATACCGAGACCTTCCTGCGACCGGCACAGGTCGCCCATGTCGCCCAGGTCCCGCGGGTCCTGTCGGGGACGTTCCGCGACAACGTGGTGCTCGGCTTCGAGGGCGACCGCGACCTGGCCCGGCCGGTGGCCGACGCGCGCCTCGACAGCGATCTGCGCGAGGCAGGAGGGCCCGACGCGCTGGTCGGGCACCGCGGCGTCCGCCTCTCCGGGGGGCAGGTGCAGCGCCTGGCCCTCGCGCGGGCGCTCGCCGCCGACACCGAGCTGCTGCTGGCCGACGACGTCTCCAGCGCGCTGGACGCCGCCACCGAGATCGAGCTCTGGCAGGCCCTGCGCACCCGGCACACCACGGTCATCGGCGCCACCTCGAAGCGCGCGGCCCTGGCCCAGGCCGACCGTGTCGTGGTCCTCGTCGACGGCGAGGTGGCGGACGTCGGTCCGTGGCAGGAGCTTGCGGGCGAGTGGGCGCACCTGGCCGGCTGACCCCGAGACGTCACGTTCGGCGGGTCGACCGGTCACCTTTCGCGGGTCGAGTGACCACCGTTACCGGGAACCTCCGGAATAGGCCCCGAGCAGCCCGGGGTTGCAGACTGCTGTTCCCCCACCACCCTCAGAGAGCGAGCTCATGACCGTCAGCGCACCGACCTCCGAGGCGGTCGAGACCAGGACGCGCGGCTACCGCCTGGCCATCCTGGCGCTGGCCATCGGCGGCTTCGCGATCGGCACCACCGAGTTCCAGACGATGGGCATCCTGCCCGAGGTGGCCGACGGCGTCGGCGTCTCGGTGCCGCAGGCCGGCCACGTGATCTCGGCGTACGCCCTGGGCGTGGTGGTGGGCGTCCCCATCCTGGGGATGTTCGGTGCGACCCTGCCCCGCAAGGGCCTGTTGATGGGCCTGATGGCGGCGTACGGCGTCTTCAACCTGCTCAGCGCCGTGGCCTCGTCGTACGGGCTGCTGATGCTGGCCCGCTTCCTCGACGGCCTGCCGCACGGGGCCTACTTCGGTGTGGCCTCGCTGGTCGCCGCCGAGCTGGCCGACCCGCGTCACCGGGGTCGGGCGATCGCACGGGTGATGCTCGGGCTCTCCATCGCCAACGTGGTCGGCGTGCCGGCCAGCACCTGGCTCGGTGAGCACGGGGGCTGGCGGGCGCCGTACGTCGTCTCGGCGCTGCTCGCTGCCCTGACCGCGGCCATGATCTGGCGCTTCGTGCCCAGGGTCGCGCCCGCCGAGGGGTCGAGCGCGCGCGGCGAGGCGAGCTCGTTCTTCACGAACAAGCAGGTCTGGCTCACCATGGTGGCCGGCGCGCTGGGCTTCGGTGGCCTGTTCGCCACCTACTCCTACATCGCCAAGACCGTCACCACGGTCGCGCACCTCTCGAACGACTGGACGCCGGTCTTCGTCCTGGGCTACGGCCTCGGCATGGTGGTCGGCACCTGGCTGGCCGGCGAGCTGGTGCGCTGGTCCGTGCTGCGCACGCTGGTGCTGTTCAGTGCCGCGAGCATCGTGATGATGCTGATCTTCTGGCTGGTCGCTCCGGTCGGATGGTTGCTGTGGCCGGTCGCCTTCGTGGTCGCCCTGGTCGGCTCGGTGGTCGCCACCTCGATGCAGGTGCGCCTGATGGACGTGGCCGGCGACGCCGTGACGCTCGGCGCCGCGATGATGCATGCAGCGCTCAACGTCGCCAACGCGCTGGGCGCCTGGATCGGCGGGGTGGTCATCGACGCCGGCTACAGCTACCGCGCGCCGGCGCTGGCGGGGGCCGGGCTGGCGGTGGTCGGCGTCGCGATCCTGATGGCGAGTGTGTCGGCGCATCGCACTGCTGTCAGGGCGGCCCTGACAGAATGACGCCGGCTGCGAGAACGGCCCCGTCGTACTGACACAATGGGGGCATGTCCGACAGCACCGCCCCCGCCACGCGGCCGCGGGTCCTCTCCGGGATCCAGCCGACCGCGGACAGCTATCACCTCGGCAACTACCTCGGTGCCGTGCGTAACTGGGCGGACCTGCAGGAGGGCTACGAGCCGTTCTTCTTCATCGCCGACCTGCACGCGCTCACCGTCGAGCAGGACCCGAAGGTGCTGCGCCGGCGGACCCGGGTGGCGGCCGCGCAGCTGCTCGCGGCGGGCGTCGACCCCGAGCGCAGCGCGATCTTCGTGCAGTCCCACCTGCCCGAGCACGCCGAGCTCGGCTGGATCATGCAGTGCCTGACCGGCTTCGGCGAGGCGCGGCGGATGACGCAGTTCAAGGACAAGTCGGCCAAGGGTGGCGAGGGTGCCTCCAGCGTGGGCCTGTTCGCCTACCCGATGCTGATGGCGGCCGACATCCTGCTCTACCGGCCTGCCTACGTCCCGGTCGGTGAGGACCAGCGCCAGCACCTGGAGCTGACCCGCGACCTCGCGCAGCGGTTCAACAGCCGCTACAAGAAGACCTTCCGCGTCCCGGACCCGTACATCCTCAAGGAGACGGCGAAGATCTACGACCTGCAGGACCCGACCAGCAAGATGTCGAAGTCGGCGTCGAGCCCCAACGGCCTGATCGACATGCTGGACGATCCTGCGGTCAACGCGAAGAAGATCCGCTCGGCCGTGACGGACTCGGGCTCAGAGGTCCGCTTCGACGAGGCCGAGAAGCCCGGCGTCTCCAACCTCCTGCGGATCTATGCGGCGCTGACCGGCGCCGAGATCGCCACCCTGGAGGAGAAGTACGCCGGGCGCGGCTACGGCGACTTCAAGAAGGACCTGGCCGAGGTCGTGGTCGACTTCGTCACGCCGTTCCGCACCCGCACCCACGAGCTGCTCGCGGACGAGGCGTACCTCAACCAGGTCCTCGCCCAGGGCGCCGAGCGCGCCAGGGCGGTCGCCTCCCGGACGCTGGCAGACGTGTACGACCGCGTGGGCCTCGTGCCGGCCGGTCGCTAGGGTCGACTCGTGCGCACGATCGGCGTGGCCGTCCCGATCCCGGAGCCCTGGGGCAGTCGGCTCCAGCGCTACCGGGAGTCGATCGGCGACCCGATGGCCGAGCACATCCCGCCGCACATCACCCTGGTTCCGCCGGTCGACCTGGCGCCCAGCGTGGCCGCCGAGGTCGAGCGTCACCTCGGCGCGGCCGCCGAGGCTGTGACGCCGTTCACCGTGCATCTGCGCGGTACGGCGACGTTCCGCCCGCTCTCGCCGGTCGTCTTCGTCGCCCTGGCCGAGGGGATCTCGGGCTGCGAGCGCCTCGAGCACGAGGTCCGCAGCGGCCCGCTCGGGGTCGACCTCGCCTACCCGTACCACCCGCACGTGACGATCGCCCACGAGGTCGACGACGCCATCCTCGATCGGGCCTTCGCCGACCTGGCTGACTTCGAGGCGCGCTTCGAGGTGGAGTCGTTCGTGCTCTACGTGCACGACGACGTGGCCGGCTGGGTCCCGAGCAGGACCTTCCCCCTCCGGGCCGTCGTCACGCGCTGATGGCGAGCCTGAAGGATCGGATCACGGCGCGGATCGAGGAGGTCCGTGCCCGACGGCCGTGGGTCGACCACCTGGTGCGCATGCAGGAGCACTACGGCCGGGTCGGAGCCTCCCAGCAGGCCGGCGCGGCGACGTACTTCGCCTTCTTGTCGTTCTTCCCGATCATGGCACTGGCGTTCTTCGTCGTGGGCTGGGTGGCCAAGGTCTACCCGGACGCCCGGCAGGCGCTGCACCACGCCATCAACGACGTGCTGCCGGGCCTGGTCGGGTCCGGCACCGGGCAGATCTCGATGGGCCAGATCCAGGATGCGGCGGGCGCTGTCGGCGTCTTCGGGCTGGTGGGTCTGCTGTACGCCGGCCTCGGCTGGCTGTCCTCCCTCCAGTCGGCCCTCCTGGCCGTCTTCGGGACCCCTGCCCGCGAGCGGCCCAACTTCATCGTCGCCAAGCTCCGCGACCTCGCCACCCTGGTGGTGCTCGGTCTGGTGCTGCTCGTGGCGGTGGCGGTCACAGGCTTCGTCCGCGGCTTCTCCGCCGACGTCCTGGACGCGATCGGGATCTCCACCGGCCTCGACTGGCTGCTGGCCGTCCTGACGGTCGTGGTCGGCCTGGCCGCCAACGCGCTGCTGTTCTTCGCCATGTTCGTGCTGCTGGCCCATCCGGACCTGGAGCGCCGGTCGCTGTGGAAGGGCGCCGCCCTCGGCGCGGTCGGCTTCGAGATCCTCAAGCAGCTCTCCGGGCTGCTGCTGAACTCGGCCCGCGGACAGCCGGCGTTCCAGGCGTTCGGCATCGCGTTGATCCTGCTGGTGTGGATCAACTACTTCTCCCGGCTGACGCTCTACGCCGCCGCCTACGCGCTCACCTCGGAGGCTCCGAAGGTGGCGCCGGCGGCACCGGTGCAGGGGCCCTCGACACCGACGCTCGAGGTCGTCCCGCACGCGGGTACGGCGGCCTCCCCGGTCATCACCTTCGCCGCCGGGGCTGCCACGATGGCAGTGCTGGCCAGTCTGTTCGCGACCCTGAGGAGGAAGAAGTGAAGCTCGAGAAGCGCCACGGTGCGCTGCTGCTCGTCATCGGCATCTGGAACCTGGTGACGTGGTCCAACTTCGCCAAGAACCTGGCCAGGACGGCGCGGGATCCCGAGCAGAGCCGGCCGCGCCCGTACTACGTCGCGCACGCGGTGCTGATCGTGGTCAACGCTGTCATCGGGGGAGTGCTCGGGTCGCTCGGACTCAAGGCGCTACGCAACCGCTGACGCCGAGACGTCACCTTCTGCGGGCCGAGTGTCCGCGTGGACCGCTTGACCCTGCCCTGCGTCAGACGCGAGACGTCGGGCGCGTGCCACCGGCGACCGACGCCTGACCCGGTCGCAGCCGCCGCCGGGGTGCAGGAGGCGGCCGAGCGGGTCGCCGCAGCGGTGATGGCGGCGGGGGAGCCCGACGATTCACGATCGTGGTGGCCGACGTCGCGTGAGCCGATCTCGCCGTACGGGAAAAGGTCGGTGCCCCCACCCGGACGGATGGGGGCACCGACAGAAACCGACCTATCAACCCGCGAAAGGTGACCTCTCGACCCGCGAAAGGTGACCTCTCGGCGGGGTCAGAGTCCGTGCTTGATCGCGGTACGCAGGTCCTTGTTGAGCTGCGAGATGACGTCGAGCGGGATCTCCTTGGGGCAGGCCGCGGCGCACTCACCGATGTTGGTGCAGCCACCGAAGCCCTCGTGGTCGTGCTGGGCGACCATGGTGGAGACGCGGGTGTAGCGCTCCGGCTGACCCTGCGGCAGCTCACCGAGGTGGGTGATCTTGGCGCCGAGGAACAGCGAGGCCGAGCCGTTCGGGCAGGCCGCCACGCAGGCACCGCAACCGATGCAGGTCGCCACGTTGAACGCACGCATGGCCTTGTCGCGCGGCGCCGGCACCGAGTTGGCCTCGGGCGCCGAGCCGGTGTTGGCGGAGATGTAGCCGCCGTTGGCGATGATCCGGTCGAACGCGGAGCGGTCGACGATCAGGTCCTTGACGACCGGGAACGGGTCGGCGCGCCACGGCTCGATGGTGATCGTGTCACCGTCGGAGAACGAGCGCATGTGCAGCTGGCAGGTCGTGGTGACCTCCGGCCCATGTGCCTGGCCGTTGATCATCAGCGAACACATGCCGCAGATGCCCTCGCGACAGTCGGAGTCGAACGCCACCGGCTCCTCGCCGTGGGTGACCAGCTGCTCGTTGAGCAGGTCGAGCATCTCGAGGAAGCTCATGTCCTCCGAGACGCCGTCGAGCGAGTAGGTGTGCATCGCACCGGCGGAGGTCGCGTCGGCCTGCCGCCAGATCTTCAGGGTCAGGTTCACTTGTAGCTCCGCTGCTTCATCTCGATGGCCGTGTAGATCAGGTCTTCCTTGTGCAGGACCGGCTTGCCGCCCTCGAGCGAGTCACCGCCCCACTCCCAGGCCGCGACGTAGGCGAACTCCTCGTCGTGGCGCAGCGCCTCGCCCTCAGGGGTCTGCGACTCGGCGCGGAAGTGGCCGCCGCAGGACTCGCGACGATTCAGCGCGTCGATGCACATGAGCTCGCCCAGCTCGATGAAGTCGGCCACGCGGCCGGCCTTCTCGAGATCCTGGTTGAGGGAGTCGGCCGAGCCGAGGACCTTCACGTTGGTCCAGAACTCCTTCTTGAGGTCGCGGATCTTGGCGATGGCCTCGGTGAGGCCCTCCTTGGTCCGCTCCATGCCGCAGTACTCCCACATGATCTGGCCGAGCTCCTTGTGGATGGACTCGACCGAGCGGGTGCCGTTGATCGACAGGAACTTGTCGATCTGGGCCTGCACGCCGGCACGCGCCTCCAGCACCGCCGGGTGGTTCTCGTCGATCTTCTCGAACGGCCCGTCGGCGAGGTAGTCGCGGATGGTGTTCGGCAGGACGAAGTAACCGTCGGAGAGACCCTGCATCAGCGCCGAGGCGCCGAGGCGGTTGGCGCCGTGGTCGGAGAAGTTGGCCTCGCCGGTGCAGAACAGGCCGTCGATGTTCGTCTGCAGGTCGTAGCCGACCCACAGCCCGCCCATCACGTAGTGCACGGCCGGGTAGATGCGCATCGGGACCTGGTAGGGGTCCTCGCCGGTGATGCGCTCGTACATGTCGAGGAGGTTGTCGTACTTCTCCTCGATCGCCTCCTTGCCGAGCCGCGCGATCGCCGCACCGAGGTCGAGGTAGACCCCGCGACGGACCTTGACGTGGTTGCCGTCCTTGTCCGTCTCGTCCACCTGGGGGCCGACACCGCGGCCCTCGTCGCACATGTACTTCGCTGCCCGCGAGGCGATGTCACGGGGGACCAGGTTGCCGAAGGAGGGGTAGATCCGCTCCAGGAAGTAGTCGCGGTCCTCCTCGGGGATGTCACGCGGGTCCTTGGCGCAGTCCTCGGCCTTCTTCGGCACCCACATCCGGCCGTCGTTGCGCAGGGACTCCGACATCAGGGTCAGCTTCGACTGGTGCGCGCCCGTCACCGGGATGCAGGTCGGGTGGATCTGCGTGTAGCAGGGGTTGGCCATGTAGGCGCCCTTGCGGTGGGCACGCCACGCGGCGGTGACGTTGGAGCCCATCGCGTTGGTCGAGAGGTAGTAGACGTTGCCGTAGCCGCCCGTGGCGAGCACGACCGCATCCGCGAGGTGGGTCTCGATCTCGCCGGTGACCATGTCGCGGGCGATGATGCCGCGGGCCTTGCCGTCGACGATGACCACGTCGAGCATCTCGTGACGGCTGTACGGCGTCACCGTGCCGGCGGCGACCTGACGCTCCAGCGCCTGGTAGGCACCGAGCAGCAGCTGCTGGCCCGTCTGGCCGCGGGCGTAGAACGTGCGGGAGACCTGGACGCCGCCGAAGGAGCGGTTGTCGAGGAGGCCGCCGTACTCGCGGGCGAACGGGACGCCCTGTGCGACGCACTGGTCGATGATGTTGGCCGAGACCTCGGCCAGGCGGTAGACGTTCGACTCGCGCGAGCGGTAGTCGCCGCCCTTGACCGTGTCGTAGAAGAGGCGGTAGACCGAGTCGCCGTCCTCCTTGTAGTTCTTCGCCGCGTTGATGCCGCCCTGGGCGGCGATCGAGTGGGCCCGGCGCGGGGAGTCCTGGTAGAAGAACGACTTCACGTTGTAGCCGGCCTCGCCCAGGGTCGCCGCGGCCGCGCCACCGGCGAGGCCGGTGCCGACGATGATGACCTCGAGCTTGCGCCGGTTGGCCGGGTTGACCAGGCGGTTCTCGAACTTGCGGTTGGTCCAGCGGGTCGCGATCGGACCGGTCGGTGCCTTCGGGTCGACGAGCTTGTCGCCGAGCTCGTAGAAGCCGGCGGCGTCGTCGGAGACCTGGACGGACGGCTCGTTGTGGGCGACGAGACCGGAGAGATCTGCAGTGGAGGATGCCATGGGATGCCTTACTTCGTGATGACGCCGAAGATGGTGAACAGGGGAACCAGCGAGAAGCCGCCGGCGATCACGATCGCGACCACCCAGCCGGCGATGCGGGCGCGCGCCCGGGAGTCGGCGGTGTTGGTCCAGCCGAGGGTCTGGCAGGCGCTGAAGGTGCCGTGGTGCAGGTGGAGGCCCAGGCAGAGCATCGCGATCAGGTAGATGACGCCCATCCACCACGAGCTGCCGCCGAAGCTGTCCACGAGCAGGTTGTACGGGTCGTTGGTCGCGCCACCGGAGACGTTGATCTTGCCGATCGTGAACTCGAGCAGGTGCCAGACGATGAAGAGCAGCAGCGTCAGGCCGCCCCAGCGCATGGTGCGGCTGGAGATCGACGAGGCCACGTTCTTCTTGACCTGGTAGCGGGTGCTGCGGGCCCGGTTGGCGCGTCGCCACAGCGCGACGGCCGAGGCCACGTGCACCACCAGCGAGACGATGAGGACCGCGCGCAGGATCCAGAGGAAGCCGGAGTGGGGCAGCATCGGCGTGCCCAGCGTCCGCAGGTGCTCCGCATAGGTGTTGTAGGCGTCGTGGCCGGCGAAGGCCTTGAGGTTGCCGTACATATGCAGGAGCACGAAGATGATGAAGATGATCCCGCTGGTGGCCATGGCCAGCTTCAGCGCGATCGTCGAGCGCGTCGCACGCACTCCCTTGACGAGTTCGGTCGTTGCCACGGGACGACACCGTACTCTTTGTGACCGTCGTCGCGAACGCGGGGGAGGGTGTGACAAATAACCCGTTACCGGCCGGTACGGGTTCAGGCAGGCTCCAGGTCCGCCGCGCGACTGCCGTCGAAGCAGTGAGTAAGGCTTACCTTGCCCCACGACGGTCCGTTCCGTCCAATGAACGATCAGGTCGATATGATCCGTTCGTGGATCAATGGCTGCGCAAGCTCTCACCCCACCTCGCCGCCCTGGTGGCGCTGGCCGAGAACGACTGCCACATGACGCGGGCAGCGGCGACCCTCGGCGTCCCGCAGTCGTCGATGAGCCGACGGATCCACGCGCTCGAGCACGACCTCGGTCTGCCGCTGCTGATCCACGACGGCCGCGTCGTACGCCTCACGCCGGCCGCCCAACAGCTTGCCCGCCAGGTGCGGGAGCCCCTGCGCGACCTCGAGCGCGTGGTCGGTGCGATCACCGGTGAGGCGGATCCCGACAGTGGAACCGTCCGGTTCGGCTTCCCCCTCACGATGGGCTCGGGCCTCATCCCCGACCTGCTCGTCGAGTTCCGGCGGCGGCATCCCGGGATCCGGGTGGCCCTGAAGCAGGCGCACGGCGCGCAGCTGAGCGCCGACCTGTTGGCCGGTAGCCTCGACCTGGCCCTGACCATCCCCGCCCCGGAGCGGTTGCAGCACGTCCTCGTCGGGACGCAGCAGATCCACGTGCTGCTGCCGGAGGACCACCGCCTCGCCGACGCCGATCGCATCCGGCTCGAGGACCTGCGCGAGGAGACGTTCATCGCCAATCCCGCCAGCTACAACCTGCGCCAGCTCACCGAGCGCTGGTGTCACGACGCCGGCTTCACGCCCGACGTTGCGATCGAGGTGACCGAGTTCGCCACCATCCGCGAGCTGATCAGCCGCGGCCTCGGCATCGCCCTGCTGCCTCATGACGAGCGCACCCCGCCGGGGATCGCGGAGCGCCCGCTGGCCGGCACGGGGCATCACCGTGCCATCGCGCTGGCCTGGAGCGCGAGCGTTCCCGCGCCGGCCACGCGCCGGCTCTCGACGTTCCTCCGCGAGGGATTCGCCTGACGCGGCGCGACCTCACGAGCCCGTCGGCGACGAGGTGGTGCTACGAGGTGCTGTGACGAGGTGGTGTCACACGGTCGCCAGCACGTACGGCGCGACCAACTCGTCCACCGCGTCGCGCCAGCTGCGCGCCAGCGCCAGCTCTCGGGCGCGCTCGCCGAGAAGCCGGCGGCGAGGGTCCGCGGCGACCGCGGCGACCGCATCGGCCAGCCCGCCCTCGTCGACCGGGTCGTAGAGCAGTCCGGTCTCCAGGTGTCGTACGACGCCGACGGCGCCGCCGGACCGCGGTGCGACCACCGGGAGGCCGCTGGCCGCCGCCTCGCGCAGCGCGTGGCTGCAGGTCTCGGCGGCGCCGGGGTGGACCAGGACGTCGAGGGAGGCCAGGGCCGTGGCCAGGTCACCGCAGGCGAGCGGACCGGTGAACCGCGCCTCGGGCAGCCGCTGCTCGAGCCAGCCGCGCTGGGCGCCGTCGCCGATGATCACCGGCCGGATGCCGGGCACGGTGCGCAGTGCCGCCAGCTGGCGCACGCCGTGGCGCTTGGCGAGCGCACCGACGTACCCGACGACGATCCGAGGGCCGTCGGGTCGGCGTGCGCGCGACCACTTCTCCGCCAGCCACGGATCGCGCAGCGTGGGGGAGAACGCCGCCGTGTCGACACCGGGCAGCCACAGCTCGGCCTCGACGTCGAGGTCGGCGAGCCGCTCGACCATCCAGCGGGCGGTGACGACGAGCCGGTCCGCGCGGTCGGCGACCCGCGAGCGCCAGTACTCGGCGGTGGCGTCGGGCACCGGCGACTGCTGGACGGCCACGGTGCGCAGGCCGAGCGTCCGGGCGTGCTTGAGCGCCTTGCGGCCGAGCCGGCCGGGGTTGGTGACGTGCACCAGGTCGGGCTCGAACCGTGCGAGTGCCGCCCGCACCTGGCCGCCCGGCTTCGCGATCGGGTTCACCCGTACGACGCGGCTGCGGTTGTAGCTGGTCAGGCCCGGACCCGGTGCGATGAACTGCACCTCGTGGCCGGTCTCGATGAGCCGGTCGGCGATCGCCTTGAGCGTGGTGGTGGCGCCGTCCGTCGCGGGGTAGAAGGTGTCGGTGACGAGCGCGATCCTCATGTGAACGACGGTGCCTGTTCCAGGTGGCGGGAGGGCGATCGGCGAGTGGATGTCGGCTGAACTCCTCCGCAGGCAGGCTGTTCTCTGCCGCTGCTCGGCGATCAGCGTGGCGGCCACCCCGGCCCGGTAGGCGTCGACCCTCACCTGGGTGCTGTCGGCCAGGCGGAGGAACGTCATCGTGACCGAGCCGATCATGATCCGGCTGGTGCCGTCGCGACGGAGGGAAGGTCGGTCGAGCGGGATGCTCAGGAGGAGGTCGGCCGTTGCGCGCGCCGATCGGCTCGCCCGGTCCGCTCGGCGCTGCCGAGGAGCCGACCCTGCTCCAGTCGGCCGAGTCGGATCCGCTCGACGAGGTCGGCGATCACCCGCCGCGAGCGGTTCCAGTCACCGCCGTCGACCTCGTAGAGGAGGCGCCATCCGCGGCGCACCTCGACCTGCCAGTGCCTGCCGAAGAGCCGGGCTCCGAGAGCGATCGGAAGCACCAGCAGGAGCAGGAGGAACTCGGCCCCGGTGATCAGCGTCAGGATGAGGATCGGTAGGACGATCGCCACGGCGATGGCGCCCAGAGCACCGAGGATCGCTCCGGTGACGCTGTCGGCGAGGTCGATGCCCGCGAGCGGGTCCGGGTCCCAGGGGCGCGCGGAGAACCTCCTGCGCCACCGCCAGGGCAGCCAGCGCCGCCGCACGCGGTAGGTGACGCCGGCGGGATCGGTCGCTCGCACGCGCTCACCCTAGGTCCGCAGCGCGCCGCAGGTCGGGAACGTCACACTCTGTGGCGGACTTCACTCGCCCTGCCTAATGTGCGCGCATGACCTCCATCGAGCTCACCCAGCCCGAGGACGCTCACACCCGCGAGGAGTGGGAGAAGGGCGCCGCCGCCGTGCTGCGCAAGAGCGGCCGCATCGGCGAGGGCGACCCCGACAGCGTGGTGTGGGCCAAGCTGACCCGCACGACGCTGGACGGCATCGGCGTGACGCCGCTGGGGGTCCCCGGCGGCGACAGCGTCACCGTGCGTCCCGCCCGTACCGGGGCGTGGGACATCCGCTCGCTGGTCGCCGACCCCGATGCGAAGCGGGCCAACGAGGCCGCGCTGGTCGATCTGGACGGCGGCGTGACCAGCCTGTGGGTGAGCGCGGACCCGCGGACCGATCTCGCAAGGACCCTCGACGGCGTACTGCTGGACCTGGCGCCGGTCGTGCTCGACGCCCCGACGGGGTCGCTGCAGGTCGCCGAGACGTTCGTGGCGTACGCCGACGGGCGCGGCGTCGATCTGCACCCGCACACGAACCTCGGCGCCGACCCGGTCGGTGCCTCCCTGCGAGGTGCCGAGGCCGACGGCCCCTCGGCCGACAGCTCCTTCGCCGAGCTCGTCGAGGTGGCACGCCTGGCCCAGCGACACGGCATCCTGGCGGCGGTCGCCGACGCCACTGCCGCGCACGACCTCGGCGCCAGCGACGCCCAGGAGCTGGGCTACGGGATCTACGTCGCCACCCAGTACCTGCGGGCGCTGACAGCGGCCGGCCACACCGTCGCGCAGGCCGCCGGGATGATCGAGTTCCGCTTCGCGGCCACCGACGAGCAGTTCCCCACGATCGCCAAGCTGCGCGCCGCGCGCCAGCTGTGGACCCGCGTGCTGGAGCTGTCGGGGGTGGGCGCCGAGCCCCAGTCGAGCGAGCAGTCGGGCGAGCAGCCGGGTGCGATGCGGATCCACGCCTGCACCTCGCGTCCCATGCTCAGCAAGTACGACCCCTACGTGAACATGCTGCGCGGCACGGTCGCCGCCTTCGCGGCCGGCGTGGGCGGAGCGGACGCCGTCACCGTTCTCCCGTTCGACTCGGCCAACGGCCGACCGGAGGGCTTCGGCCGCCGGATCGCCCGCAACGTGAACCACCTGCTCATCGACGAGTCGCACGTGGCAGCGGTCACCGACCCGGCCGGAGGCGCGTACGCCGTCGAGCAGCTCACCTCGGACGCGGCGAACGCCGGCTGGGAGCAGTTCCAGCTGCTCGAGCGCGACGGCCTGGAGCCCCTCCGGACCCGCATCGCCGAGGTCGTGGCGCGACGCGAGGCCGACATCGCCAAGCGCCGGCGCCCGATCACCGGGGTCTCGGAGTTCCCCCACCTCGCCGAGACGCTCCCCGAGCGTGCGGCCGACCCCCTCAACGACCGGGTGCGCCGCTACGCCGCCTCCTTCGAGGAGATGCGCGACCACCCCGCGGCCGGACACGTCTTCCTCGCCACGCTGGGTCCGATCGCCCAGCACACCGCCCGCGCGACCTTCGCCACCAACCTGCTGGCCGCCGGTGGCATCGGCGTCGACGTCGCCGGGGCGACCGCCTCGCCGAGCGACCTGGCCGCTGCCTACCAGGGCCAGCCGGTCGTGTGCCTGGCCGGCGCCGACACCGCCTACGCCGAGTGGGGCCAGGCCGCGGCCGAAGCCCTCCGCGCGGCCGGTGCGACGTACGTGGTCGTCGCCGGGAGGCCCGTCGAGTATGCCGACGACTCCTGCGCCATGGGCGTGGATGCGCTCGCCTTCCTCCACCGAGTCCGGGAGAAGCTGTCGTGACCGTTCCTGAATCCTTCGCCGACCTGCCGCTGCGCGCCGCCTCCGACGCCGGGCCGAGCGGGACGTCCAGCTCCTCGACCGGGTCGGGGGAGGCGTGGCAGAGTCCCGAGGGCATCGAGATCAAGCCGCTCTACACCGCCGCCGACGTCGAGGGCCTCGACGGTCTGGACACCTGGCCCGGCCTCTCGCCGTTCCTGCGTGGCCCGTACCCGACGATGTACACCACCCAGCCGTGGACCATCCGGCAGTACGCCGGGTTCTCCACCGCCGAGGAGTCCAACGCGTTCTACCGCCGCAACCTCGCGGCCGGTCAGAAGGGGCTCTCGGTCGCGTTCGACCTGGCCACCCACCGCGGCTACGACTCCGACCACCCGCGGGTGCGCGGGGATGTCGGCATGGCGGGGGTGGCGATCGACTCGATCTACGACACCCGCACGCTGTTCGACGGGATCCCGCTGGACCAGATGTCGGTCTCGATGACGATGAACGGCGCGGTGCTGCCGGTGATGGCGCTCTACATCGCGGCTGCCGAGGAGCAGGGGGTGAAGCCGGAGCAGCTCTCGGGGACGATCCAGAACGACATCCTCAAGGAGTTCATGGTCCGCAACACCTATATCTACCCGCCGGTGCCCTCGATGCGGATCATCTCCGACATCTTCGCCTTCACCTCGACGAGGATGCCGCGGTTCAACTCCATCTCCATCTCCGGCTACCACATGCAGGAGGCCGGAGCGACGGCCGACCTCGAGCTCGCCTACACGCTGGCCGACGGCGTGGAGTACATCCGCGCCGGTCTGGCGGCCGGCATGGACGTCGATGCCTTCGCGCCGCGGCTGTCGTTCTTCTGGGCGATCGGGATGAACTTCTTCATGGAGGTCGCCAAGATGCGCGCCGCCCGCGCGCTGTGGTCGCGGCTGGTGCGCCAGTTCGATCCGTCGAACCCCAAGTCGCTGAGCCTGCGCACCCACTCCCAGACCTCCGGCTGGTCGCTGACGGCCCAGGACGTCTTCAACAACGTCGGCCGCACCGCGATCGAGGCGATGGCCGCGACCCAGGGACACACCCAGTCGCTGCACACCAACGCCCTCGACGAGGCGATCGCGCTGCCGACCGACTTCTCCGCGCGCATCGCCCGCAACACCCAGCTCCTGCTGCAGCAGGAGAGCGGGACCACCGGCACCATCGACCCGTGGGGCGGCTCCTACTACGTGGAGCGGCTCACCCACGACCTGGCCGAGCGCGCCTGGGCGCACATCCAGGAGGCGGAGGCGGCAGGCGGTATGGCCAAGGCCATCGAGCAGGGCATCCCGAAGATGCGCATCGAGGAGGCCGCCGCCCGCACCCAGGCCCGGATCGACTCCGGTCAGCAGAAGGTGATCGGCGTCAACACGTTCCGGCTGCCGGCCGAGGACCCGCTCGAGGTCCTCAAGGTCGACAACGACGAGGTCTACCGCCAGCAGGTGGCGAAGCTGGAGCGGCTGCGCGCCGAGCGCGACGACGACGACGTACGGCGCACCCTGGAGGCGATCACGCACGCCGCCGGCTCCGGCGAGGGCAACCTCCTCGAGCTCGCCGTCGACGCCGCGCGTGCCAAGGCCACCGTCGGTGAGATCAGCGACGCGATGGAGAAGGTGTGGGGCCGGCACCAGGCGGTGATCCGTACGATCTCCGGCGTGTACCGCGACGAGGCCGGCGAGGCCGGCAACGTCGCCGCCGTGCTGGCGGCGACCGAGGAGTTCGAGGAGGCCGAGGGCCGTCGCCCGCGCATCCTGGTGGCCAAGATGGGCCAGGACGGGCACGACCGCGGCCAGAAGGTCGTCGTCTCCGCGTTCGCCGACCTCGGCTTCGACGTCGACGTAGGCCCGCTGTTCTCCACCCCCGAGGAGGTCGCCCAGCAGGCGGTGGACGCCGACGTCCACATCGTGGGGGTCTCCTCGCTCGCGGCCGGGCACCTCACGCTGCTGCCGGCGCTCAAGCAGGCGCTGGCCGAGCAGGGCCGGCCGGACATCATGATCGTCATCGGCGGTGTGATCCCGCCCGACGACGTACCCACCCTGCGGGAAATGGGTGCTTCGGCGGTCTTCCTGCCCGGCACCGTCATCGCCGACTCCGCGCTCGATCTCCTCGCCCGGCTGCGCGAGCAGCTGGACGTCTGAGCCGGCACAGCGCGGTCGGTGAGCGGTCGCGGCGGCCCTGATGGACGAACCTTTGAAACGGTTCACCCAATAGACGGCTGACAGCCGCCGGTCGGCATCTTTACTTTTCACGGGTGGACGCCGCTCGTTCATTCCCGGTCCCTAGCGTCGGGGCGGCTCCTTGGAGCGCCCCCACACGTGAGATCGAGGAAAGCAGCCGCATGCCCACACCATCCCCCCGAGGCACGCACGTGCCTCGCCTGCTCCGCCCGCTCATCGCCGCGACCACCCTGGTCACGGTCGGCGGACTCGCCCTGACGCCCGTAGCAGCGCACGCCGCGGGCCCCCTGTCCGCGGTCGCGGCGACCGCCACCGACCCCAGCGCGGACGCCACCACCCAGGTCAACCCGTTCATGTCGACCCAGGGCGACCACGGTCAGAACCTGCCGGGCGCCGAGGCTCCCCACGGGCTGGCCAAGCCGAACCCGCTCACCTCGCCGAAGGGGTCGGCGCACTCGGGCTACGACTACGGGGCGTCCAAGATCGCGGGCTTCACGCTGACCAACCTCGACGGCGTCGGCGGCTCGGGCGGCGGCGGCGACCTGCTGGTGGTGCCGACCTACCAGAGCTACACCAGCAGGCCTGACACGAGCACCTACGCGCTGCCCTTCTCGCACACCGACGAGACCGCCACGCCGGGCTACTACCAGGTGGGGCTGCAGGCCTCGCAGGGCACCATCGACGCGCAGCTCACCGCCACGGTGCGCAGCGGCCTGGAGAAGTTCACCTTCCCGGCCGCCGGCCGGACCTCGCTGGTCTTCGACCTGGCGAACAACTTCACCGGCCGCAACGCCTCCGACCTCAGCGTGACCACGCTGGCGGACGGGCGTGCCGAGCTCAGCGGAGACGTCGTCGGGAACTTCAACGGCAACACCTACAAGCTCTACTTCGACTCGGTCACCGACACGCCGGTCGCCGGCGTGAAGACCTGGGGCTCCGCGGGCGGCGCCCTGACCTCGGCCACGGAGCGCTCGGGCACCGACACCGGTGCGGTGATGAGCTTCGACGTCAGCGCCGGGCAGTCGGTCCAGCTGACCACCACGCTCTCCCCGATCAGCGTGGCCCAGGCCAAGCGCGACCGGGCGGCCGAGCTGACGGGCGCGTCGTTCGACGACGTCGAGCAGGCGACGCACGACGCGTGGCAGCAGACCCTCGGGCAGGTCGCGGTCAGCAACGACGTCGCCACCGATCCGACGGGCGACCTGGAGAAGATCTTCTACACCAGCCTCTACCGGATGAATCTGACGCCGGTGAACGCGACCAGCACCGACGGCACCTACCGCGGCGTGGACGGGAAGGTGCACCAGGCCGACGGCTACACCCACTACGACGGGTGGGGCACGTGGGACGACTTCCGCAAGTACTCGATCATGGCGTACCTGTATCCGGGCGTGTACGACGACGAGGTGCAGTCGCTGGTCGACCTCTTCGATGCCGATGCCAACACCGGCAACGCGTCACTGAGCAGCCTCGTGCAGTCCGTCCCGACCGTCCGCTTCGAGCGCGCCTCGATCGTGATCGCGGACGCGATCGCCAAGGGCGTCCACCTCGACGGACTGGCCAAGGCCTACCCGGCGATCGCCGCCAACGAGAACCAGTACAGCGCCTCCGCGACAGCGCTCGGCTACCTCCCCAGCGACCCCGGCAACACCGTCGCGGCGTCGTACGACGACTACGCCATGTCGGTGATCGCCCAGCAGGTCGGCAACACCGCCGACGCCACCATGTACGCCAAGCGCGCCGGCAACTACGCCAACGTGATCAAGCCGGGGGGCGCCACGCTGGCCGACGGCACCCAGGTCGGCCTGCTGGCTTCCAAGGACGCCTCCGGCGCCTTCGGCAACGACGACCCCACCGCCTTCCAGGCGGCGAAGCTCTACCAGGGCACGCTGTGGCAGTTCAACTGGTACCCGTCGCAGGACCTGGCGGGCCTGATCAAGGACATGGGCGGCACCGCCGCCGCGGCGGACGCGCTGAGCAACTACTTCGGCGAGGAGGCGCCCGACGACGGCACCAAGATGCTGAAGTCGAACGCGAACGAGGTCGACCTGCAGACGCCGTACCTGTTCAACTATGTCGGTGAGCCGGCCAAGACCCAGAAGTGGGTCCGCGACCTGTACACCAAGGAGACCTGGCAGAACTACATCGCGACCGGCCAGACCGACAACAACACCCCGCCGTCGTCGAACGGGCAGCTGACGCCGCCGATCAAGCAGAAGGTCTTCCAGAACACCCCCGACGGCTTCCTGCCCACGATGGACGACGACACCGGCGCCATGTCCTCGACGTTCGTCGCGGCAGCGGTCGGGCTCTACCCGGTGACCGCCGGCACCACGCAGTACCAGGTCGGCTCGCCGTTCTTCCCGCGTGTCGACATCACCCACCCCGACGGCACCAGCTTCACCGTGACCGCCGACGGCGTCTCCTCCGACGACTACTACATCCAGTCGGCGACGCTCGACGGCAAGGCCTACGGCAACACCTGGGTCGACTACTCCGCGCTGGTCGGCAACGGCACCTTCGCCGCCACCATGGGCTCCCAGCCCTCGACCTGGGGCACGCAGGGGGCCGCGCCGTTCTCGATGAGTACGGCGGCAGCCACCCAGCCCGCGGGCGCCACCGTGACCTCCGACGTCACCAGCCTCACCGCTGACGCGAGTGGGGGAGTCGACGGCGACCTCCACCTGACCCTTGCGGGAGCGACCTTCGCCGGCACCGACGGCGAGGACTTCACCGCCGACGGCCAGGTCGAGGTCACCGGGCTACCCGACGGAGTCACCGCCAAGGTCATCCGCGCCAGCGCCACCACGCTGACGGTGCACGTCTCCGGAACGCTTCCAAGCCAGCAGAAGGCGAAGTTCGCCGTCCAGCTGCGGGATGCCGCGCTGGCTGGCGGGGTCACCGCCGATCAGGTCACCGGCACCGGCCTCGACAGCCGCGACCCGTTCACCATCCTGGTCACCGGGCGCTGGCGCGCCCAGCTGCAGAGCGACTACGCCGAGGCCCGATTGGTGGTCCAGGGCGGTTACACCAACGCGACGTACGCCGCCTTCGTGACAGCCCGCGACACCGCCAGGACCGTGCTGGCGACCGACTCGGCGACCGACGACCAGCTCCAGGACGCCGACTCGGACCTCTCAGCGGCGATGAACGCCCTCGTGCTGAGCGGAGGTGGCCTGGGCCAGATGCAGGCCGTGGACTACGACCTGCAGTCCACCGGGTTCGACCAGGACATCAACAAGGAGGGAGACCACATCGGTCAGGTGCGTCCCGGCTCGTGGATCGCCTTCCAGGGCGTCTCGTTCCCGGCCGACGACGTGCCCGATCAGATCTCGGTCGCCTACCAGGGCGCCTCGAACGACGGCTATGCCAATGCGGCTGTCGAGGTCCGGGTCGGCTCGCCGACCGGCACCTTGGTCGCGACGGTCGCCACCCCGCCCACCGCGACCGGCTTCAGCCTGACCAAGACCGCGACGGCGACCATCACGGACAAGGCCGCGCTCGCCGGCGCCAACACGATCTACTTCGTCTTCACCGGTTCCAACGCCGACGGGTCCACGGCGTTGCACTGGGTGGCCAACGTCTACTGGCTGCAGTTCGCCAACAGCGCTGACACCGCGCCCGTCGACAACAACGTCGTGCTCACCCCCGACGGCCGCACCGACTGGGGCGGTGACGGGGTGAGCGTCGGCAGCAACACCCTGAAGACCGAGACCGACACGGCCTCCGGGGCCAGCTTCACCGCCATCGCCAACACCCACAACGGCGACTGGGTCCACTGGGCGGGGGTCAACTTCGACCACGCCGCCACCCAGCTCAAGGTGCATTACATCGCCAACTCGACCCGGGTCCCGGCCGACGCCAACATCGACGTCTACCTCGACTCGAGGTCGGGCACCCCGCTGGTCAACGTCCCGCTGCCGGCCACCGGGACGACATGGTCCAGCGACGGCACCGCCACGGTGAACCTGCCCAGCCCTGTCAGCGGCACGCACGACGTCTACATCGTCATGCACGCCACCTACAGCAGTGCACTGCCCTACGTCGGCAACATCGGCGACCTGACGTTCGTCGCGCCGACCGACAACACCGACAGCGTCTCGATCCCGGCCGTCAACTACACCGCGTGGAGCGGGACCCCGCTGAAGACCGAGACCAGCACCCTCACCAGCGGCAGTGTCCAGGACGTCGGCGGCACCTCCGACGGCGCCTGGCTGGAGTACGACGGCATCAGCTTCAACAAGACGGTGACCTCGGTGTCGGTCCGCTACGTGAACAACTCCACCCGTGACGGAGCCAACTCCCGGGTCGACGTCTATCTGGACTCGATGACCGGCACTCCCGTGGCCTCGGTCCCGTTGCCGTACACCGGTACGACGTGGAGCGTCGACGGCAAGGCGACGCTGACGCTTCCCGCCGTCCTGACCGGCCAGCACAACGTCTTCGTCGTCATGCACACCACCCCGGTCAGCGGCCTGCCCAACTACGTCGCGAACCTGATCTCCTTCACCTTCAACTACGGGGTCGACAAGACCGGCCTGCAGTCGCTGTACGACACCGAGAAGCCGCTGCTGACCCAGGGCGCCTCCTACGTCGACATCGACTTCACGTCCTTCACCGCCGCCATGGCGCAGGCGGCGAGCGTCCTCGACGACGACGCTGCGGTGGGCTCCGACATCAGCGCCGCGACCCGGCTCCTGACGCAGGCCGCCGCCCAGCTCGAGACCCGAGCACGACGTGGGCTGATGGCGACGGTCGGCGACGCGTCGGCCATCGTGACCAAGCGCTACACCGACGCGTCCGTGGCCGCCCTCACCAACGAGCTCACCACAGCCCGGGCGATGGTGGCGGACGACACCGCCACCGACGCCGCCTACGCCACCGAGACGACCGCCCTCCAGGCGGCCATCGACGGGCTGGTCGCCAAGGCGACGACGGTGCCCCAGCCGCCGAACGCCGTCTCGGCCGCCGCCAGCGGTCAGACGCTGACGGTCGTGTGGGCGGCTCCGACCGATGACGGCAACTCCGACCTCACCGGCTACACCGTCACCCTCACCGGCGGTCCCGCGGCGGTCGCGCCGCGGGTGGTCGGGCCGGCCACGCTGAGCGCCACCTTCACCAACCTGGCGCGCGGGTACTCCTATCAGGTCGCGGTGGTGGCGACCAACGCCCAGGGCGACTCGCCGGCCGCCACCTACAGTGCGTCGGTGCCGATCGCCGCGCTGGTGCCGGCCGACCCCGACGCTCCGTCGGTCTCGGTCTCCGGCTCGGCCGTGACGGTGACCTGGACCGCTCCGGTGGACAACGGGTCGCCCATCACCGGCTACTCGGTGCGTCTCGGCGGTGGCACGCCCGTCACCGTCCCGGCCGGCACCACCAGCCACACGTTCAAGAACGTGGCCGGCGGTGACTACAAGGCGGCCGTCGCGGCGATCAACGCCATCGGCACGTCGGCGTACACCTCCTCGCAGTCGTTCACGGTGCTGCCGCAGGCATCGGTCACCAAGGTGAGCGCCCAGGCGCTGTCCTGGTCGCAGGTGCGGGTGGGCTGGACGGCCACCACCGCCTCGGTCCCGTCGGTCCTGAAGGTGACGCTGAGCCGGAACGGCCGGACCGTCGCGACCCAGCAGGTCTGGTCCGACGTCGGGCACGCGGTCTTCACCGGACTGGCCGGCGGGACGGCGTACCGAGCGACCGTGGGCGTCCTGGACGGCGGTGCCACCCTGGGTGCCGACGTCCGGACGCCGGCCCAGCCCCACGTGCGGAGCCATGCCGTCAAGATCACGGGCAAGGCCCGGGTCGGCAGCAGGCTGAAGGTCCACCTGTCCCGGGGCTCGTGGTCGGCCGGCACGCACTTCACCTACGAGTGGACGGTGAACGGCAAGAAGGTCGGCACCGGAGCCAAGCTGAAGGTGAAGGCGACGTACGCCGGCAAGCGGATCAAGGTGAAGGTCACCGGCTCGAGCAGCGGCCTGCTGCCGACGGTCGTGACCAGTGCGGCGGTGAAGGTCAGGCGCTGACCGCCACCCGCCTGCCACACCGCGCGCGCCCTGGCTGCTCCGGCAGCCGGGGCGCGCGTCCGTCCTCGGCCCGGCCATCGGCAGGGCACCTGGCCGGCTGGGTAGCCTGTCGCCCATGCCTGCCGACCGCGTGCGCGACCTCCTCGACGGGATCCGGGAGGGCCGCCGGGCGGCCGTCTCGCGGGCGATCACCCTGGTGGAGTCCACCAAGCCCGCCCACCGCGAGCAGGCGCGCGAGCTGTTGACCCGGCTCGCCGAAAGTGACCACTCGACCCGCGGAAGTGGACCTCTCGGCGTGGTGCGGGTCGGGATCTCGGGGGTTCCCGGCGTCGGCAAGTCCACGTTCATCGAGTCGCTCGGGACGCTGCTCACCGGTCAGGGACACCGTGTCGGCGTGCTCGCCGTCGACCCCTCCAGCGTCCGCACCGGCGGCTCCGTCCTGGGCGACAAGACCCGGATGGCCCGGTTGGCCGTGGACCCGAACGCGTTCATCAGGCCCAGCCCGAGCGCCGGCACCCTCGGCGGTGTGGCACGCGCGACGGTCCAGGCGATGACAGTGCTGGAGGCCTCCGGGTACGACGTGGTCCTGGTCGAGACCGTCGGCGTCGGCCAGTCCGAGGTCACCGTCGCGGGGATGGTCGACACCTTCCTCTTCCTCACCATCGCCAACACCGGTGATCAGCTGCAGGGCATCAAGAAGGGCATCCTCGAGATCACCGACGTGGTCGCGGTCAACAAGGCCGATCCGGCCGACGAGGCGCGGGCCCGGCAGGCGCGCGCTGCCGCGCGCGAGCTCTCCGGGGCACTGCGACTGGTCCGGGGTCGTGGCGAGTGGGTGCCGCCGGTGGTGACGGCGTCGGGGCTGACCGGGCACGACGTCGACGGTGTCTGGGACCAGGTGATGGCCCACCGCGACCACCTCGGCGAGGAGGGACTGCGGCACAAGCGCGCCCAGCAGCAGCTCGAGTTCACCTGGGCGCTGGTCCGCGACGAGCTCGACCAGCGGCTGCGGCACTCGGCCGGCGTACGCGCGATCCGTCGAGAGGTGAGCGAGCAGGTGCTCGCGGGGGAGCTGCCGGCGACGGTGGCCGCCGATCGCCTGCTGGCGGCGTACGACGACGTCTCCGGGGCGCCCGTCGAACCCCCGCACGTCGCCGCTGAGTAACAAACATGTATCCGTCCGCGCAACGCGGTGTCCCGCGGCTGAGCGCTGCCTTAATGTGGGCCGCATCCGAGCGGCGCCGGACGGGCTGCCGCCATCCCAAGGAGGACCTTTGCGTCACGTTGCCAAGACCCTTGCCGCGATGGGCGCCGTCGCGCTGATCGCGGCCGGCTGTTCCAGCAAGGCCGACAACAACGCCTCGGACAGCAACGCCTCGGGCAGCTCGAGCGCGGGCGCCTCGACCAGCGCCAGCGGCGCCAAGATCAAGGCCTGCATGGTCCTCGACACCGGCGGTGTCGACGACAAGTCGTTCAACCAGTCCTCCTGGGACGGCCTGCAGGCCGCCGCCAAGGCCAACCCCAACATCACCCCGTCGTACGTCGCCTCGAACACGAGCAACGACTACACGCCCAACCTGACCGCGCAGACCAACGCCAGCTGCAACACGATCATCGCCGTGGGCGGCCTGATGGCCGACAACGTCAAGAAGATCGCGACGGCCAACCCGAACCAGCACTACGCCGAGATCGACAACCCGTCGACCGCCAGCAACGTCTACGGCCTCGAGTTCAACACCGCCCAGGGCGGCTTCCTCGGTGGCTACCTCGCCGCGGCGATGAGCAAGTCCGGCACCGTCGGCACCTGGGGCGGGCTCAACATCCCGCCGGTGACGATCTACATGGACGGCTTCTGGGAGGGCGTCCAGTACTACAACCAGCAGATGAAGAAGAACGTCAAGGTGCTCGGCTGGGACGAGAAGAACCAGAAGGGCGGCACCTTCGCCGGTTCCTTCACCGACCAGAACAAGGGCAAGTCGATCACCCAGGCGATGATCCAGCAGGGCGCCGACATCATCTTCCCGGTCGCCGGCGGCTCGGGTCTGGGCGCGGGTGCCGCGGCGGAGGCCTCGGGCGGCAAGGTCAACCTGATCTGGGTCGACACCGACGGCTACGAGAGCGCCGCGCAGTACGGCAAGTACTTCATCACCTCGGTGACCAAGGGTCTGTCCCAGTCGGTGCAGGACTACATGAAGCAGGTCGGCAGCGGGACCTACCCGACGGGCAACTACGTCGGCACCCTGCAGAACGGCGGCACCGGTCTGGCGCCGTTCCACGACTTCGACTCCAAGGTCCCGCAGGACGTCAAGGACGCGCTGAGCAAGATCACCTCCGACATCGAGTCGGGCGCCATCAAGATCACCTCGCCGAGCCAGCCTCAGTGACGCTGATCTGAACAGTACGACGAACGGTCGCGGGGGAGCCCTGGGCTCCCCCGCGACGCTTTCGTGCCCACTAGTGTGAGATCGACCAAGGAGGTGCGGTGAAGCTCGAACTTCGGGGAATCACCAAGCGCTTCGGCTCTCTGACCGCCAACGACCACATCGATCTGGTCGTCGAGCCGGGGGAGATCCATGCGCTGCTGGGCGAGAACGGCGCCGGCAAGAGCACGCTGATGAACGTCCTCTACGGGCTCTACCAGCCCGACGAGGGCGAGATCCTCATCGACGACCAGCCGGTGACGTTCACCGGGCCGGGCGATGCGATGGCCTCCGGCATCGGCATGGTCCACCAGCACTTCATGCTGATCCCCGTGTTCACCGTGGCGGAGAACATCGAGCTCGGGCACGAGCGGACCAGCGCCGGGCTGCTGCGGTTCCTGGACCGTCGGCGTGCTCGCCGCGAGGTCCAGGAGATCTCCCAGCGCTACGGCCTCGCCGTCCCGGTCGACGCGCTGGTGCAGGACCTGCCGGTGGGCGTGCAGCAGCGCGTGGAGATCCTGAAGGCGCTCGTGCGCGACGCCCAGGTGCTCATCCTCGACGAGCCCACCGCCGTGCTCACCCCGCAGGAGACCGACGACCTGATGAAGATCATGGTCTCGCTCAAGGAGAGCGGCACCGCGATCGTGTTCATCACGCACAAGCTGCGCGAGGTCCGGGCGGTCGCGGACAAGATCACCGTGATCCGGCGCGGGAAGGTCGTCGGCACGGCATCCCCGGACTCCTCGCCGGCCGAGCTCGCCTCGCTGATGGTCGGTCGTCCGGTCAAGCTCAACGTCGACAAGGAGCCGGCGCAGCCGGGGCCCGACGTGGTCGAGGTCTCCGGCGTACGCGTCCTGGACGACGCCGGCGCGGTCACCGTCGACGACGTCAGCTTCACCGTCAGGGGCGGCGAGATCTACGCCCTCGCCGGCGTGCAGGGCAACGGCCAGACCGAGCTCACCGAGGCTATCGTCGGCCTCGACCGGGCCACGGCGGGCAGCATCAGGATCGCCGGTGTGGACGTCACCCGGATGAGCGTCGACGACATCCTCGGCCTCGGGGTGGGCTACGTCCCCGAGGACCGCCTGCACGACGGCCTCGTCTCCAGCTTCTCGGTCGCGGAGAACATGGTGCTCGACCTCTACGACCAGCAGCCCTACTCGGGCCGGCTCAACCTGGACCTCAAGCACATCGCACAGCACGCCGCGAGCAAGGTCGAGGAGTTCGACGTCAGGACCTCCTCGGTCGACCACGCCGCCTCGACCCTGTCGGGTGGCAACCAGCAGAAGGTGGTGCTCGCGCGGGAGATGTCGCGCCCGCTGAAGCTGCTGATCGTGGCCCAGCCGACCCGCGGACTCGACGTGGGGTCGATGGAGTTCGTGCACAAGCGGATCGTCGCCGAGCGCGACAACGGCGCTGCGGTCATCCTGATCTCCAGCGAGCTCGACGAGGTCCTCGGCCTCGCCGACCGGATCGGGGTCATGTACCGCGGCAAGATCATCGGTGAGGTGCCCGCCGGCACCGACGCAGAGGAGATCGGCATGCTGATGGCCGGCCAGGCCGACGCCCCGAGCGCGGGCGAGCAGAACACGGGAGCGACCCGATGAGCGCCACCACCGCACAGACGCCGGCCCCCACCCCGGCGCCCGCACCTGCATCGACGCCCGCGCGGCGCCGCGGCCAGGCGTGGGACACCGCGCTGGTCACCGTGCTCTCGTTCGTGACGGCGCTGGTGATCTCGGCCGTGCTGATCGCCATCTCCGACAAGCAGACCCGCGACTCGCTGCAGTACTTCGCGCACTATCCGGGCGACACGTTCCGGTTCGCCTGGTCGGCCATCTGGCACACCTACCAAGCACTCTTCTACGGCGCGATCTTCAACCCGCACACCGCCTCCAACGGCACGCTCTCGGGCTACCTCGGCCCGATCTCGGAGACGCTGACCAACGCCACGCCGCTGATCGCCGGCGGTCTCGCCGTCGGCGTGGCCTTCCGCGCCGGGCTGTTCAACATCGGCGGCCAGGGCCAGATCATCATCGGTGCCGTGTTCGCCGGGTTCGTGGGCTTCCACTGGCACCTGCCGGCCGGCCTCCACCTGATCGCCGCGATCCTGGCCGGCATCCTCGGCGGCGCGCTGTGGGGCGGCATCGCCGGCTTCCTGAAGGCCCGCACCGGAGCGCACGAGGTCATCACGACCATCATGCTCAACTACGTCGCCATCAACCTCCTGGGCTACCTGCTCTCGGTCAAGGGCTTCCAGGCCCCGCCGTACGGCCAGGCGATCGCCAACCCGGTGGACCACAACGCGACGCTGCCGCTGCTGCTCGGCAGCAGCCTGCGCGTCCACCTCGGACTCATCCTGTCGCTCGCGGCCGCCGCGCTGGTGTGGTGGCTGCTGAAGTACAGCCGGCTCGGCTTCCGGCTGCGGGCGGTGGGGGCCAACCCGTTCGCCGCCCGGACCGCCGGCATGCACGTCGAGAACAGCTACATCGTGGTGATGCTGATCTCCGGTGCGCTGTGCGGACTGGCCGGCGTCTCCCAGGTGCTCGGCACGAACCCGCAGATCACCAGCGACATCGACGGCGGCATCGGCTTCGACGCCATCACCGTGGCGCTGCTGGGTCGGGCCAACCCGGTCGGCACCGTCTTCGCGGGCCTGCTCTTCGGCGCCCTGCGCGCCGGTGGCCCCCTGATGCAGCAGTACGCGCCGATCGAGCTGGTCCAGGTGATCCAGTCGTTGATCGTGCTCTTCATCGCCGCACCCGCGCTGATCCGCGCGATCTACCGGCTCAAGACATCCGGCTCCTCCGTGGGTGCCGAGCTCGCGAAGGGGTGGAACGGATGACCGCGGCCGTGGAGTCGGAGGACCTGACCGTCGACCACGAGGTCGTCGTCGACACAGCGCTCGGCACCCGCACGCGACTGCTGCGCGCGGCCGCCTACGCCGTGCTGGGCCTGATCTCGCTGGTGTGGCTGGGCCTGGCCGTGCACGGCGGCACCGCCCACCTCGTCTTCGACGGGCACACCGTCTCCCTGCCGGCCAAGGCGACGGTCATCGTCATCGGCGTGGTGCTGCTGGGCGTCGCCGCCTGGCAGGCGGTGCGGGGCTTCGGCAGCCGGTCCACGCCATGGGTGGCAGGGATCGTGTTCGTGCTGTTCATGGTCGCGTTCTTCTCCTGGGTCTCCACCCAGGGGAACAACCCCGACATCGACGTGGTCGGCCTCCTGCAGAACTCGATCGGGCTCTCGGTCCCCCTGATCCTGGGCGCTCTCGCCGGGGTGATGTGCGAGCGCTCCGGCGTCATCAACGTCGCCATCGAGGGTCAGATGCTGGCCGGGGCCTGGGCGGCGGCCCTGGTCGGCAGCGTCGCGGTGACGTGGGTCGGCCTGTTCGGCGCCCTCGCCGCCGGCGCCTTCATGGGCGTGCTGCTGGCTGTCTTCGCGATCCGCTACCTGGTCAACCAGGTGGTGCTCGGCGTGGTGCTCAACGTGCTGGCGGCCGGCCTGACCGGCTTCCTGTTCGACGCCTTCATGCAGACCGACAGCGAGAAGTTCAACACCCCGGGCGTGCTGGGCGAGATCGACATCCCGTTGCTGCACTCGATCCCGGTGATCGGGCCGCTGTTCTTCGAGGCGAACATCGTCGTCTATCTGACCTACATCCTGATCTTCGGTGTCGACGTGGCCCTCTTCCGCACCCGGTGGGGCCTGCGCACGCGCGCCATCGGCGAGCACCCGAAGGCCGCCGACACCGTGGGCATCAAGGTCCTCGCGCTGCGCTACCGCAACGTCCTGATCGGGTCGGCGATCGCCGGCCTGGGCGGTGCCTACTTCACGATCGGGTCGGTCGGCGGCTTCGCCAAGAACATCACCTCCGGCAACGGCTTCATCGCGCTGGCGGCGGTCATCTTCGGCCGCTGGTCCCCGCGCGGGGCCACCGCTGCGGCGCTGCTGTTCGGCTTCGCGATCGCGCTGCAGAACAACCTGTCCATCAACACCCACGCCATCCCGTCCTACTTCCTGGCGATGCTGCCCTATGTCGCCACGATCGTCGCCGTGGCCGGCCTGGTCGGGAAGGTCCGTGCGCCCGCCGCCGACGGAGAGCCCTATGTCAAGCAGTGAGGCGACGGCCGCCACGCAGCTCTGGGCCACCTTGCGGGCGGCCGCCGAGTCCGCTGCCGAGCACGCGTACGCGCCGTACTCCGGCTTCTCGGTGGGGGCCGCGGCCCTGGTCGAGGACGGCCGGATCGTCAGCGGGTGCAACGTCGAGAACGCGGCGTACGGCGTGACGCTCTGCGCCGAATGCGGTCTGGTCTCGCAGCTGCACCTGACCGGCGGTGGCCGGCTGACCCACTTCGTGTGCGTCAACGGGGAGCGCGAGCTGATCATGCCGTGCGGCCGCTGCCGCCAGCTGCTGCACGAGAACGGCGGTCCGTCCCTGGTGCTGCTCACCCCTCGCGGCGAGCGGACGATGACCGACGTACTTCCCGACGCCTTCGGACCCGAGGACCTGACATGACCGAGACCCCCGCACCCGTGGCCGACGACGCCCACGACGTGATCGAGGTGATCCACGCCAAGCGTGACGGCGGCGAGCTCAGCGACAGCCAGATCGACTGGGTGATCCGTGCCTACACCGACGGTCGGGTCGCCGACGAGCAGATGGCTGCGCTCAACATGGCCATCCTGCTGCGCGGAATGGGTCGCCGCGAGATCGCCCGCTGGACGGCGGCGATGATCGCCACCGGTGAGCGGATGTCCTTCGGCTCGCTGTCGCGCCCGACCGCCGACAAGCACTCCACCGGCGGCGTCGGGGACAAGATCACCCTCCCGCTCGCTCCGCTGGTGGCCGCCTGCGGGGTGGCAGTGCCACAGCTGTCGGGTCGCGGCCTGGGCCACACCGGCGGCACGCTCGACAAGCTGGAGTCGATCCCGGGCTGGCAGGCGTCGCTGAGCAACGAGGCGATGTTCGCCCAGCTCGAGGACGTCGGTGCGGTCATCTGCGCCGCCGGTGCCGGACTGGCCCCGGCGGACAAGAAGCTCTACGCGTTGCGGGACGTCACCGGCACGGTGGAGTCGATCCCGCTGATCGCCTCCTCGATCATGAGCAAGAAGATCGCGGAGGGCACCGGGGCGCTGGTGCTCGACGTGAAGGTGGGCACCGGCGCCTTCATGAAGTCGCTGGCCGACGCCCAGGAGCTGGCGCGCACCATGGTCGACCTGGGCACCGACGCCGGCGTCCGCACCGTCGCGCTGCTCACCGACATGTCCACCCCGCTCGGGCGCACCGCCGGCAACGCGCTCGAGGTGGCCGAGTCCGTCGAGGTGCTGGCCGGCGGCGGTCCCGCCGACGTGGTCGAGCTGACGGTGGCGCTGGCGCGGGAGATGCTGGCGGGCGCCGGCGTCACCGACGTCGACCCGGCCGAGGTGCTCGCGTCCGGGCGTGCGATGGACGTATGGCGGGCGATGATCGCCGCGCAGGGCGGCGACCCGTCGGCGGCGCTGCCGCTCGCGCGTGAGACCCACGTGG